>JAKAIL010000006.1 GCA_021825235.1 Bacteroidota bacterium | reverse complement strand
TGCGGTAAAATGTTGAATTAGTAAATTGACTCCGATGACCGGCTGGCGAAGCGGCAGGTCAGAAGCAACGATCGGCGAGGTTTCCGAGCGTGACCGGCCTTGTTACGGCTCCCCCCTTAGAATCATCGCGTTCAATCATATAACGCCGATACGAGCATCGTATCACAGCGCAAACGTGCCGCGAATTATTAATTCCCGCTCATAGCGACTTTACGCGCACCGAGTTCATCGTCCAAGAGCTTGACTCACCAACCGCTGCTGTTCGAGTTCATGGATGGCGTAGAAGCCCGTTGCCGGGCTGGAACTGGCAGCCCGTCCTACATAGCGTGTAGGCAATGCTATTCCCAACGATTCCATGCGACCCCTTACAAAGTTCCACGCCCCCATGTTTTTCGGTTCTTCCTGACACCAGACGAGATCCCTGGCATTAGGATAATGGGCCATTGTTTGTGCAAGCCCTTGCGCCGGAAATGGATATAATTGTTCCAGGCGGACGAGCGCCACACTCCGGGCATCGGCTCGTGCCTCCAGTAAATCGTAATAGACCTTCCCGGAGCACAGCACGATACGGTTAACCCCCTCGGGTGCGATAGGGTCTCCCAATACTGGCATGAAACCACCATTCGTAAAATCGTCTATGGCCGATGAGGCTGCATGCAACCGCAACAGGCTTTTGGGTGTCATCACGATTAGCGGTTTCCGTTCCTCCCGTTTAACTTGTCTCCGGAGCAGGTGGAAGTATTGTGCAGGCGTGGTCGGGTTTGCTACTTGCCAATTATTCTCTGCCGAAAGTTGGAGATATCGTTCCAATCGCGCGCTGGAGTGCTCCGGCCCCTGCCCTTCGTACCCATGCGGCAGGAGCATCACCAACCGTGATCGCTGCCCCCACTTTTCTTCACCAGCCGAAATATATTGATCGGTCACGACCTGTCCGCCGTTGGCAAAATCGCCAAACTGGGCCTCCCAGATCACGAGATCGTCCTGTGCAATTATGGAATATCCATACTCAAAGCCCAGCACACCAAGTTCGGAGAGCGAGCTATCGAGCACCTCGAAGCGAGCACGAGCACCTTGAAGATGCGCGAGGGGTGCCCATGCTTCCCCCGTTTCAATATCGTAGCGGACGGCGTGGCGCTGGCTGAACGTTCCACGGCCGGAATCCTGACCACTTAGTCGTACATGAGTACCTTCCAATACAAGGGAACCGAACGCAAGCGCTTCCCCGAAGGCCCAATCTGCCGGAACGGAACCCTCTCCCATCTTCGTGCGTCGTGCAAGCTGGCTCACCATTTTGGGATTGAGATGAAAGCCGGGCGGCACAATCGTTATTTGCTGCGCGATGGAAGAAATCATTTCACGATTAATTCCGGTGTCAATAACCTCCGAACCGTCCGCTTCTGGAACGGAAGCAGGAATCGAATTGGGTTTCTTTTGGCTTGCAGCAATCTTCTTAGCGCCTTCCAGAGCGATTGAATACCTTCGTTTTCTCTCTTCGATTAGCGCATTTACCTCGGCTTCGGAATAGACACTGTCCTTGATCAGCCGCTTAGAATAAATCTCACGCACACCGGGATGGAGCTTGACTCGCGAATACATGAGTGGCTGAGTATAGCTTGGCTCGTCGGTTTCATTGTGGCCCAAACGCCGGAACCCAATGAGATCAACTACGACGTCCTTATGGAACTTCTCGCGATAATCGAACGCAACGATAAGCGTTCGATACGCGGCATCGGGATCGTCGCCATTCACATGGAAGATCGGCGACTGCGTTAACCGCGCAATATCGGTAGAATAGACCGTGGAGCGACCAAACTCCGGACTCGTCGTAAAACCAATTTGGTTATTGACCACGATATGTATCGTTCCACCAACGCGGTAGCCACGCAGATTCGAGAGATTTAATGTTTCCATTACGACGCCCTGACCGGCAAAAGCGGCATCGCCATGTACGAGAACGGGAATTATCTTCTTCCAGCTTTCCCGGCGAGCCGGCTCTACTTCCTTCGATTCAGCGTTGGAAGTTAACTTATCCTGCTTAGCCCGGACCATACCTTCCATCACTGGATCGACAGATTCCAAATGGCTGGGATTGTTGGCAAGAGTTAGAGCAAGCATGCGCCCGCGCGTTTCGCGAGAACCGTTCGCGCCTAAATGATAGCGCACATCCGCCTCATCGGCTGGATAATCCGGATGTACCGTTCCCTCGAATCCGGCAAAGATGCGCTCACAAAAATGGCCCAGCACATTGGCGATGGCATTCAGGCGCCCGCGGTGCGACATACCAAAGACTATTTCGTCAGCACCCTGCTCCGCAGCGCGTTCCACCAATTGGTCCAGCAAGGGAATCAGCGTCTCGGAACCTTCAATCGAAAAGCGCTTCTGCCCAAGATAATTGGTGTGCAGAAACTTCTCGAACTGCTCGGCGGAAATCAGCTTCCACAGAATTTGCTTGCGTATTTCCGTTGGGACCGGTTCCGGTGGGCCTTCCACACGCTGCTGTATCCATAGTTTCTCTTCCCGGCTTTGGATATGGCGATACTCCACTCCAACAGTCCCGCAATAGGCTTTTCGAAGCGTTTCTAAAATCTTGCGCAGGGTTGGCGGGCCAGAAATAACGAGCGTGCCGGTATCGAATTCGCGGTCCAGATCCCAAATAGTAAGGCCATACGTTTCAATATCGAGTTCGGCATTGTAACTAACCGCAACAGCGTGCAGTGGGTCGAGATTGGCAATCAAATGCCCTCGGACCCGATACGCATTGATCATGTCGAGCACGCCCGCCTGCTTCTTCATTTGCAGGCGTTCCCGGGCCGGTTCCGGAAGGAGCACCGGGTTCGTATCTGGCGACCAGTGGAACGGTCGAACAGGGATCTCGAGATCGCCGAAAATGCGCTCGTAAAATTCGTCTTTGCCGAGCAGTAATTCGTGAACCTGCGCAAGCATGGCGCCGGATTCCGCTCCCTGAATTAAACGATGATCGTAGGTATTGGAAATCTGGACAACCTTGCTGACCCCAAGCTGCGAGAGCGCTTCCGGGGCCATCGCCTGATATTCTGCCGGATATTCAATAGCGCCGGATGCAACAATCATGGACTGACCAGCCATCAGGCGTGGCACGGAACCTACGGTGCCGATCGTGCCCGGGTTCGTGAGAGAAATGGTCGTTCCCTCGAAATCCGGAATTTCCAGCTTGCCCGAACGAGCGCGAGCCACAATGTCATCATACGCCCACAGAAATTCTGCGAAGGTCTTTTTGTTCGCTCCTTTAATATTCGGCACGAGCAGACTCCTGGAACCATCTTTTCGCTCGATATCCACGGCAACGCCAAAATTTATGTCGGGTCTCTTTACCCTCGCCGGTCCTTCCTGGGTTATTGCCAGACCGTCATTCATCTGCGGAAAGCGGTCCAGCGCGCGAAGGATAGCCCATGCGATAATGTGGGTATAGGAAACTTTGCCTCTCCCCCCTGCAGCCAGGTGCTCGTTGATCACGCGCCGGTTCTCATCCAGGAGCTTCACGGGAACCAGCCGCACGGAAGTCGCGGTGGGGACCGTGAGGCTCTGCTCCATATTCTCGACAATTTTCTTTGCTCCGCCGCGAAGGAGTTCCTGGTTCGACCCTAATGGAAGGCCATCGGTAAAGGATACTGTCTTCGGCTTCGTTTGGACCTTCGGTTGCTCGATGACAGGAGCTGGAACGTTCGATCTCCCATTTTGCGGTAGTTTGCCGAGCAGTTCTGCAAAATAGCTTCCCCAGCTTTCATCGACCAGGTCCGGGGCCGAAAGGTAGCGGTCCAATAATGTTTCTACGTAGCTCGCATTCGGGCCAAATTCTTCGACAAGCTGCTCGCTTAATTCAGGATAGGTGGTGTTCGACAAGTGCGTATTCCCATAAAATAGCAGCACCAAGGGCTGCAATATCTGACGGGTGAAACCCGTCAACTCCGTGTAACTTTTACGGGAAAAATCGAGGACGGTTACCCCGCAAAAGGTGACTAACGTCACGGATCCCAACACTTCATTTCCTGAGCCACCCACCGGACTTGAACCGGTGACCTGCTGATTACGAATCAGCTGCTCTACCAACTGAGCTAGGGTGGCGCTTAATTAAAATTAAGAATGAAGAATTAACGAATTTCTGATTAAGTCTGAATCTGGGATTCCCGCCTTCGCGGGAATGACAGGAAGATGTCGTTTTTTGCGCTTTGCGCCATGATCTCCATTTCTGTCATTCCCGCGAATGCGGGAATCCAAACTTAATCAGAGTTTCCTTAATATTATTCTCACTCCTAACCCGCTTCAGCGGGCGTCCCTAACGAAGAGATTCGAATGCTCAGTTCCGAGCGTTCGTGCTATTTATGGCTGCCGGGGAATCTGATCGTGGATGAGATACTGCTCCAAAAATCCTTCTGTAAGCCGCAAAACCCTACGAAAGGCCGGCGTTATTCCCTTAAAGGGATGCTCCGTGCCGAACGTATGGCCTGTGTTCGGGATAAGGCGCAACTCCGTGAAAGGCCCATCGGCGGCGGTAGCAATTGCCTCGGCCTCTTCGGGCCGAGTTGTCAAGTCCTGCTCGCCGGTGATGAGTAGCAGCGGCTTTTCCTGCCGGACCAGTTTCCGAGCGGCGGATAAAATATCCAGCCGTTCGCCATTCAATTCCAAATCTTCCAGCAGGCTCACATTTAACCGCATCTCCTGATTGGTCCGCTGGTTCTGGACCGCTAGGTGCCCATCTTGCTTCCACAGTTCGATCTGGCGCTCGCTAAAGCGATTGAAATCGCTCACCGGGGAAAGCCCGACGACCGCTCGAACGAGGCTCGATTGCGATGCCACCAGGATCGCAAGCGATGCGCCGCGCGAATGTCCCATCAGTCCGATCGCATCGCGATCGAATTCTTCCGCCGGCAGCGGAACTTTCTCGGAAAGCACCAAAGCATGGAGCACATCGTCCGTCTCGTCCAACTCTCGCGTAAAGGTATTGCGTGCGAAGCGCTCGAGTTCGGTGAAGGTCATGAGGTCCTCGCCGATACCATTGTGCGAGAAATTGAAGCCCAGCGTTATAAAGCCAGCCTTCGCTAACTCTTCGAGCATCGTCGGAAACGGCCCCCAATCCTTAAAGCCCTTAAAGCCGTGAAGGAATACTATCGCGGGTTTCGGACTGCCACTCGGAACGTAACGCAAGTCAGCTCGAAGAATTTCGCCTTCCCGCGAGTATAACTCGAAGCGTTCATGTTTCATTGGCCGATCCAAGTTTCTCGAATGTATATTGCCCTGTCTCCGTATGGTCCACCTTCACGGTATCGCCCGCTGTGATGTCTCCACCCAATAATCGAATAGAAAGCGGATCCACAATCGCCTTTTGTATGACCCGCTTGAGGGGGCGCGCCCCATACACCGGATCGAAGCCGCTCTTGGCAAGCCAGTCGCGCGCATCGTTGCTGACTTCAAGATGAATGCCATTCTTCTCCGTCATTTGGATGACGCGGTTAACCTGAATATCCACGATCTTCCGCAGATCGGCCTCGCTGATGGGCTCGAACATCACGATCTCATCGACACGGTTAAGGAACTCCGGACGAATCGTCTTCCGAAGCTCGGCCAGCAGTAGCTGACGCAAGTTCGCCAGAACCCGGTCCTTATTGGACTCGGTCATCTTCTGCATCTGCTCCGTAATAAGATGGGAACCGATGTTCGAAGTCATGATGATGATCGTATTCTTGAAATCGACCGTCCGGCCCTGCGAATCGGTCAGGCGGCCATCGTCCAGCACTTGCAGCAGAATGTTGAACACATCCGGATGCGCTTTCTCGATCTCGTCCAACAGCACCACGCTATACGGCCGGCGCCGCACGGCTTCGGTAAGCTGGCCGCCTTCTTCATATCCCACATATCCCGGCGGCGCACCGACGAGCCGGGAAACCGAAAACTTTTCCATGTACTCGGACATGTCTATCCTCACCATCGCGTGCTCATCGTCGAAGAGGAACTCCGCGAGCGATCGGGCCAATTCCGTTTTGCCGACACCGGTGGAACCCAAGAAGATAAAGCTCCCTATGGGACGGTTCCGGTCCTGCATGCCGGCGCGGGAACGACGGATGGCATTCGCCACAGCGGTAACCGCTTCGTCCTGCCCAACGACGCGCTCGTGCAGGCGGTCTTCCATTTTAAGCAGCTTCTCCCGCTCGCTTTCCAGCATTCGGGCCACGGGGATGCCAGTCCACTTCGCAACAACTTCCGCAATATCTTCCGGGCCGACCACTTCCTTGAGCATCTGGTGGTCTTTCTGGAGCTTCTCCAGCTCGTCCTGCTTTGCTTTGAGATCGCTTTCGATCTGTGGAATGCGCCCGTACCGAATCTCGGCGACCTTGCCCAAATCGCCCTGGCGCTCGACCTGCTCGGCCTGCGTGCGAAGCTGCTCGATCTCCTCGCGCTCGCCGCGAATGCTTTTGATAAGGCCTTTTTCGTGGTCCCAATGCGAGCGAAGCTGCGTCCGCTTCTCCTGAAGCTCCGCCAGCTCTTTGTCAATTTCCTTTAAGCGCGTTTCGGTTGCCTGGTTGAGTTTTGCCATAGGCACTCAAAACAATTGGCGGCGGAAAGAAATGCGTCTGTGGGGCGTATTCTACGGGGTCTATCTCCTCGCCACACAGACGGAAGTCTCGCAATTGCGTTTTGTTTTCATTTTTCTCATTCCTCTTGAAAGGCACATTCAGTATGAAATTTTTCGAATCTCATCATTCATAATCCATCCCATTACCCGGCATGGTGCCCATATAAGCGGATGCTAATATACGGATGTAATTATGGCCGGTCAAGAACTTTCAAAGAATATTTTTGAAAAAGGAAGCCCCGCCCAAAACTAGCGGGGCTTGCAGAATCTTTCATGCATCAGAGACCTAATGCTGCACGATTAGCTCCTTGGTTATCACATCGCCACCGGATGCGAGCCGGACAAAGTAATGCCCGCTCGGCATGTCAACCAGCGAGACCTTGGCTTGATTGGCACCGGCTCCGCGTTGCCCATTTACAATGGATTTTACGGAGTTGCCAGTCTCATCGTAAATGAGAATAAGGGTTTGCCCCGCATGTGGCAAAGTGAAGGAAACATTCAGTGACTCCGAAGCCGGATTGGGGAATGTCCACATTTCATTCGCCAAAGTGGAAGTTGTGCGGATACTGGATTGATTAAAGTCGGCGAGTGGACGGCGCCAGATATCGCCCTTATAATCTCCAGCAAAAATGTACTTAGCATCAGCACAAATTGCCCCGATGCTGGGATAACTTAAACCAGTATTGACGGAATCCCAGCTTAAGCCGGAGTCTCTCGAAAGCCAAACACCAGCACCATCAGTGCCCATAAAAAGATTGGGGCCGACGGCAATAAAATCCCTTATATAAGCAAAAGGGAAAAGATTGGAATCCAGTTTGATCCATGAAGAGTCATTCCTATCGTATTTGAAGACATCGCCGCCGGCTCCAGCCAAAAGAGTTCTACCGAATTCAAAAAAAGCAGAAACGAAATTAGAGTCTCTTCCAAGGCCGGTATTGAAGCGATTCCAACTGGAACCCGCGTCCGACGAACGATAAACGCCGCTATCCCGGACAGAGGCAAGAACATCTGAATCGAATATTCCGAAATCTTCGACATAGTGCGGCGCGGAGGGCAAAAGCTTCCACGAATGCCCCGAGTCGGTTGAACGGTAAGTATCTGTGAAGGTCCCTGCAAAGAGCTTACTGCCTTCAGACATTAGCGAAAGCACATATGCGCCGGGGATTGTATCGCCGTAGGAAACCCACCCGGTATCGCTTTTTACATAACGAAAAATTGCACCGCCATTACCACCACCCGCAATGATCGTCTCGCCCATTTCCGTAAGTGCTTCTATACCATAATTGTAAGGAAGGTTGGCGTCGATTGCGGTCCAATAATCTCCATTGTCAGATGTTACGAAAAGCCCACCGACTACTCCCACAAATACATCGGAATCCTCAACGAGCATGGAAGTCGTGGAACCGTCGCCCGACTCATATATTTTCACCCACTGCGCGCCCGCAGATGGCGCGAGCGCGCAGAAAATCAGAAAAGGCAGAGCTAATTTCATGGCTTAATGTTGGATGGTGACGCTCACCGTCTTCACGGTATTCGATGCCGCAAGGCGCAGGAAATAATTTCCAGCCGGAAGTGCCGAGCAATCGAAATTAAATCGATTGTTTCCCATTTCGAGTCGCGGCGAGGGCAGCCGTTGTACCCGGTTACCGAGATCGTCGAAGAGTTCCAATTCCGCCGGTGCGGAAAACGTCGTGTTCACAATTGCAGTGAGCTCTCCATTTGCCGGATTGGGAACCGCAGAAAGTGAAATGCCTTGCGGAGCCGAAGCCGTTACCGCGTTCGACCCATACGGAACAGGAGGAACCTGCATAATGTAGAACGGCGTAGTGTCTTCGGGAATTTCCTTTTGATAGCCACGAATTTCTGTGATAATCCCTGAATCGGTGCTATAGGTCCACGGGAATAAGCGTATCATATTCCAGGAGATGTTCACTGCCAAATTCCGGCTGAACATTTGCGCTGCGTTTCCCATCGCAAAAAATACCTGCATGTGATACCAGCTTTCTGTATCGTTGGTGTAGATGCTTACTGCCCAGTTATACTGATCGATCCAGGGTTGCTTTTCGATGTAAACGCCTGTATCGGCCATTCGTGCGACAATTTGTGCAGTGAAATTGAAAGCCGCGGGAATAAGCGGACGATAACTTGGGAACCGTTCTACAAACATCCGCATAGTATCGAGTGCGAACTGATTATTTATGCCAATCCACGGTAATGCTTCGAAATAAAGCCATTGAGTGTCGGTTGGATTGTATGGGTTCCTGTTATCGAGCACAGAAAGCGGTGTGCCGTCCTTCTTTTTTGTATAATATTTGCCACTTGCGCTGCAAATAAAGGAACCCGTCGCAGAGCCATCGCCGATATCCAGGTAACTTACATTGTGCATACCAGCATCGGAATTAAAGTGCCAGCAATTCGATGGTGTATTTGCAATGCTGGTCGGATGCCATTGATTTTCAGTCAGCGAATAGTCCAATTGATAGGTAGTTGAACTGTTGGCTTCAAACTGGTAAGCGTTAGTGGGGGCGGTAAAGACGTTTTCCCCATAATCGCCGTTCATGGTTTCGCCGGTGCATGGCTGGGGAAATGGCTTGCTATTTGGCAAGCCAAAAACCGGTTGAGCATCCTGGCTTCCATCATCATCCAATTTGACTTGTGCTTCGGTATTGCCCCCCATTTGATTGAACCCAGCATAATCATCGGCTCCGGTGTGAGATCCGTACAGAAGCGTTGCTGCCTGACCTGAAAATTCCGCTCCAACGGTTCCCGGTTCGGTCCCCTGCGCAAGCGGTCCGATCGTAACCAGAAACTGGGCGGGATAGCCAGAAATAAGGACAAAGGCCGAATTATTGGAACCGAACTGGTTTGCGATGGGTGTGCTCGCATTCGTTCCCTTAGCCCAATACCCAACCGCTAAATCAGCAGTTGTATTAAGCTTCGGATAGACGGCGCCCGGATAATTTTCTTCGAGAATTCCAATGCCGCGTGGTGGACATGCATCGGATTGGAAAATAAAATTATTGCAATAAAACGCGTAGGCATTGGTCAAGATTTGATTATCGATGGCAGTACCGTAACCGCCGATATAATTATCAGTTACATCGACATCGGCTCCATTCTTGATCAGTACAGCTGTGGAATTAGGGTTATAAAGATCGGTACCGCCATCAGGGGCCGAATGATTGTAAAAGATATTACCATCGCAATGGACCATCCATTGATCGCTTACAGGCACGGTGATACCGTCGAAAATGATGGTCTGGCTTGCATCGCTCAAGTTTCCGGAACCAAATGGCCAATCGTCCGCGAACGTGTTTCCGTCGATATTGATTTGACCGCCAAATTGGCTGGGATTTGTCCACTTCAAATCGATAAGATTCTGGATATTTTCGGTGCGGTTCGAGTTAAACTTGACGGTAGTAACGGGGTTTGTAATGTTAAACTGCGTGTAGAGAATGATATTATTGGTAATATCGATGTTATCCAAGCCCTTTATCTGCAGCGCAGCAGCGCTTCCCGGGTTTGTCGGCCGGTTCTCAAACCGAGAGCCGCTCATGAAGTAGCCGTTATTTTGGTCCTTTTGATTTATGATTTCCCCGTTGGTGAATATGAAGTTTGAAGGCGGGCCATGACCGTCGTTAGCATCTTCCGCCCAAATTTGATCCACGAACTGGCTATTGTTAGTGGACCAAAGCCATACCCAGGTTGAATCGAAGTTCATCCCGGAACCTTGCCCGCTGATGGTTAGAAAGGGAACATTAGTTGCACTTTCTGGATAGAAGAATATCTGGCCTTTCACACCCCCGAACGTACTCCCTGCATAAATACCATGCGTGACAGATACGTCTCCGCCCTGGGTTGCAGATTGGTCGAAGGAGAGCGGCTTATTCATCCACCAGAACCCGCGAGTGTTGCCAGATTCATCGCCAGACCGCGTTTCTCCGGTACAACCGATGAGATCGGCATCCTCATTGTTGAATATTGCACCGTTATAGTCGATTGAGCCATCGGAGCGGGCTTGAAGAATTGCTCCGGCCAATGGTGGTTGTTCGGCTCCGCCAAAATCGACATCCGCGCCATTATCCAAAATAATTTCTCCTCTCGCCTGAACCGGATCGACATCCAAGTTATTGGAAGGATGTTCGCCCGCCCACAGGGCTGGTGGCGGACCGGGCGGGTTAATGTTGGCAAACTGAAACATTTGAGCTGGCGCGATATTGCTTTCGGCATAAATCCGCAAGGTATCACTCCGGAGCGCTGCCAGGTCCGCAGCGGTTCCCACGCCCACACCTTGAATTGCAAGGTTGACATTCGGTTCGACTTTGCAGAGGCCTGTGGCAAGCGTATTTTCCGCAATGTCCGTCCTAAATGGCCAGAAGCCGCGCCACATCTGCGGAGCACCACCATTGTTAAATGGGATAACGGTTCCCATCTGATTGCATCCAAGCGAAAAAATGCTGAAAAATCCACCCGATGCAACTAATTGATTTATCGTGCATTGCTGCCCGAGGATACGAAGCGTCTGCACGCCAGTCTCTATATCGACGTAATCACAATAAACATTATGATTAATGTAACCATCGCCGACACCCGGAGAGGGAACATAAACACCACCAGGACTGTAAAGCTGCAGTGTCGTAGTGACCGGCCCCCATACAGTTCCCGCATTATCTGTGGAAAGAAGGTCAGTCCCTGCATACGTAGGAAGATTCTGATAGGCATAGAAGTAATGCCTTTCCGGAATCGGATTACCCGAACCGGGTTGATTATCATAATCTACCGCACGGACCCAGAGGCACTCGGTCGGCGTAGGGGGTTCTGTGATGTTCGATGCCGAACCCGGGCCGTCGTCAGGATAGACTATGGCAGGCTGGAAACGTCCACCGGTGTTCTGATATGTGAAAGCGATCACACCATTATCGTGCGAATATTGCCAACGGTTGCACGCAACGGTTGGTCTGGCATTGCCAACAGCAATGCCCCCACCATTCGTCGGAGGGGTCATAATAAGAACTGGCCCATTTACCAGCTGTGGATTTTCTCCCAGGCTAACGACAGCATAATAATAGTTCCAGCCGGGTGAGCCTTCGACCATGTAGGCGATATACATGAACTGGGGATCCATTGCAACTGAGATGTTCTCCACACCTAGGAGGTTGCCGTTTCGATCTTTCGGAAGCGACCATTGCACTTGCGGTGAAGGCAATGATGAACTCATCAAATTATTCAGGATGCTAATCTTCCCATCGCCGGGGGCCGAACCGGTGGAGTTGTTTAGAAGAATGACATTCATATATAATGTCAGATGATCGGCGCTATTTGAGACGTATGCGATACCGACATTCGAACTGTGGTTAGTCGCCACCGCTGGATCGGGTGTCCAGTCCCCGTCTCCGTCATAGTCGGCATCCGCAGAACAGGAAATCGAGCCCGCAGAGGCCTCAACCGAAGCAGAATTGCCCACTAAGCGGACGGTTGTCGTGGAAGCTGCTACGACAAATTGTCCGAGATTGGAACATGCTTCATCCCAAGTGAAGTCACCACCATTCCATGCTATGGTCGGCTGCGTGGTTGCGTCGAAATATTGTGCCCTCGCGCCAACTAAGGCAAATGTGAGTATTGTTAAGGTTAATAATGCCCTGTGAATGAAGCACTTTGGGTTCCTGAATTGCCGGGTCCGGAACCATCCAGAAACGAAATAGCTACCTTGCGAGTGATCGGTGGTAACTAAGCATGTCTTTTTCATGGCGATTAAGAATGAATTGTGAACGTGATTGCAGAGTATCGCGATAAACCAAGGGTTGCCATATCGGGGCGGTGGCGTTTCGGTGTGGGTAGGGTATAGGACTGCTCGCTCTAAAACGTGGGATCGCTCACTATTTGGTTTTCTTGTCTGATTCAATTATTGCGCCGGTTGCCAAAACAGTTCAAATCCGGCAATCCTTCGAGCAAGCGAAGCGATCAAGTGTAAAATATTTTTATCCTCACTGTAAATTTTTTACAGCCCAACACAAAAAGGGTAAGGGCTTTCGCCTTACCCTTTCTTCGCTAAAGTCTTTTTAGCGTGCGCTACTTTTGCACCACGATCATCCGGGCCGTTGTTCGGTCGGGTCCGGTGACGCGGAGCGAATAGGCGCCGCTGGGCACGTCGTTCAGGTCGAGGTCCATGCCCTGCAGGCCCGCTTCCATCGGCTGCGCATGCACGTACGTGCGGACAAGCTGCCCGAGCGAGTTATAGAGTTCCACCGAGAGCGGCAGATTGTTCACGTTCACATCGAGACCGAGATGGACGCTGTTCGTCGCCGGGTTCGGGTGCACGTCCTGAATCCCGTACGTGAGAACACCCGTCGCCATAAAGCCGCGCAACATGCCATTGCTGCAATATTCCTGCGGAACGAATGTGGCCGGCACCGTATCGTGCAGCACATAACACACGCTCTGGTCCGCCGAATTCTGGAACGACACGTTGGAGACCACGAAGCTTGTCGTCGTATCCTTCGCGACCATAACCTGGAACTGAATATTCCCGAGCACGGCGGCGGAGTCGATCGGTTGGCCATTCGTACTGGCAAGCGTTACGTGCAGCACCGCGGGGTCGCTCGATTGATCGACGACGGCATTCGTTACCTTGTACCCAGCGGCGGCCACGACCGGTGGATTGAGCGGCTGGAATATGTCGCGCTTGAAAGTGATATCCATCTGGATGGAATGGATGTCCGCTCCTCCGGCAATGGGCTGCGTCATTTGAATCGGCACCTGGAAGTCCGACTTGGTCGCCGCGATGTACGGTCCCGGTTGTGCATTCTGCACACTTATCGTCGTGTGTTCCTGCAGGCCCATGCCAGTAATGATGACGGTATCCCGCCACGGCGCTATACCGGGATTGGATGCGGTATCGAACGTGAATACAACCTCCGCGGTATCACCCTGCTTCAGGTTCGGCGTGTAGAGCAGGCCAAAGCGCTTCTCGGCGCCTGGCGCAAGCGTCGAATCGATCGTAAGCATGTTACTATTACTCGACGAGAACTCGAAGTCCACACCCTCACCTGGGTGCATGGGATCGTCAATAATTTGGGCCGACACCACTTTGACCGGCACGCTTAAAGCATCGGCACGAGCCGAAACGCTATCCTCACTATTCATACAGATGTATGTCGGAGTAACATTCGTCCCTTGCGCGTATGCCCTGATGTTGGAAGTGGACATCGTAACCGGAAGTTGGCTGGTAGTACAAAGCGGCGTGGTCCCGACGACGGTGACATACCCAGTGTCGCTGCCATTCCATGACATTTCCCCTTGTACGATAATCGTGTCACTCGTACCGGGCATGATAGTATCGCCCACCGCAAGTGACCCCGGCTGCACAATCGTGAAAGGTGTATCGATCGTAAGCTGTTCCACAATTAACGGCGCGTCACCGCCATCGGTAACGACGATCTTCTTCGTGGGTGTCGGCACATTGGGCTTGGTTATTCCCAGATCGACCGACGATGGCGAAAGATCCGCCTCCGCGTGATGTACCTCAACGTTCAATACGACCAAGGGATAGATACTATCCTGATCGTAGGCAACCAACGTATCGTGGCGGTCGGCCCAGCGGGCTGGGAGCGGCTTGCTCAAGTCCGGCGTGAACTTCACATCGACCCAATGGCCGAGATCGCCGGAAGAAACAGTGTGCAGCGTGAGGGGCGTTGGTCCGCTGGATCCCACGATTGTGAATTCTGTACCATCCGGACCGATAATTCCAATGGAGTCAACCGTGATTTGGAACGTTCCCGAATCGGAAAGAATCGAGCGCACGGTCTTCGGCGTGTCACACTCGGTATTGATCGTCTGCACTGGGATATTCCAGGCCAGTACTGGTTTGACGCCATATCCACGAAGTCCGCTAAAGTCCTTAACAATATGCGTGAACGGCTCCGGAATATCGGAACCCCAGGTCTGCGTGGCGGTATCCTCTGCGGTATCCTGAGTCGGTGTGTAGCAGAAGGTCAGGTTCACACTGTTGGCAATTCCGGTATCCAGAATAAGCGGGAGTTTCGCCGAATCCTCGAAGGAGAAGTTTTGCATGTTATCGAGGACCCACTGCTTCGTCAGGGTGATTGGCGCGGCGCCGGAGTTCCACACGCGAATGGTATGACACGCCGTATGCCCGATCAATACCTGCCCAAAATCATAATCGCCGGCATTGATCTGGCCGACCTGCGTCGAGCCGAGGAGTGGCGCAAGCGCCTTGGGGCAATCCGTTTCTACAATGAGCGTATCTCGATAGACATGCGCTGCCTGCGCAGCATTGAAGCATACGTCGAATACAACGGAGTCCCCCGGGGCCAGCGTAGCTGGCATTTTCGGCGCGCCGGTTACGCGGAATCCCTGACCGCCCTGGGCGAAATGGTAGCCCGTAATTTGGTAGGTTTGTCCGCCCTTTTGTTCGAGATTCTTGAATACCATTCGTGCGCAGGTATCCGCCCCAAGTGAGGAATTGAGGAAATTGATCGAATCGTCATTCGGCGCCTGGTCCGAAAGGAAGCTCAACTTCGGCGCGCTATAGTGTAGGTAAATCACGGTATCATTACCGGCACCATTGACCACCCACACGTAAGCCCAGGCATCTTGCAATGGATTATCCACTTTGATGGCAACTGTTACGACAGTATCGCCGGGAACCACGGTGAAATTAACGGGATCGAAATCGACGTTTTGACTGGTATAGCCGGAGTCCGAGCCCGGCTTTCGTTTAAGCACGCCATTCGGATCATTCAGTATATCTACGGTCGAGATACCGCGGTCCAGCAGATTATCATCGACAACTCGAAGATTCCATCCAGTACCACAGATGGTGTCAACCGAGATGGACGGAGAAGCCGCACCATCGATACCCATCGAAAGCCCACAAGTGGACATATACGAAAAAAAGTAATCATCACCATCGTTATCTCCCAGGTCATGATCGAGATCATAACCGAGGTCCCCATATTGGTACAGGGCAAACGCGCTATCGCCATACGCATAATAGGCCCCGCCCGAAACCTCGTAGGAACGACCCACCAACTCCGGGTGATAGGGAATGCTAATATTTCCGCCGTAGGAAGGCAGAGCAGAAAGGTTTGCAGGACTCCCACCGTTGTGAATCAAATAGATATGACTAAGCTGCGATCGCAGTGCAATCACATTGATAAAGCGCCGCTGACGCTGGTAGTATTCATTATTGGGAACTTGAAACATATAACTCGTCCGGAAACGCGAGAGTGGGATAATGTTCATTTGTTCCGGCGACAGACTCGGATTGGCAGTTCCACTGGACATTTGCCGGTACTGGTATTCCTCCACCATGATCTTATTACCAGTGTCCGCGCCGGGCAAATTATTGGAACTGATATCAATTCCATCCTCCACATTTTCATACGTCAGCGGCGGGCATTCGAACGGATCTAACGCCACATTAAGATAAGGGCTGATCTTGTTAATCGCAACCGTCAGTTGCGTCCCTGGATTATAGGTAAAAACCTTATATTGATTGCCGGCCGAATTCACGCTCGGGTCGATGCCGGGGTCCTGGGCCGTGGGCATGCTAACATAATCCTTATCCGTCCAAAAATCGACTGGTATCATCTGCTCGACCGACATATTGCGTTGTTCGTCCGATCGAACGGACGCATCGGTTTCTCCATTAAATGCCGACTCACAACCCGCAATGACGGCCACGGGTTTATCCGCTTGCACCACCGAGCCGGAGAGATCGTTTGCCAAATCATCATTCGTGGATTTCACCCAATAGACCTGTCCCCGGTTCAGTACGGCAGTAAAAGGAAACGGCTTCCCCATCGCGCCTTGGCCGCAGCTAACGCCCACATCGCCCATGCGAGTTAAACCATTCGGGGTGATCGTTATGGTCGTATTATCCTGAACGGCGATGACCGCGAATTCTGAGCTCGATGAATCGTCCGGGCACGTCGCACGGAATCCCGTGGCTTTGCCCAGGCCCGGATCGGCGGGCATCGCGGCAACCACGTAGGTTTTACCGAGTGCCCCGGTTTGAAGGGCCATGTAAAGACTTCCACTATTGGGACCCGTCGAATAATAGGATACGCTGATCGGACGCGTCGCATGAATATGACAGGATGTGTACTCGGGAACTTCCCCTCTCAGATTAATGGGGTTTCCATTGGCATCCTTTGGGTTCATAAAGCTCTCATCGAGCAGGACTGAATCCCCATTCTTGGCATGGAGAATATAGTTCTGACCCTTCGTTTCACTCCCATCCGGGTTGAAATAGGTCACCGTTACGGTACAATCGTAGTAGGAGCTAATGAGCACCCAATAGGATTGATAGGGATTCAACTGCGAGCAGCCGGCAAGGCTCGGCGTGAGTTGCGCGACATAAAAGTCGCGGCCATCCGAAAGAATCCCTTTTTGAGTTTGTGCATGGGCGGAGGTGAGCGCAAAACATAAACATAGAAATGTCGAGAACGAAAAGAACACTTTAGAGAATCGCATGAGAAGCAAGTTTAAATAATCAAAAAGGAAAATCCCTACGTTTTACATAAGAGAAGTCCCGCAAGCAAATCGCGGACGTCCCAGCAATAAAACGCGCAACTTCGCTCGGGTTACACAATTTCTTTGAATTGAGAGAACCCTAAAATTCAACACGCCGAAACCCCACCTGACCCGAATGAAGCATTACACGATCCGAAGCAGCAGAAAGTCTTTCAGCGATAGGTTGAACCAACTTCACACCGGAAAGATTTACTCTTTTTAATTGGGGCGAAATTTTTTCTGCGATGGCAGCCTGCCTCAACGGTCCGAACGGATAGGGCTTCGGAATCGAAATGGATAACCCTTCGGTAATGCGGAAGCGATAATCGCGTCCTGGCTGTTCTCGGCGGTCACTATGGAATTCAATTCGCTGGTCGCTATCGCCGTGCGCAGCATGACGGTGTACATTGTCATTCTCGCCGCTTTTCGGCTGGCGGGCAAGCGGCACGTTTCGCAGCTATCGCTGGTGGATTTTGCGCTGATTCTGCTCGTTTCCAATGCGGTGCAGAACGCCATGGTCGGCAGCGATACTTCTCTTATCGGCGGAATCGTTGCGGCGCTTACGCTTATCCTGCTCAATATAATCCTTACGAAGCTGCTGTTTCGCGAAACAAAATTGGGACGGCTTATTACCGGCGAGCCACGGCTGCTCGTCCATAACGGGCGGTTTGTAATGTCGAATTTAACGCATGAATCGATCCGCCCGGAAGAATTAGAGGAGCAAATTCGCGAGCATGGGTTTTCGGACCTCTCCGAAGTAAAAACGGCAATTCTCGAAATGGACGGCTCCATCTCGGTGCTGCCGTTCAACAAAGAAGGTCCGAGCGGCGAGCATCGCCTCGCGTTCGTTCGCCGCAGAAAGGGAACCAGACGAGGTCTTCAACCATGAGTCCGGCGTTGAACCCGTGGCGGAAAATCGTCTTTGTTTTTAGCTTTGCCCAATTCATCGAAGCGATGTTCTGGGGACATCTCATTGCGTTTCTTCCGCTCTTCGTTACCCAACTCGGCATCTCCAAAGTGGACGCTGCCTACTATGTCGCGCTGATCACGGCCGGCTGCAGTATTTTCGGGATAATTTTCCTTCCTATGTGGGGCGCTCTCGCGGATAAATATGGCCGAAAGCCGCTCATTGTCCGCACTATGTTTATTCTGCTGGCTGGAAGCGTTTCCATGAGCCTTGCGGCGAGCCTGCTCGTCATTGTGATTGCACGAGCCATTACGGAGTTCTCGCTCGGCAGCAGCGGCCTCATGATGACCTCGCTCACCGAAAATGTTCCCAGCGAGCGAATTGGCCTGTCGTATTCGATCATGAATAGCGTCGTCCCCTTTGCAGTTGCGCTGGGTCCGCTGCTGGGCGGCCCGGTGGTCGATCGCTTTGGGTTCCACTGGCTCATGATGATGGATTGCGCGCTGCTGGTTTTCACGGCGCTGCTTCTGATGGTGGGATTTCGGGAGCAGTACGAAGTCCAGCGCAACAGTTCCGCCCTTCGAATGGCGAAAGAATCGTTGAGCGTGATCGCAGGAACCCGCGCGATTTGGAGTGTCTTTTTCATTCTCTCGATTCTCTTTTGCGGGCCATTGCTGGCCGATGCCTTCGGCGCCATCACTATTAACAGCCTGTTCCCCTCGCTCGACCCGGCGACGCGCATTGGATGGATTATGGGACTTGGCGGGTTTGCTACGATGCTCTTTGGTCCCGCAATCGGATGGTTTGCGGATCGATATGGCCTCGAAAAAGTTCTCCGGATTGCGATCCTCATCAATATCGTGCTCTGGTGCCTGCCGCTTATCACGCCAACGCTTACACTCTTTGCGACGAGCTGGGCCATCGGCATGGGCATGACTGGCGGGATCTTCTCGAATTCCTTTGGTCTGCTTACCAAAGTTATTCCGGACGATATGCGCGCGCGGATCATGTCCTTCGCCTATTTGCCGATAAAGATCGCTTCGATTATCACTCCGATCGCCGGGGCCATGATTTTCAGCACACAGAATATTCGACTACTGTTTCCACTTGTTTCCGGATTTTCGGCAGTGGCAGTTATCTTGCTCTCACGTAAATCTGAATTCGCGCCACTTGCTACGGAAACCCTTTCATGACGGGAACCATAAGACCCTGCGGCTATCCTGCCATCGCATTACTTTCCGGCCCGGAACTTCCTCCTCCATCACACCGTCTTACTTCGGCATCGCCTGAATGAGCGAACGGAGCGCGCGCTTCACATCGTCCGGCTTAAAATTCAGCGCCGCCTTTTTCGGATCCGATTCGAATTCCATTACCCAAGAAACATTCATGTTCTTGTTATGCGTTCAGCTTGCTTTTCCTAATTCGTAATTGATCGCGCTCGAACATCTTTCTATGCAATTCGGAGGAGATTTTCTCTTCCGTGATGTTACGTTCACCATTCGGCCCGGCGATCGCGTAGGCCTCGTGGGCTCCAATGGTGCCGGTAAAACAACCCTGCTCCGAATCATTGCCGGCATGTATGAGCCGGAGTCCGGGAACGTTAATACACCCACCGGATACCACATCGGCTATTTGCCGCAGGAACCGACGCTGGATCGTGATGCGCAGGCACGAACGCTCCTCGAAGAAGCGATGCGAGCGCGGGAAGACCTGATCGAAATCGAAGAGGAAGTGGCTCGGCTTCAGCGAGCAATGGAGGATCCCAGCCAGGACCATACGAGCGCAGAATACCTGAAAATTGTCGATCGTTTTGGCGAATTGCACCACCGTTTCGAAGCTGCCGGAGGATTCGAAATGGAAAGTGATGCGAAAAAGATTTTGGTGGGACTGGGATTTAAGGAATCGGATTACGGCCGCCCGGTCTCGCTTTTTTCTGGTGGCTGGCAAATGCGGCTTTTGCTTGCAAAGCTACTGATAGCCCATCCGGATGCGCTCCTGCTCGATGAGCCGACGAACCATCTCGATCTGGAAAGCCTGCTTTGGCTCGAACAATTTCTGAAAGCCTATGATGGGACCATCCTCATGGTCTCGCACGACCGCTCCTTCCTCAATCTTGTCACGAACCGAACGGCAGAAATCGAGCGTGCGAAGATCGAAGTCTATCCCGGCAACTACGAATACTACGAACGGACCAAAGCCGAGCGCGAGGCACAACTGGTGGCCCAGGCTGCCAATCTGGAAGCGCGAAGAAAGGAGTTAGAAAGCTTTGTCGAGCGCTTCCGCTACAAAGCAACGAAAGCCCGGCAGGCACAGTCGCGCCTGAAAATGCTCGAGCGAATGGAACGAATCGAGCTCGCCTCGCACGGTAAGGCCGTTCATTTCAGCTTTGCTCAGGCGCAGCCCTCAGGCCGCATGGTCTTCGAAATCGAGCGCGGAGCAAAATCGTATGACGGGCATCACCATGTGTTCGAACATGTGGATCTGCGCATCGAGCGTGGAGACCACGTAGCATTGCTCGGCAAGAATGGTGAAGGCAAGACCACCATGGGTAAAATCCTCGCGGGTCAGGAGCCCTTAACAGGAGGAACGCTTACACCTGGCCACAATGTGACCATTGGTTATTACGCCCAGCACCAGGCAGAAGCCTTAAAGCCAAATTTAACAGTACTGGAAACGCTCGAAGAAGTGACCCGAGCACAATTGTTCCATGATGCGGGAGCTTCTGCTACACCATCGTGGGGTAAGGCGCGGATCGAATCCGCGCCACGCTCGCAAGCGCAATTGCGGACACTCCTGGGAGCGTTTCTCTTCCAGGGCGACGATGTATTCAAACCGGTGCGCGTGCTTTCCGGCGGCGAGAAATCCCGCCTTGCGCTGGCAAAAATGTTGCTGGAACCGGTTAATACGCTAATCCTCGATGAGCCGACGAACCATTTGGACGCGCAATCGAAGGAAGTTGTGAAGGAAGCCTTACTGCAATTCGAAGGAACGATTATTGTAATTTCGCACGACCGCGACTTCCTGGAAGATCTCACCGACCGCCTCATCACCTTCGGCAATGGCAAGGTACGTGAATACCCAAAACCGCTGGAAGAATATCTTGTAGAATTGCGCGCCTCGGAACTGGAACAAATTCGGTCAAAACGCTCTGCAGTAAAAGCAGCGCCAAAAGTTGAAATGGCCAAATCTGCGACTCCTCCGCCCACCCCAAACCGTAAGGATGCAGAACAGAAACGAAACGAAGCACAGGAACGGAATCGAAAATTCCAGCGGGAGAAACCGCTCCGTGCAAAAATCGACCGAATCGAAAAGCAGATTGAAGGATTGGAGAAAGAGAAGCTCTCGATCGAAGACGCGATGTACGATCCGGAATATTATAGCGATGGTGAGCGCGCAAAAACGAATGCGGCTCGGCTTACCAATATTAAATCAGAACTGGACAAGCTCTTTTACGATTGGGCCGCGAAAAGCGAGGAACTCTCTCGATTGAATTAGCGCCGGGCGTCCCGAGTATCCGCGCTCCAGAATAATTTGGTCCGTAGCAAATCGAAAAAGCTACGCTCTTTCCGGCGCAGAAGGTGCAGACGTTTCGCCGCCGCCCGCACGATGACTTCCGCGGGAGTGGAAACCACGATCTGCTCCTGACCATCGGCTACGACCAGCACCTGCCGAGTTTCTTCCTCGCGCGCACGAATACGGACGGTTGCCCCTTCCGGAACGATCACGGGCCGCACATTAAGCGAGTGCGGCGCGATCGGCGTAATCAGCATCGCTGGCGTTGTTGGCTCGACAATCGGCCCACCGGCACTCACCGCATAACCGGTGGAACCCGTGGGCGTCGCCACCATAATGCCATCGGCGCGAATAACACCGAGCAAAGCCTCGTTCACCTGCACTTCAAGCGTCAACATCCGGGTCGAGCCGTAATTATCGATGACCACTTCATTGAGCGCATCCAACGTGAGTTTCGTTTGCTGCAGGTTATTCCGCTCCGGCTCCAGATTATCCTGCTTGATCAGCATAGGCTCCGCGGCCGCGGTGCGAAGTTCGGAGGTGAGCATCAGCCGCTCTTCGCTCACCAGATTACCCGAGGCAAGGTCCTCGAACAACGCATCAATTTCTTCCGGCGGATGCTCGGAAAGAAATCCGAGTTTGCCGGCATTTACCCCAATCAGCTTCGCATCCGGATTCGCCCGGGCAATGGCCCTCGCAGCGAGCAGCATCGTTCCATCGCCGCCAATCGAGACGATGAGATCACTTTGCTTCGCAAGTTCCGTCAGAGAAAGCGATGGTAGTCCGGAACGAGGAACGAAGGAGGCAATTCGCTCCGAAATTAATAGCTTTGACTTCGGAAACGTAGTTGCAAGCTTCGCAAGAACGCGAGCAAGCGTTTCGCTTACGAGCGCCGGGTTCTCATGGCCAAGAATGCCAATCGTGTTCAGGGTCATTGCCTTTTCAATGTCTGCCGTTGTGCCGCCGTAAGTGTGTTTCGCAATAGCATGGCTATCGTCATCGGCCCGACTCCGCCGGGAACCGGGGTGAGGAGGCTGGCTTTGTGCCGGACCGCATCATAATCCACGTCACCAACCAGGCGTGAACCGGAGGCGCGCGTGTTGTCTTCGATGCGGTTAATCCCCACATCGATGACCACCGTACCTTCACGCACCATGTCCGCGGTAATCGCGCGTGGCACACCCATCGCAGCGATGAGAATATCCGCTTCCCGAGTAAGGTCGCCTAATTTTGCGCCGGCCGCCGAATGCGCAAGGGTTACCACCGCATTGGCTTTGGGGCTCTTCTGCGATAACAGGAGCGCAAGCGGTTTTCCCACCAAGTTCGACCGCCCAACAATCACAACATGCCTGCCAGCCACGGGAACGCGTTCTCGCGAAAGCATTTCCATCACGCCAAGCGGGGTACACGGGGCGAAATAATTACCCATCCCAATGGCCAACCGCCCCACATTACGCGGATGGAATCCATCGACATCTTTTTCCGGCGCAAGCAACTCGATAACGCGCTCTTCGCGAATCTGCTGTGGCAGTGGGAACTGCACGAGCAGGCCATGCGTCGCAGGGTCCTCGTTAACAGCTAAAATCATGTCGAGCAGAGCAGACTCTTCGGTCTCAACCGGAACCGATTTCGTCTCATGCGCAAACCCGGCCTCTTCGGCCGCAATGCCTTTGTTGCGAACGTACACCTCGCTGGCAGGATTGTTCCCAACAAGGATAAAAACTATGCGCGGGCGAATGCCGGTCGTATCAAAAAATTGGGCGGCCTCCCTTCGCACTTCCTCGCGAATTTCCGCCGCCATGCGCTTACCGTCGATAACGCGCGCTTCAGTCATTCGTTTCCTCCTGGGAAGCGTTATTCTCCAATACCTCTGTTTCTTCCGTAGCGGCCGCCACGAGCGTTTCAGTTTCGGTTTCTTCCACATCGGAAGGCGGGCCGGCTGCGCGCGTTCGTTCGAATCCAGGGAAAAGAAATGGCTCGATTTCGAGTGCGGCACCCGTGGCCACATCGATAGTCAGGTTCACGCCGGCAATGCGGATTCCATCGGTCGCGATTTCGTATTTATACGGAGTCTGGTTCGTGAATCGCTTGACGGCCACATCTATTTTCATTCCTATCACGCTTTCGTAGGGGCCGCTCATCCCGACATCGGAGATATAGGCCGTACCGCCAGGAAGGATTTGCGCATCCGCGGTCTGCACGTGCGTATGGGTTCCCAGTACCGCGCTCACTTTGCCATCGAGGTAGCGGGCCATCGTTTGCTTTTCGGCGGTGGCCTCCGCGTGCATATCCACGATAATGATATTCGTGCGCTCGCCGACTTTATCCAGTGCCCAGTGTGATACCCGGAACGGACAGTCGATGGTCTGCATGTAGGTCCGGCCCTGCAAATTAATAACGCCGATGGGGATCCCGCTTCTGGTTTCGCCGATAGCAAATCCAGAGCCTGCATTCTCGCGCGGGTAATTTGCAGGCCGAATGACGCGGCGGTCTTCGGCCATAAGAGAACGGGCATCCCAACGGTCCCAGACGTGGTTACCGGTCGTAATTATTTTGGCCCCGGCGTTAAAGATTTCTGCCGCCTGCTTTTTCGTGAGCGACTTGCCTTCAGCGACGTTTTCGCCGTTGACGATGACGAAATCGGATGCATATTTCGAGGCAAGCGACGGCAGCGTTTTCGTAAGCATGGCAAGGGCGCCCGTGCCCACAACATCACCAATAAAAAGCACGCGGACGCGGTCCGGTTGAGGAGTTTCTGGCATAGAACTTTGCTAACAGCGTGAAGCGAAGGTTCATCCCACACTCACTTTTCGATCAATTTCCTGGGAATGACAAGCGCGCCACTGAAGGTTGTGTCTGCTTCATGCGCTACGAACTTTTTCTCGCCCGAAGGTATGCGTTCTCGAAACGCCGCGAGAATTTCATCACGATCATCAGCATTCTTTCGATCGTAGGCTTGGCGGTTGGCACGGCGGCACTCATCATCGTGCTCTCGGTCTTCAATGGTTTTTCTTCGGTCGTCACGAATATCTATGTCAGCTTCGATCCACACGTTCGCATCTCCTCGGCG
Organism: Bacteroidota bacterium; assembly: GCA_021825235.1. Lineage (GTDB taxonomy): Bacteria > Bacteroidota > Ignavibacteria > Palsa-1295 > Palsa-1295 > PALSA-1295. Next base: position 10,616 of record JAKAIL010000006.1, on the reverse strand, counting down.
GATACTTCAGCGACGGAAAGCACCGCTGTGATTACCAATGCCGACAGCGTCATCCGCGTTGTAAAGAACATTCCTGACGTTACTGCAGCAGCCCCAGCCGTTCGCGGGCAGGCGGTACTGGTACACTACACACTACCGAAGGTCGTTAACCTGACTGGCATTACGGATTCCGCCGCGATGCAGGTCTCCGGATTGGGGAAGAGCATCCAATCCGGAAAACTGGTGCTGGATTCGAACAGCATCGTAGTTGGGCAAATACTGGCCGACGAACTCGCGGTCCAACTGGGTGATAGTCTCGAAGTCTATAGCCCGTCGGGGCTCGAACGCATTCTGACGGAACCGGTGACGCCTCGCATGCGAACACTTTACGTCACGGGCATTTTTGCGGCCAACAACAAGGACTACGATGCCACCAATGCTTATACCAGCCCGGAGGTTGCGCGCGACCTGTTTAACATTCCGGCGAACGCGGCGACGAACATCGATGTGCGAACGAAGGACGTGCGAGATGCCAATGACGTACGCGATAACATTCGGGATGAATTAAGTTCTGAGTATAAAGTCCAGTCCTGGTACGACTTGCATACGGAACTTTATTCCGTGATGCAGATCGAGCGGTGGGTCGCCTATATTATTTTATTCCTGATCGTGGGTGTGGCGGCCTTCAGCATTTTCAGCTCGCTGACGCTCACCGTCTTCGAAAAACAACGGGATATCGGCCTTTTGCGCGCGTTGGGAAGCCCGATTTCGGGGATCCGGAATATCTATTGGTACCAAGGCACGCTGGTCGGGGTTCTCGGCACACTGACGGGCTGCCTGATTGGGCTGATCGTCGTGGTACTGCAACAGCAATTTGGATTTTTCCCATTGGACTCGACCGTCTATATCATTCCTTCCCTACCTGTGGAATTACGCTGGCAGGACTTCCTATCGGTCGGCGTGGGCTCGATGGCGCTGACGATGATGTGTTCGCTCTTCCCTTCCCGCCGTGCAGCACAGGTGGACCCGGCGGTTGCGCTGCGCTGGGAATAATGCAAAAAAATGGGCGAAGCCATTTTATGCTTCGCCCACTCTTAAATCCTTCCTCTCGGATTAACGGTTGCCTATATTATCGTCGTCCAGGGGACGGCGGGGGCGCCTCGGACCGGTTGGTCCTTCATAACCGCTCGACCGAGGCTGATATTCGCGCTGCGGAACATTCGTCGAATAGACTGTCGGCTCGCGTTGCGGCCGCGGCTTGTTACCGAACCCTCCGCCACCGTAGGGCTGATACCCGCCTTGCTGTGGCTTGCGGCCCTGGCCGAACGGACGCCCCTGGCCGGGCTGGCTGTAACCATAGCCACCTCCGCGTCCACCTTGCTGCTGGCCACCACCCCACTGCCCGCGATTTCCGCCGGCCGGACGTTGTGGCCGCTGCCCGCCGGGGCGCTGCCCGAAGCTGCGTCCCTGGCCATGTGGCTGACCGCCGAATTGGCGTCCGCCACCACCACTGCGTTGGCCCTGGCCCTGACGCTGGCCGAACGGCTGACCTTGCCGCTTCCCAAATTGCTGGCCGTGCTGCTTCGGCCTCTGACCACCCGGACGTTGTTGCTTCCATCCCTGTTTCGGAGCTGGCCGCCCTTTTCTCCCCTGTTTTGCATGGCCTTTGGGAGCTTGCTTTGCTTTCGAGCCATACTTCCGTCCTTCCTTTTCGGCCGGTACAAATACTCGCTTGCCCTTTTCTTTGTCGTACTTCTTCTGCGCGTGGCGTCGCTGCGGCTTCTGGACCTTGCGCGGCTTCCGCTCTGGCGGAATCACGGCTTTCCACTCATCTTCGACAAGGCGCGCCTGCTCACGAGCTGGAGCTTCAATAAACTGGAAGGTATCTACGCCAGCGATCCGGTCGGCAATTTGCTTGCCGCTCCAGAAGGCGGAAGCGATGGAACTTTGTCCGGCAACGTAATCGCCGGCAAGATAGAGTGGCACCTTGAATTCGCCCGGCTGAATCGTATCCACCGTAAAGGGCGAAGACGACAAGAACGCCGCCGGCCACCGCTGAATATCGCCATAGATAATATCCGGCAATGCAACGTCGAGCACTTCTTCGAATACGCGCTCGACGGCGACGAACGTCTCCTTGTCGCTCTTGAGCACATACTCGCGGCTGATCTCTGCTCCAAGCTGGAGCACGAATGCCATTTCATTCTTACGAATGCCAAGCGGACGACGCAAGCTCTCCTGCGAAAGCCAGAAAATCGGGGCCGTAATATCGTCCGTGTAGAGTGAGACGAACGGTTCCGGAAATTTAATTTTCGTAGTTCCGAACATGGCGCCGATCATCGGCTCATAGTTCACATCATTGAAAAGATCCGTGATGCGTTTGACTTTCTTGTTCTTCTCCGCATGGGGGAGCAGTAACGCGAGCGCGTATGGCGCTGGAAGCGCGATCACCAGACCATCGGAAGGCATGGTCTCGCCTCGCTGATTGCGTAGCGTATAGCCGTCCTTTCCGAACACAATATCGCTCACGCGTGTGTGGGAGCGAACGGGAATATCCTTCACGAGCGCATCGGCTAAAACGCGCATTCCGCCTTCCAGATAATACCAATTAGGTACTTCAACCTGATGGGCCGTTTCGAGGGAACGTCCGTCGAACCGGAAAACCGGGGAAGGGAACGGCTTAGCAAGTTGGAGAATACCGCGCTCGATGGCCACGGCTCGCAAGAGCGCTCGCGCATCCGTTTCGAGCTTGTTCACGCTGAGTGGACTAAGATCGATGCGCTGGGCACCGGAATCCATGGTCCGGTAGCCAACATTGCGCGTCGAGGCACGGCCCCCTAAACCGCGGGACCACTCCAGCAGGGTAACATCTTTACCGGCACGGTGGAGAAAATATGCGGCGGAAAGGCCGGAGAAGCCACCGCCTATGATTGTGATCATGGTGTTGAATCCTTTGTTATGTTGAGCACTTTACGCGGTCCGGAAGTATCCGCGAAGCAGACACCTCGTTCGTTACAGAACGGTACCACCGTAAGGCTCAGCGGCTGAGAATCGTTAGTTATGGTTGAATAAGAGCCGATCGGAGGCCGGGCCATGCAACTGCCCGTAATCTATCCCGATCAGTTAATATTAAATTTTTTATCCCTTTTAATTTTGTGCCGGGCGACAAACATTCGGGGCCGGCGCTGCGTAATTCGTTAGAGTCCTTAGCATTGCAACGCAAAAGGAGGGATTTCCATAGCGCGCACCACTAAGTACCTTTGTGAGATCCAAGTGTATCGCAAACGGGAAAGCGGTACTCGGTGAGGTCTTTTGCCTACCACCCGCTTATACCAAGCCACTATAATGCTTTCGGGGTAGAGAGGAGTTCCTTAACAAATATAAAAAGCGACCCAATTTGGATGAATTATCGAGATGCTATTGCCTACCCGGCACATCCCCCGAATGTTACTTTTTAAAATGCGTTATCCTCCGGCGATGACGCAACGATTCGAACGAAAAGAACGTCAAATTCTCATTGCCCTGGCATGTTTTGCGTTCCTGCTCCGAGTACCTCTTGCCTTCCGTTCTATACGCGATCTCGCCGGCTACCCCTATGCCGATGATGCATTTTATGTATTTTCCATCGCACGAAATATCGCACACGGACTGGTCCCAAGCGTGGACGGACATACTTTAACCAATGGGTTTCAACCACTTCTCGTCCTGCTTTATACTCCCCTCTTCTGGCTTTGTGGAACGAACGCGTGGCTGGCAGAACGATGGACCTTTATACTGAACGGCGCCATCGCCGGACTGTGCGTGTGGTTTGTTGCGGTGCTTCTTCGAGCGATGGAGCGCCACAATGGAGCAGAGCGGACGAATGCCCCAATTTTTGGGGCTGCCATTTGGGCCTTTGCCTATTCCATTTTTATTCAGCTAACAAACGGCCTCGAAACCGGACTTGCCTCCCTGTTTATCATCGTTGCCCTGATTCTCTATACCCAAATCGTTAACAGACGATCTTCGGCTTCTACGCTCAACCGACCGGCGTGGTGGCACCTGGGAGCGGTGCTTGGTTTCGGAGTACTCGCCAGAATCGATACGGCCATTCTCGTTGCTATTATCGTCTTGCTGTTAGTTATTCGAGCGGAGTGGCGAGGTGCCGTTGTGACCGGAGCCGTTGCGTTTCTCATCAGCCTTCCCTGGTGGCTCTTCAACTGGATCTATTTCGGAAGCCTTATGCCGACGAGCGGCCAGGCAGAAAATATTTGGCCGCTTCCGCCACATGAAAATATCTACCGGGCAATCCAAGCCACCTCTGACATTCTTTCCCTTATTATTTATTTGCCAGATTCCCTGAGTTTCGCGATGAGGACCGCTTGGTTCGCCTTTTTAGTATTCGCGATTTCGTTCCTGATTTGGAAGGCCCAACTCCTTCCAACACTTCGAAAAACGTTCCACATGGACACCGTGCTTCCGCTGTTCCTCTTTTTTCTGGTGCTTCTGGTGTTTTACACGTTCTTTTTCCGCGCCCCGCATTTTATGGAACGCTATTTCCAGCCGGCCCGGATTGGCTGGTCCCTGCTCATGGCTATGGCTGCTGCTGTAAGCGTCAAACGTCGTTTCGGGCGTACACTAATTACCGCAGCCGCCGTGCTGTGCCTTCTATTAAGTGCGGACCGGTATTTCCCAAAATTTTTCCAGCAAAATGCAGCCGATTTTTATGATGTCGGTGTATGGGCACGACAGCATCCCCAGGAAAAAATCGGAATGTTGCAATCCGGCGTGGCCAGCTTTGTAGCTCCGAATGTCATTAACCTCGACGGAAAGGTTAACACGGCGGCACTGGTAGCCCATCAACAGGGACGCCTTGCGGAATATCTTCGCGAGCAACAGTTTACGATGATAGCTGATGACAAACCCCTGGTCGAAGATCTTGCAACGATCGCCCGTTCCGGCGAACTCTTTTTCGATTCCGTTGGTATGATAGACCACATTCAATTGATGAAGCGCCAGATGAAAGCGCCACAGTAATTATTCGTTCTCGTTCTATTGGGGGAGCATCATGAGAAAGTTCCAAATTACCTTCTTCTGTTTTACCGTTTTAGCAGTCGGTCACGTCCATGCCCAGGAAGCATCCTCCTACCGGCTTCGACAAATTGCTCGAATCGTTCAGGAAAAATTACACCCCCCTGTGAACAGCCCGTTCCGCAAGCTGACCGAAAAGGAGACTTCTCAATCATCCGGCGAACACGTTATAAGTATGAGCGCTCCGGAATCGGAAGTGGATGCAGCAATCAATCCCACGGATTCGAATAATATGGTTGTCGGAGACATGGAACTCAACCTGACAGGACTTCAGATGCCGCTGTATTATACCAAGAATTTCGGATCTACCTGGGTCCGGAATTCCTTTCGGCCGGCCCCCTACGACCCGCAGGCGTCTGTCCTCGGAGGTGGTGATCCGGTGTTTGCTTACGATGCGAATGGGAAGCTGTACATGACCTGGATCGACTTGTATACCGAAGGTACGTTCGATACGATTCACACGGGCATGTACTGGGCATTCTCGACCAACGGCGGCCAAACGTGGGTTCGCCCTTCGAAGGGGTATGTAGGCACCGGCTGGATCGCACTAAACTCCGGGTCACAGGCCACAAGCGGCATTGATGATAAGGAATGGATAACGGTTGATCGCTCGCATTCCCCGTACCGAAACACGCTTTATGTCGCATGGACCCATGTCGATCCTGGAAATAATGCGGTGATGGTTCGGCGAAAACTTCCTGGTGTTGATTCCATGCTGCCGGCCGTTCAGGTAAGTTCCAATGACTTTAAAGCTGTTCAGTACACCAGTTTAGGAGTCGATTCCAAAGGGGGCTTGCATGTGACATTTATGGGAACCCTCGACACCCTGAACTACGCCCTTTACCAAGTCTATTCCTCGGACGGCGGAGCTACGTTTGGCCCGGCGGTGAAAATTTCGGATGCCGATATTCCTGGAACTTCTGCGGATGCCGTGGCCAATGGAGACGTGATTTTTGGCATTCGGGCTCCCGGAAATTACCCCTGTCCTCATCTTTCGATCGACACCGCGGTTACCGGTAACCTGTACGAAGTATGGAATGCGTTAGGAATCGATTCCGACGAACAGCATGGAACCGACATCTACTTTAGCCGCTCGACGGACAACGGGATGACCTGGAGTGTTCCAACTGTCATTAACAATGACACGGTTACAGGCTATACGGACCATTTTTATCCCAGCATTGCAGTGGATGGCAAGGGCAAAATATCGATAACCTGGTATGACCGGCGCGAAGATCCCTATAATCAAATTGGGCGTTACTATATTGCACAATCGACCGATCAAGGCAACACGTGGACTAATAGTCCCGTCGCGAAGCAGCCGATGGATTTTAATCATGTCATGGATGTCAATGCCAATTTTGGAATTGGAGAATACACACAAGTCCTTGCAGCGCCCGGCACCACGATTCCGATTTGGACAGATGGTCGTGACGATGCGGGAAATCTACGTATTTATTCTGCTTTCCTTCCAGCGGGCAATGCAGGAGTAGAGCGGCTTTCGACCATCAGTGATAACTTTAGTTTATTCGATAATTACCCGAATCCCTTCCGTGCTCAAACGAAAGTTGGCTTTCAGTTAACTCAACCATCCCATGTTCGGCTTTTTATCACCGATGTAGCTGGAAAGGATATTCAGACGCTTTTGGATGGCAATGCCCCCGCCGGCGAGAACGATTTCACATTCGATGGCTCCAGTCTCGCAAATGGTGTTTATTATCTTAACCTGATTACCGATTCCGGCGCGGCTCGTGTAGCGATGACTCATATTCGCTGAGCTATGAATTCCGCTCATGGATTTTTTGTAGGTGCCCTTCGGTTTCGGGCAAACGATGGTTCTGATCATTCCTTCGATTCCAATCGTCCACGGCGTCTGTGGAGCGCAAATTGCGATGCTCGCCCATGAAGTTCGGCATTCCGAGCAGGAAATTTATTCGCAAAGCCCAATCGATCGCGCACGATTACTACGGAAAGAGAATGCCAAGATGCTCCATCTGGAATTCCTGGACCGTGCGCCCTGGGAAACAATCTGCCAGGATCTTATTCGGGAAATGCGCGAAGCGGTCGATGTTCCCATTGGAATTTCATTAGTGGAACCACCGGATTCCGAAACGGAATGTCACCTCCTCTTCGAGGCCGGAGTACATCGTATCTTTCTGCCGTTGGGCACTGCAGAAGCCGAGTATTTACAATATTGCACTCAATTTTCGTCGCGTAAAATTATACCGAAGGTCGATCTTTCCTTCCCGTTCGAAGAGAAATTGTCCGAATACCGTGGGCGCGGCATCGAGCGCCTGGGGGTAGAGATTTCTGCCACGGATGCCCTCGAATCTGGTGCTATCGACTGGACCCGACTGGAATATGTAAGCCATCTGGCAGGCAGAGCCGGCATTCGACTCACGGCCATGCACGGAGTCCGCGGATACCCGGACCTAAAACATTTTCAGGAGATCGATCCAGCGCTGGATTCGCTGGTGCTCTGCCGCGCGCTCAATGAGAATCGGTTCCCATGCCAACTCATTTGGCGTGAAGTGGAGTCTGTTGCTGCATTAGAGGAAAATCCGTCCAGCAATTTGTGGATCAACCCGCTGACGGGCCGCCCTCATCTCTGATTTCCTGAGTTCCACGCGCGAAAATAAAAAAATGCCCGATAGTAGTATCGAGCACATAGCGCCTTGTTAGAAACGTTCGGAGACCATCCCAGGCATTCAGCGCCTGATAGGAATCGAGTTTACTTCCCGTGCTTTCCGGACGTGCATCTCCAAACTCCACAACGAAAAATGCCGGGGAAGTTGTGCTCAATTGGTGAATCAGCGAGTCCTTCCATGCCAACGGCGTAAATGTGGTGCGAAAGGGAGTCGCGGTAAGGCAGGATGTTTGCGGCATACGATTCGTTAATCCATAGATAGCAACATCATTTCCCCAGAAGAAAAGCTGCTCGCTCGGCTTCATTCTCGTATTCAGATATTGCGCGACGCGTTCTTCATCACCCGAAAAATAATTAGGAATTCGACGCTGCACTTCCGCAGCAGCGTTTCCGTGCCTAAGTGTTACCCAACTCCACGGCAACGTTTGTGTAAAAAGCCGAGCAAGCGGTGAGGTCGTAAACATCAGAAGTATGAAAAGCACCGTTCCTACCGGCCAATTCCATAACCGGAATTTCCTGAAGGCACTTTCCCAATAGAACAGTCCTATCGCAGCAAATGGCGTAGCAGCCCACAGATAGCGAGTGTATTGATACTCGAATTCAATCTTTCGCTCGAGTAATATTCCAATAAGGTGAAATCCTATCGTGAGCGCAAGCAGTCGAAAGAATAATTTTTGTTCGGGCCGGTACGTATTTCGGTTCCATTCTATAACGGCCCGACCCGCAAAAAAGAAAAGCAGCGGGGACATCGAATACAAGAAGGTCAGCGGAAATTCAACCAACAACTCTTCCCAAGCCGGGTGCTGGAGCGACGTGATGGAGGCGTATTGAGAAATCCATTGTACCCACTCGAGAAATCGCTCACCGGCTCCGGCATGGACCAACGCCACACCAACAATTATAGAGAGCGCGAGCACGACCACCACCAATGCCGCCGTATAAGCTAGCCAGCACATTATTTTTTTCTTCGAAGCGAGGAAAAGCATTACCATCGCGGCACCCACACTAAGGATGAGTGTAACCTTGAGCAGCAAAAGCATGGTGGCGGCAAGCCCTGCGATAGCTCCGTACTTCACCGCTCTCTCCGGATGCTCCACCGCGCGCAGCGTACAATCGAAGAGAAGAAGTGAAGGCAGAATTCCGAAACTTTCCGCTTGCGCCGTCATCCAGAATCCGGAACCGGCGTACAGTATGATGGTCAGTGAGATACTTACAAGCGAACGTTCAATAGAAAAATATCGGCGAAGAATGCGATAAAAGTAAAACGCCGTTACACCGTGCCACAAAATATCGAACAGCCGAATGGACCATTCCTGAGTTCCAAAGAGAAGTTGGGCTCCTGCATACAGATAAAAAATAAGAGGTGGCTTCGTGTCCAGAAAGTCACGGTATGGAAAGGCTCCATGCACTATCATTGCTCCACCCGTGCTGAAGACCGCCTGATCGTAGCCAAAGGGATAGAATACCATCGCGACCAGCATGATCCCGGAGAGCGTCACAAGCCCGATAACCCACCCTCGCCCGGCGGCGGCTGGAGATCCGAACATCGGAAAATCGTTTATTGGATTCAAGCGTCACAAAAATACGAACAGATGAGCTTTCCATGGATTTATTTCATTTTGATATGCAGGCTCCCAGAATGCATCAATTTGGCACAGTTCCTAAAAAAGTGTCCAGGATTGGGGAAAGATAGCTGGCCCAGTGTCCCAATCCGGAATTCGAGTGTATCATTTATAGACATAGGGGATTTTTCATAGAACACGGTTCGAAGAATTCATCAAACAGCGGGAAGTTTGTTTACGCTTTTTGGAAGGATTTCGTTTGAAATTCCGTCTTTATCTCTGACTGATTCACGATCACGTTGCGAGGTCGCGCTTCAGATGGAATCATTAGTTTAGTTGCGGTTTGCTCCGTATGTTGCAAAGCTCATCCGTAGTTGCCGCACATCCCCCGCCGAACGGCGGGGGAAAATTTTTACAACAAGATGCCGCAAAGAGAGCTACATTTTCACGAGCGTAGGAAATAAAGCCAAAATAAATTTTTCAAAATAAGCAACCACTTAATAACTATAAGCAGATAAACCTCTCACCTCATCACATAAGGAAAGAGCGGACTTTCGTTACGGAAAGTCCGCTCGTGTTTTATAGCCACGCGTAGCTACAAAGAAATCGTGACGTCGGCCGTACCATCATTATTGAGATCGCCATGCGAAATTGTAAAAAATTTCGGCGATGCGGCATCAATTTCGCGCACGATACGAATGGGCTTGTGCATGCGTCTGCCGGTAGGCATGGCCGCCATTGCATCATGTGGATTAACCGTGATTGTCACCGACACCCTATACGGATTACCTGTTTTTTTGACCGCAATTTTATCCGGCGCCTGACCCTTGGCCGCTCCATCGAAAATACTTTATAAGTTCCTCAGCATCGACTATTCCGGCAACCTTACCTATGACCGCAACGTCTCGCTCCGCCGCTCGCTCGATGAGTCGCTGGTGTTTGGATTTAAGGTGACGATCTGAGAGCCGCTTAGTGGCTTACAATGAGCCTCTGGTGATAGATCTGCTCCCTCGACCGGACTTCGATATAATATAGCCCTGACGGAAGGCTTGATATGTCGAGCGTAAGAGATGATTGCATCGGGTATTGGTAGTCGATCGCTGGTTGACCGAGCACGTTCGAGATAAGAATACGCTCGATATTTGGCGGAAGGTTGACCAAGCTAAGGTTTCTTGAGCCGGGTTGCAAAAAGACACCAATCCGATCGGAGAAGCCCACGTCGTGAACGCTTGAAGAACCAATACTGAATGGGGTCCACGCCGTGTCGTTCAATCGATTGCCATCGCCACCAAAATCCACGAAGGCTGCAAGCATATAGTGCCCAACAGGCAGCGAAGATATGTGATAGGGGACAAGAT
>JAKAIL010000193.1 GCA_021825235.1 Bacteroidota bacterium | reverse complement strand
TCATTGTCAGTAGTTCCGTCATCGACCGCTCCTGCTGAAAGTTCGTCCAAACAGCAGTAGCGGTCTTCCCGAAACCCTGACATTTCTATTGTGCTAAGAACCTGACATTTCTAAGGTGCTACTACATGCGGAAAAGAATGGTGGCACGGTCGCCGGATTGACGTTGTGGTGCGGCACGAGCGCGCCCATCAACGCGCCGGGGTTTGCCTGGAAATTCCAACCTGTCGTAGGGCTGGCAGTCCCATTTCCAATGGCCATGACACTAATAGCGAAGCCGGCAGCCGTGCCGATCGCAGTAGGAATGGTAAATTCCCAGGGCGAGAGGTTCAAGTTATTTCCGCTCGCAATGATGTAACCCAAGCCAAGTCCAATCGCATATCCTGCAGTAGTTCCAAGAATAACGGCGGTTCCTTCAGCATTCGAAAAATGCTTGCCATTAACAATGGAGTGCGCAAGGAGAATGCCTCCAATGTTCCCAGCGACACCAGAGAGTAAGAGTCCCGTTGCGGGATTAGTATTGGTATTATAGGAGATGGCCGAAGCATAGAGCAATGGAGGAAGCAAAGCTCCATAAATGCCCGCCGTGAGCACAACGGAGGCGTTCCCACGCGTGTAGTCCTGCGAATTTGCCATAGCAGTTCCTACTGCGAATCCTGCAGCCGATCCGGCAAGTCCAAGCCCCGACCATAGTGAACCGGACGCTGAATTATTGACCGCGAAACCAAGCCCAATTCCATCCATCATTCCAAAAAGGCCTCCATAGCGAATGATGTCTGCAGTGCCTTCGGTCATATTGTTCTTTGAAGCGATGGCGTAGCCAATGCCGGTTTCTCCGATACTCACTGCGGTGATAAATGGCCCCATCTCGCGGCCTGGATCACCATTGGAAAGCAGAATATCAATCAAAGCCCCATGAGCTGCACCCAAAAATGCGCCTCCGAGAGCCAGCGAACCTTCGCCATCCGTCATCGGCGCATGTTCTGTAATTACGGATGGGACCAGATACCCGAGTCCGCCGATTACCAATTCAATACCGGCATATAAGCTTCCATTATCGTAGTTAAATCCGCTCATGAGCGCTGGCGCATAGCCGAAGAAAGAAATGAGCGTTTCCCATATCAGGAATTTGGTTCTTGAACTTTGATCGAGTTTGACGGTGGGAGTTGTGGAACCCAGCCGGGCTTCAATATCCTCACGAATAGCTGTAACCGCGGTCGCACTTTTCGGGAGGCGGTCTTTTACCAGCTTGCTGTTTTCGAACGATGTCACTTCTAAAATATAAGTGCTATCCGCTTCTCGATAAAGATGTGCTTCAAGAAAATGTGGATACGTCGGAAATAAATCAAGTTGCTTTTGGAGGTCCTGATTGATCACGAGAATTTTCCCGGCGCTATCGAACGGCACTTGCACTTCCTGCGCTCTGGCTTGTGAGATAAACAGCGCGAGGAGCGCTGCACCACGGAGGAGAATTTTCATGGTTTTTAAAGAGAAAATCTATTCAGGGGATTATTTCAACCGTCTCCTAATAGCTATAAAACACGAAAAAGGCTCCGTGGTTACAGCAGTCCAAAATTTTTCCCTATCCAGCCACCAGCATGGCCGCTCCAATCATTCCGGCCTGATTGCCGAACTGCGCCTTGCGAATTTCGACCACCGGACGCAAATTCGCTAACACCCGGGCGCGAAGCGATTCGAGCGCCGCATCGAAGAGCACCGGACCGGCTTCTGCCACGCCTCCGCCAATGATGAAAACGTGCATGTCCAGCAGATTGGCCGCGCTTGCGAAAGCTGCGCCGAGCAGTGTTCCTGCTTCCACGAAGACGCTCCTGGCAAAGGCATCGCCGGCGGTCATAGCATCGAAAATCAGCTTTGGCGTAAGCTCGTTTTCTTCCGCTCGCAACGGCGAACTGAGGGTGGGGTTCTTCAGGAGCTTCGCTTTCGTACGATCGGAGAGATAGTGTTGCCCAAGATAGGCTTCGATACAGCCATAGGATCCGCAGTTACACTTGGGGCCATTAAAGTCTATCGTTGTATGCCCGAACTCGCCTGCGCCGCCGGAAGCGCCACGAAAAATTGAATCAACCACCCCTTGGCCCCCTCCTTCTTTAGGAGGGAGGGTCGCGTAGATTGCCCCGCCTACTCCGGTTCCCAATGTGACGAGCAGGAAATGGGAAAGCCCCTTGCCGGCGCCGAGCTTCGCTTCGGCCAGCGCGGCGACTTTGGCATCGTTATCCACTTCAATCCGGTTGAATTCCGGGAGAGCTTCCTGCAAATATTGGCGGAGTGGCTCCTCCTTCCAGCCATGGAGATTCGGTGGATAACGCACCAGCGAGCGGTCACGGTTCATCGCGCCGGGAACCCCGACGCCGGCTGTGTGCAGGTCTGGATAGTTGGAATGGAGCTTGCGGGCATGTACCGCGATTTCCTGTGCGACTCCTTGCGCACCGATCTGCGGCGTTACGAACGCTAATTCTGCGACAACGCGGCCTGCGCGTTCATCCACCGCACCGAGCTTGATGGTAGTACCGCCAATATCAACACCGAGGATCACTGCTGGGCCGATTCGTAAATTATTTCACCGGGTCGTTTCAGCTCGTACCGTTCACGAGCAATCCGCTCAATAGTTGAAGCATCTTCGAGTTTCAGGAGGTTCACCTTTTGGGAAACGCTCGCTTCCTGAGATTCCAATTGTGCCAGCGTTGCTTTGCGCTCCGCGATCTGATGGCTCAGTTCCAAATGCCGCCAGAGGCCTTTGTTGGCGAAAAGGAGCGTGGTGGTGAGCACGGTTAAAATTCCGGTGATAAGCAGGAGCCGGGGCGAGCGAAGAATTTTTTTCGCGCGCTTCTTAAGCGACGTTTTTCCCAAAATTTTCCACATCTTCCAATTGTAACTTTTAGGTTGGGTTAAAAGATTCCCGTAAAACGGAGATACCAGTCCGGTTTCCCACCATTATTCGCCTGCGCGCTTGGGGATAAGGGGGGGAGTTCCCATCCGACCCCGCCTTCGAGCGCGGCATCGAAGCCCAATTCTGAACGAAGCTCTACGCCGGCTGTCTTGAGCCATTCCGTTTTGGAAAGGGGAGTAATGGTTACGCTCGGATTATTCGTTGGCGCGTTGGCGTACCACGTTGTACCCAAATCGAAAAATTCTACGAATTGGGGCACGAAGGCTTGGAGTATCGGCACGAGCGACGAGAAGAACGCATCGGACTCCCGAACTTCGATTGTCCCCATGAGCAGCCGGTTCCCATAGATATAGCGCCGGATGCCACGCAAGCGATCGTCCTGGTGCAGGCTCGCCAGGTTAAACCCGCCTTCGAAGGCATCGTATTTATAAAAGCCGAGATAGTTCTGAGGAAGTTCATCGCCGTAATCGGCAGCGCCGCGAAGGATGAAGGCTACCTCATTGCGAGTGTCCTCATCCATGGGGATTTCCTGATGGAGCGAGGCGCGAATGCGCGTCCAGGTGATACTACTGACCAGTGCTTTGTCGGCGTGCATCGCGGTCGCGGCGAATTGGAACAGGGGGGAGAGGTAGGTATAGACCATGTTCAGGTCCAGGAACTTCGCGGCAATCGGAATCTTGTTCGAATCCACTCCGGAAAATTGCGAGAGATTCCACGGCGTAAGATCGTTCCACTCGCCCCCGACAAAGATATTATGGAAATCAATGAGGGAATTTGGCGTGTGAATCGCAAAGTTAACGCCAAGATTAGCACGCTTCTCCTGCTCGTAATAAGGGATATCCTGCAACACGTCGCGGAATTCAAGGATGTCTGCTGCGCCAACCGTAATGCTGGGCAGAAGTTGGTTATTTTGGTATTCGAATCCGCCGGAAACGGTGCGCGAGACGGTTCCATACCATGCGAATGCGGTCAGGAGATGCTTCTGCATTTCATCGCTCAGGAGCGTGAGCGTGCCCCATTGGGTTCCGGGGTCGCCAGTATGGTCCAGATCGGTCCCAATAATTGGCAAGTACAACAGCGGACGAATATGCGCCAGCGAATTGTATGCAAATGGTCCCGCCGAAGTGACTGGTGGAATGGAGTCCGCCGGCGGCGTAATAAGCGGCCAGCGCACGCTACGCCAAGCCATATATTTTTTCTCTACCGGTTCCCCTGGAACCCGTGGTACCACCGAGCGGTGCGCTGCTAGCAAAAAAAGCTGTACGGAGTTCCGGTTGGTTAACGAAGTTACCAAAATAGAGTCCTTCGAAATATCCCATGCAAGGATATTGGAAGCCACATCGCACAATTGCCGTCCATACAGTCCACCTTGTCCCTGCTGTCCAATAGAAGCCATGCAATATAAATCCGGTAATCCATTCTTAAAAGACAAAAAGATAATACTATCTCCTTTGGGGGACCAAATCGGATACCGGTCATTGATAGAATCATCGGTGAGATAATGGATAGCGCCAGAGCTTACGTCCACCGTAGCAATATCGCGCTTGCCATCTTTGCGGAAAATGCTGAAGGCCACCTGTTTGCCATCCGGCGACCATCGTGGAGAATAGATCTGCACCTGGTCGTCGCTAAAATCCGTGAGCTTTCGGAGATTGGAACCATCCGCGTTTAGCAGTACCAGGTCCGAACCGGAGCGAAAGAACTGTGCGGCAACAATCGTTTTTCCATCCGGCGACCAATCGGGATATTCCAGCCGCTCGTTCGAGGAAATTCGGTCGAGGCAGCCGGATTTTGCATCGCACCGATAAAGATCGTAGATCAGGTCACCATGCGTACCCCAGCGAATTTTCGAAAAGAGCACATACTTGCCATCCGGCGACCAGCTCAAATACGGCTCGATGCCGGAGGCTCCGGTAAGTAACCTGGGTTCTGAGCCGGTATCGTTTGGCAGCAGAAAAAGCTTCGTTGGCTCGTCCTCCGTGCGCTTGCCCAGAATCGCAATGCGCTTGCCATCGGGCGCAAGCCGCGCCGCTTCGACGATTGCAAGATGGGAAGGGATCTTCCGCGCAATATCCTCGATATCCTCCTTCTGCCCATATTGGGTATTGTAATAGACGTTGAGGATTTTGTGCCACTCGTTGTAAATCTCGTTCAGCGAATGCTTGGTCGCTGACTTCACGGCATCATCGAAATTGTAGGGAAAAAGTCCACCCCTGCGATATTTCAGGATTTTGACCAGCGCGCTATCGCCGTAGGTTGCTGCGATATATCGCACCAGCGATTGCCCGCCTTCGTAGAGGAGTGTGCCGCTTAAGAAATCGTCATCTGTGAGATGGAGTTGGCTCGAAACAGCCGCAATGCGGAGCGCAATGTCGAGGTCCGGCGTCCACCCATCGGGTTCCATGTAGCGCGCCATGCCCTCGTTGAACCAGCGCGGGACTTTGTCGTTGATAGCCGGAAACAGGAAATCGCTCCACGTCCGTGTGGCATGAGCGATCGTAATATGGGTAAATTCATGCGTGATGACCGAGCGCAGCCATTTCGAAGTTCCACTCGCCCGGAGTGAGAAAAGATTATCGTCCAGGATGCCGCGCATCCAGATAAAGATATACTCATCGCCAAAGGTGAAGGCGTTTCGTTCCTCGTCGTTATCGGAGAAATAAATCCGGACTTTTTCCGAGAGCGATGTTTGGAGGTTAGTCGTAACGACATGGTACACTTCTTCTGCAATCGGCGCGGCCATCTGGACGATGGAATCCAGCCCCTGATGATAAACGAGGACGAAATGCTTCGTCTCAATCTGTTTCCATCGGAGTTCCGGGTGGTTTGCGCCGGTAATGCCCAGGAGCTGGGCTGTCGCATTTGTATTCCAAAATAGCAAAAGGAGTAGTGTAACCAAGGTGCGAGAGCCGTTATTGCGAGGAACGACGAAGGAGCGACGAAGCAAACCCAAGACTTTATTAATGACACGAACGGATTGCTTCGTCGAAATTACTCCGCTTCGCTCCCTAATTCTTCCTCGCAATGACATATCTCAGAAAGTGAGCAAATCCACCACCTCATTCAGCTTCGGCATTGCTACGCTCCAGCCAAGCTCCTTCTCGATCACTCCCTTGAGGATGGTTCTGGCGCTATCCTCGCCATGCGTGAGGAAAAGGCGTTTCGGCGGTTTTGGCATTTGCTTCAGCCAATCCAAGATTTCCCGCTGGTCCGAGTGGGCGCTGAAATTGGTGAGGGTCATGACCTTCGCGGCAACTGGCACTTTTTCGCCAAAAATGGTTACCGTTTTTGCGCCATTCATAAGATCGCGCCCTAATGTTTCCTCGGCCTGATAGCCAGTGAAGAGAACGATCGTTTCTGGTTTGCTCAGCCGATTGAACAGATGGTGCATAATACGTCCGCCGGTGGCCATGCCGCTGGCGCTAATAATGATTGCCGGGCCTTTGAGGTCGTTCAGCCGTTTGGAATCGTCCACCGTTTGCGTGAACTTGAGTGACGGGAAGGAAAGCGGGTTCTTGTCCGGCTCCTTCAGCTCCTCGGCAGAAATGGTATGCTCCTGCGTGTACTTCTCATACAAAGAAGTAACTTCTGTAGCCATGGGGCTATCCACAAACGTGGGAATAGCTGGAATTTTTCCTTCTCGCATAAGCGTGTTAAGGCAAAAGATAAGTTCCTGAGCACGGTCCACGGCAAAGGCCGGAATGAGGAGCACTGCGTTCCGGGCCAGCACATCTTTTACAATGTCGTATAATTCTTCCGTGGGATCGATATTCTGATGGAGTCGATCACCATACGTGGATTCGCAGACCACGAAGTCTGCCTGCGGGGGCGCCTCCCGCGGCTTCAGATAGATCGGCTTCTCGCGTCCGAGATCGCCCGAGAAGAGGATGGAGATTGCTTTCGCCTGCTGGTTCCCATTCATTCCGAGGCCATTAGGCGCCTCGATTTTTTCAAGCCGCACCGAGCAGGAACCCAGTATATGTCCGGCATTCGAATACTCGAAACTGACGTTATCGGGCAAGGTCTTCTGTTTGTGCCGGTCCTGCACGTGGAAAAATCCGAGCGCTTTTTCGGCATCTTCCGTCACATAGAGTGGTAGCGCCGGTTTATGCCGCGAAAATTTATGCCGGTTCGCATGCAGGGCATCTTCCTCCTGTAGGTGGGCGCTGTCGCGAATAATATATTGCGTTACATCCAGCGTAGCAGGTGTACACCAAACCTGCCCATGGAACCCGCTCTTCACGAGTTTCGGAATGTAGCCGGTGTGATCTAAGTGCGCGTGGGTCAGCACCAGGTTGGCGATATCCGAAATCTGGATTGGCAGGGGATTCCAGTTCATGGCGCGCAGTTCGTGCCCGCCCTGGAAAAGGCCGCAATCTACCATCACGCCACGGTGCGTGGCGGTCCGCAAGAAATATTTCGAGCCAGTCACCTGACCGGCTGCTCCTAAGAATTGAATCGTTAACAAGATAAATCAGTATTATGGGTGACGACTGGATGATCGCTCATCCGTATAGTGTTTTGCAAAACTACTGCTGAATGAGGCTGAATTTCTGAAAATCGGCTTTCTCGCTGGATAGTCGCTCGTTCGAATGATCGCGCCGTTGAAGGATTGCTCCGCCGGATGGTGCTCATCCGTGGAACTCGGTTCATGTTATGAACATTGGTACTCCCATGAAGTATCGCATCGAAATAGCATGACCACCCAGGAACTTATAAATACGTCGAAGATTATAGCGGTGGTCGGTATTAGTGAGAAGCCCGGCCGGCCGGCCAACGATATTCCGCAGCAACTGTTCCATCGCGGCTTTACGATAATTCCGGTTAATCCCATGCTGCGCGAATGGAGGGGAATTCCGGCGTACCCGTCCGTATCCGAAATCCCGGCGCATCTCTCAATTGACATCGTCGATATTTTTCGGAAGCCCGAGGCCGTGCCGGAAGTTGTACGAGATGTGCTTTCGCGCACGAGTTTGCCGCGGGCCATTTGGCTCCAGCAGGGCATTACCAGCGCTGAAGCACGAGGCCTTACCGAGCAGGCGGGGATATTCTTTGTCGAGGACCGGTGCCTTGGAGTGGAAGCGGC
>JAKAIL010000192.1 GCA_021825235.1 Bacteroidota bacterium | reverse complement strand
AATTTATATTTCTTATTTAATCGTATGGAACACACATCAGAACAACCACTCCGTCCAGAGGACGAGCTTCAGTACATTCGCAAAATCATCGACGATAGCCGCGCATCGTTCGTCGAGGACGGCATACCCTATATCATCTGGGGACTACTCGTTGCGGCAGGAATGATCGTATCCTACATCTCGTCGCTCACTGAACGGGATCTCTACGCCGGGTATATATGGATCGGATTGGTCCTGTTCGGATGGGGAAGTATGATCTATTACGTCATCAAGCAGCGGCGAGCGCCTGCGCGGCCAAAGAGCATTCTCGATCGGATTCAGTCCTCCATCTGGGGCGCGTGCGGTGGCACACTGGGGCTGGGGCTCATTTTAGTTCTGATGTTCCAGCATGGGGCAAACGATCCGCAGATGAATCCCTACTATGCCTTGTTCGTAACATCGCTCATCGTGGGTATTGGCTACTTCCTCTCCGGCGTAGTGCATGATTTGAAGTGGCTTCGCAACATCAGCTTTGCATGGTGGGCAGGAGCGGTTGCGATGTATCTGTGGCCCTCCGTTCACATGATTGGCCTGTATGCGGCAATGATTATCCTGTTTCAGGTCGTGCCCGGAATTATCCTTCAGCGCCGCTACCGCCGCATGGTAGCCGCATCAACTCCAGAGGCCTGAGCTGTGGCGGAAGCTTTCGATTACCGGGAACTCGACGAGCTGATTCACTCGCGCATTCGGCTCGCGATTATGGCCGTGCTCATTTCGGTGGACGAGGCGGAGTTTACCTTTCTTCGCGAGAAAACTCAGGCGACCGATGGGAACCTGAGCGTCCACCTGAAAAAATTGGAGGATGCTGGATACGTTACTGTCACGAAGCAATTCGTTGCCAAAAAGCCGGTGACACGCTACAAGCTAAGCCGCAAAGGGCGTAAAGCTTTCGAGCAGTATCTCGATTCGCTCGAAAGCATGATTAAGAAAACGCGCGCGACAAAAGCATAAGGAGCATCTCGTTAGTGTCATTGCGAGGAGCCTCCAACGACCGAAGGGAGTTGAAGGCGACGAAGCAATCCCTCGTCGTAGCTAAAAAATCCGGACTTCGTGGCCGGGGATTGCTTCGTCGAGTCTGATTCCCTTCGGTCATCAGACTCTCCTCGCAATGACCGTGTTTTAAACTTCTGCAATCCTTAAATTTTCACCAATTGCAGGACCTTCGGCGCGCGAATACTTCCCACCACGGCGTATCCTTTCTTATCGACGGCGAGAATTGGCTCGCGCAGCTCGCTATAGTCAAAGCGCATTTCGCGTGGCGTGCGGTAGCGGTTCAGATGCATCGCCGCAAAGTTTATCAGGAAATCCGGTCCGCCCTCGACCAGCCGCCGGAGCGATTTGAGTAGTTCGTTGGCCGACTCGCCATTCCAATGCGCGACGGAGTGATAGAGGTGAAGCGATTCGCGAAGTGTTTTCTTTTTGATGGTCTTTTTCATGTATCTTCGAAGCTGTCCTATTCAGTAGCCACGAGTCGGCTGGCTTCAACTTCAGGGCCGGGGCGAATTAAGGGGAGTTCAGCCGCCATTCTTTGCGTTTAGGCTCACTGGGATGAGCGATCACCCTCCGAATATTCGATGTTCATCTAATCGCCTTTTTGAACTTCATAAATTTTAATTTTCAGAAGCTATCCTGTGGATCTTTTTCAAAAATGTTACGACTTCGTCCGTGCCGATGAAGTAAAAGAAGCTGGTTACTACCCCTACTTTCGCGCAATCGAGGAAAACGAAGGCCCGGTTGTGCAGATCGAAGGCCGCAAAGTCATTATGGCCGGCTCGAATAATTATCTTGGCCTTACCGCCGACCCTCGCGTAAAAGAGGCGGCGGTAAAAGCCATCGAACGATACGGCACCGGCTGCTCCGGCTCCCGATATCTTACGGGCACGGTCCGGCTGCACGAAGAGCTCGAAGCCGAAATGGCGGATTTTTTCCAGAAGGAAGCCTGCTTGCTGTTCTCGACCGGCTACCAGACGGCACAGGGAATTATCCCAACGTTGGCGCAGCGCGGCGAGTATGTTCTGAGCGACAAAGATAACCACGCCTGCATCGTTGCCGGGAACCTGATGTCCAGGGGCATGTATGGCGATGTCGTCCGCTATAACCATAACGACATGGCGGATCTGGAGCGCCGCATTTCGAAACTCCCGGCAGATGCACCCAAGCTCATCGTGAGCGACGGAGTTTTTTCCACGTCCGGAGAAATCGTCGATCTTCCGAAGATGATCGAAATTGCCGGCATGTACAATGCCCGCGTGATGGTGGACGATGCCCATGCCGTCGGCGTCATCGGAGATGGGGGCCGCGGAACCGCGAGCTATTTCAATCTCGTCAACGAGACGGACATGACAATGGGAACGTTCTCGAAAACCTTCGCCAGCCTGGGTGGATTCGTAGTGGGCGAAGAGCGGGTCATCAATTATATTAAGCACCAGGCCTCGGCGCTCATTTTTTCGGCAAGCCCCACACCGGCCTCGGTCGCGGCGGCGCTCGAATCGCTGCGCATTCTTCGCGCCGAGCCGGAACGCATGCAGCACCTGATCGACAATGCCGATTATATGCGCCGCGAATTCAAAGCGATGGGATTCAAGATCATCGAATCGAAGACGGGCATTGTACCGGTGATTATTGGCGATGATATTAAGACGCTCGTCTTCTGGCGCAAGCTCTTCGATGCCGGCGTGTTCGTCAACGCGTTCGTGGTTCCCGGCGTCATGCAGGGCATGCAAATGATGCGCACCAGTTACATGGCTACGCATGAAAAGCAGCACCTGGACCGTATTCTGGAACTCTTTAAAGAAATTGGCGAAGAGCTTGGCGTTTTGGACGAGGAAGAAACGCCGGCTGCCGCCGCCGAAGAAACCCGCGTGGCCTCGCTCGAAAAGAAGAAACAACCGGCACACACCGTACACATCCGGAAAGTAGAAAACCGCAAGGACAAACTCAAATTCATTCGACTGCCATGGGAGCTTTATGCCAATGAGAAGAATTGGGTTCCACCGCTCGAAATGGACCGGATGCGCCTGATAGACGAAGTGAAGAATCCCTTCTACAAACATGCAACGACGCAGCTCTTTTTAGCAGAGGATGAACGCGGCAGCATTGTGGGCCGCATTGCGGCAATCATCAATCATCGCCACAATGAGGTGTATAAGGATAAGATTGGCTTTATCGGATTCTTTGATTCCATTGACGACGAGCACGTAGCCGATGCGCTCTTCACCGCCGCGGAAGATTATCTTCGTTCTCACGGCATGAAAGAGGTACGCGGGCCGATAAGCCCTTCCATCAATGACGAAGTGGGGCTTTTGGTGGACGGTTTCGAATATCCACCGGCCGTCATGATGCCCTATCATCCGAGCTATTATAAGAAGCTATGGGAAGGCGCGGATTTTAAGAAAGCGCAGGACATGCTCGCCTGGCGCATTACCGAAACGAAATCGCTTTCGCCGAAGATCAAAAGAGTTACTGACGCCTTGAAAGAGCGATCGAAGGTGAGAATTCGCTCGCTCGATATGAAGAATTACGATGCCGAGGTAAATCTTATCCGCGATCTTTACGAGCGCGGCTGGGAAGAGAACTGGGGTGCGGTGCCACTCGATGGCGAAGAGATCGTAATGCTGGCGACCGAACTCCGCCAAATTATCGATCCCGATTTCGTCCTCTTCGCCGAAGCACCGGGACCCGATGGGAAGATGCGCACGATCGGCTTCTCGCTCTGCATACCGGACATCAATCAGGCGTTCCTTGCCGGCAAACCGATCCCGAAAGGTGCAATGAATTTGCCGACGGCCATCAGCAATCTCATGACCAAGAAAAAATCCATCGACAATCTTCGCATTGTGCTCTTAGGCGTCATGCCGGAATATCGCGGCCGTGCGATAGACGCCATGCTCTATCGCGAGATCATGGAACGGGCTAAACGGAAAGGCATTCTCTATGGCGAGGCTTCCTGGGTCCTCGAAGATAACGCAATGATGACGCGCGCCGCACAGGTGATGAACGGCGAACCCTACAAACGGTACCGGGTGTTCGAGAAGCCGCTATATCAAGGCGAGGAACGACTTTAATCGGAAGACGGCCTTCTCCTCGAAGGCCGTCGTGGAATTAAAAATCCGTTTTTGAGTGGATAATCCTTAGTGCGCAATTACCAGCTTTTGCGTTGTACTTGCTCCATTCGCTTCCAGTCGAACGAAGTACGTCCCGGCTTCCAATGGCTGGAGATCGGCGGAAAGGATATGAGTTCCCGCTTGCGCAGATGAATTCTGAAGGACTCGAATTTCGCGCCCTGCTTCGTCCGTTAGCGTAATTCTTACCATTCCGGAGTTCTCAAGGTGATAGCTAATGGATTCCGTTTGGTCAGCGGGATTTGGTACCAAGCTTAGGCTTAATCCCTGTTGCATCGTTGAAATCTCGCTGACACCAGAGCCGCTAAAGTCCGAAAGCTGTCGGTACCAGACGCCATTCTGTGGAGTGTTAAGGATAAGGTTCGGCCCGGCCACAGCGGCGACGTAATTAAATGAGTTTTCAAAAGCAGGTAACCCCTGGTCCTGCTGGATCCACGTAGCACCGTTATCGTTTGAAACGAACAGTCCGCTATCGGAAGCCGCAAATAGCGTATTGCCGGCAGCCGTAAACATTGGGTTGACACTACCCCACGCTTGAGGAGTGGAATTCATGCGCGTCCAATTTTGGCCGTTGTTCGTTGTACGATAAAAGTCGTATGAATCCTCATTCGAATCGTGAGCAGTTATGACGAAAAGCGAAGATCCGATCGTGGCAAATCCTCCGTTCGGGTAGAAAATCGTTGGAAGGCCATTATTGACCGTAGTCCACGAGGCTCCCATATTAGTGGAGATATAAATTCCATTGGTGTAGGTACTCAGATAGAGGTCACTCCCCATTGCGTACAAACCGCCGATAAAAGCGAACCCGAACTTAAAGATCAGCCCGACCCCGACCGTATCGACGGTCCAGGTGCCTCCGGGAGTCGTCTGCTGATAAATTCCCGAAGCGGTCGCAGCAAACACGGTAGTTCCAATATTCGCAAGGTACATCGCTAACCCTGTACCGTTCGGGGTATTCCAACCGGTTGTGTCCGCTGTCCAGGTTTGTCCCCCGTCCGTAGAGTAGGAAAGCACTTTATGTGTCTGATCCATCGTCGTTGGATTCCAAATCTGGGTTCCGATTAGCTCGGGAACGCTTCCTCCGGTCGGAACAGCAAGTGCAGGCTCACCACCGTTCGGTGCGATTCCATTCCAGGTCACTCCATTATCGGTCGACAAAAAAAGCGAATCGATCGTCGCCCCATCCTGACTGACGCCACATCCTGCCGACGCGCCGAGATATGTTCCCCAGGGAAGGAAGCCGTTGACATAATCGAGATTTTGTGCATTGAACGCGTTCGCATTCGAAAATCCCGAGGCTTGCTTCCATTGAGCAGAGGCTTCGCGGCGCGGAAGTGTCATCGCGACGATGAAAACGAAGAAACCAATCCAGGTATACCGTATAAGGGTCCCAGACGATGTTGTAAGCTGTTTCATTGGCAATTCGTAAAGAGAATTATTTTTCTTGTGTTGAAAATCGTTACCGGTCCACCGTAATCTTTTCGATGGCGCTGGAACCGTCCGCTTCCACGCGAAGGAAATATGTTCCCGGAACCAGGGATTGGGTATTGAAGGAAATAGGATTGGGTCCCTGCGATGCCGGGCCGTGCAACAGCGTTTGCACACTCCTTCCCATTTCGTCTACTAATTCAACCCTCATGGGCCCAGCCTCGGGCGCGGAAATTATCGCATTCTCCAAGCCGCCGGCCGGATTTTCGGAAAGCGCGATGCCGAGATGGGAACTCCCATTCGGAGTCGCTGCAACTCCCGATATTCCAAAGTCCGAAAGCGGACGATACCAAATACCAGAGTCAGCCGTTCCCAGGACTACATTCCCGCCCGCGATCTGGACCGCGGTCGTATAAAATCCGGTTTGATCGTATGGATAAAGACCGCTGTTATTTATGGTCCAGGTCGTGCCATTATCCTTCGAAATGAACACACCGCTGTCCGTCGAAAAGAATAGGATTTGGTTTGTTCCTGCCATCCAGGTGGCATTTCCATCCGCACCACCGGCAATAGGAGTAGCATTGGCTACCGTCCAATTCTGTCCATTATCGCTGGAGCGATACATAGTCCAGGTGCCGGGATTATTCGGATCGGTTTCGGTGACCGCATAGACAGCTTTTCCAATTACTCCCAATTGCCATACGGTTGGCCAGCCGGCTGGCTGTCCTCCCTGCATTATTTCCGGTATTCCATTGACGGCTAAGTTCCAGGTTCCGCCATTATCCGTCGATGCCATAATCCCTGCAACGATTGCTCCGGCTAAAATCGTATTTCCGGATAACGCCAGAACGCCAACGGGTATTGGTTGCCCTCCAACACTTGCTCCGATGGTATCGACCGTCCACGGTGTGCCTGGACCAGTTTGCTTATAAAACCCATAAAATCCCGCACTAGCGATGATCGAATTTCCCGCGACAACCATACCACCCGGAAGTGCACTCGCTGGAAATCCGACACTGTCCGCAATCCAGTTTTGGCCCTGATTCGTCGAATAGGAGATCCACGAAATAACCATTCCATTGCTAAAGCTGTCGGCAATTCCCACCAAGTTAGTTCCATTGGCGATGAGCGGCTCACCCCCACTGGAGGAGAACGGCGCCCAGCTTTGTCCGTTATCGGTCGAAACGAAGAGTGAATCGGGAGTACCGTTCGAGGAGGTCGCGCACAGCACGTCGGCCAAGAGTTTGTTCCCGAACGGAAGAAACCCTTTGACCTGGCTCAGGGTACCGTTGTGGGCATCGAGGGTCCACCCGGCCGCGCGCTTCCATTGGGCATGGCCATTCTGAAACGAACCCAAGACGAACACGAACATCACGAAAGCGGTAAGCGCGACACGTCCTACCCGGCATGAAACTGGCAAACTGGAATCGAATGATCTCATAGGTCTTAATAATTGAAAGTTAAAACGGTACGTGGTTCTCCAGAGCAGAGGGCTGTCCGGAGCAGATACAATTTATGCATGTGGATGGAAGAAGCCTCACCATTATTTAATCCCCTTCTCCCCCGGATGAAGTCGGCGTTTGCGGAGCCTGCGACGGTGACTGCGAAGGTTGCGGCTGCGGAACCTCCATAAATGGCAGGGCATCCTGCACAAGGTCGAGCGGCGTGTCCTGAACGATGGCGATCGTCTTCATCGCGTTGGTCAGAAGGGATTTG
This sequence comes from Bacteroidota bacterium, assembly GCA_021825235.1. Classification (GTDB taxonomy): domain Bacteria; phylum Bacteroidota; class Ignavibacteria; order Palsa-1295; family Palsa-1295; genus PALSA-1295. Next base: position 813 of record JAKAIL010000192.1, on the reverse strand, counting down.
TACATTGTGCCGTCCGGGGCAGTCCGAATGGCTTTGCCATCCTGTAACTTGTTTTCGATCTCCTCTACCTGGCGGAGTATGGGATTCAGACTTGACCGATACTCGCCGAGGTGCATGGCCTCCGCGGAAAGGAATCGATCTTCAATCGCGACCCGTTCGGACTTCCATTGCTTCGTCAATTGGTCCTCTTGTTCCCGAATCTGTTTGATTTCCGCCCCACTCTTTGCTTTGGTCCACTTTACTGCGAGGTCATCCATCTTCCCGTGGTACGTGCTATCCTTCTCATGGAGCTGCATGCCGAAGGGAGCTCCAACGGAATCAAATTCATGAGCGTGGGTAAAAGGAAGTTTGGCAAGCACCACCGATAGGCTATCGACAACATGTATCGTTCGGATGATCTTCGGGTCCTCGATCATCGGCTGAGACATCGACTGCTGCGCCGCCATTGCCTTCGCCATGTATTGCTGTGCAAAGGCCATTTGTTGGTCTTTCGACATGTTTTGCAGCTTGGCAGGATCGATATCGCTGCCAGGCTGAGAATTCGCCGCACTACCAGAAGCTGGAAGGTCACCATCCACCTCGAATACCTTGCGTGTCATCGCGGAGTCCGCATCGATGAGCGACTGCTGGGGCTGCCAGTATCCCGGATGGTTGCCATCGTGGCCTTTAAGATAACTCATTGCCTTGGCAGCGTCCACGGATGTGGGCGGCGTCGAACTCACACTGCCCAGAATCGATATAAAGTCATAATGTGGCCGCGCATAGCTTTGCGCAAAGAGCTGCGGACCGATAAGTATAAGCGCGATAACCGCG
>JAKAIL010000191.1 GCA_021825235.1 Bacteroidota bacterium | reverse complement strand
CGAAAGCCCGATCCAGAATGCGGAGAAGTTGCCCGCCACTAATCCCGAAAGGATATTGAGCGAGGGGCCGCCTTCGCGCGAAGAGGTAACAACTTCCTTGACGTGCCCGGAATTGACTGATGTAAATACCTTCACCAATTCCGGAATTACCGCGCCCGCCAGCGTACCGCAGGAAATAATACACGAAAGCTTCCACCAAAGTGAAGCGTCGCCGCCAAGCACGGGAATGATGAAATACGAGACGATAAAGGTAAGGATGATCGAAACAATCGAGGTAATCCAGACGAGCGACGTGAGCGGCGCCTCGAAATTCATCTTATCGGCCGTGCCATACTTCGCTTTTGCAAAGAGATTGTTCAGGAAGTACGCGCCGGAACTCGATACGAGCATCGCCACGCGCAAAGCGAATATCCACACCAGCAATTGCACCTGGACCGTCGTATCGTGGACGCCGAGCAGGATGAAGGTGATGAGTGCAACGCCCGTAACGCCGTAGGTCTCGAAGCCATCCGCCGAAGGGCCGACGGAATCGCCTGCGTTGTCGCCCGTGCAATCGGCGATAACACCGGGGTTCCTCGCGTCGTCTTCCTTGATCTTGAAGACGATCTTCATCAGGTCGCTGCCGATATCCGCAATCTTTGTAAAAATACCGCCGGCAATACGCAGTGCCGCCGCGCCGAGCGATTCGCCAATGGCGAAGCCGATGAAGCAGGGACCGGCATAATAGCCGGGAATAAAGAGCAGGATGATGAGCATCATCAACAGCTCTACCGAGATGAGCATCATGCCCACGCTCATGCCCGCCTGCAGCGGGATCGAATAGACGGGGTACGGTTTACCGGCCAGGCCGGCAAAGGCCGTCCGCGAGTTGGCGTAGGTATTGACCCGGATTCCAAACCATGCCACGCCGTAGCTTCCAAGCACGCCGATGATGCTGAAGAGCATAATCACGATCACCGTGAGCGCCACCGGATGGCCCGCCACCGGCGCCAACAAGCCGAAGTAGAGGAAGATGACGACCGCGATAAAAATCCAGAGCAGCGCAAGGAACTTGCCTTGCGTTACAAGGTACGTTTTGCACGTTTCGTAAATCAGTTCCGAGATGTCCCGCATGACCCGGTGAACCGGCATTCGTTTGAGCCGGCCAAGGATGGTAAGGCCAAACAGAAGCCCTAATGCGCAGAATGCCAGCCCGATCATGAGGAGCTGGTGGCCCGGCAGGCCAAGGAACGTTACCGAAGATAAGTCCGGGATGAGGAGGTTCGCTTCACCGCCAGGCTCGTTGGTCGGGGCTTGCGTTTGCGGCGCGGTTCCGGGCTGCGCTACCTCCACGGGCGCATGGGCCGTGTCCGGAATTGGCGAAGTGGCGGCGTGAATTGCCGTATCCGCCGGGGCCGGGGATGACACAGTTTGCGCAGAAACGCTCAGGGAAATGAGCGACGCGGCAAGAAAGGCTAAGGCAGATGCGAAAATGGTAGTGGTGCGTGATTTCAGTCTAAAAAGACGCATGCAGGTGCGGATTCGTGGGTTTTGGTAGCTCGTAACGAAATCGAATCTACAAAAATACGGAATTTTTGGGACGGGAGCAAAAAAAGCTCCAATTCCCCGTCCAGGGGAACCCCGAAGGGAATAATTCCGACAGGGACGGCCGCCCCCTGATGGAGCGCCCTTCCATGCCAGCGTCACAAAATACTTCCGAACGGGACGCCCCGGCTACCGAAGTACCACGACGCGTCCCATCTCGAATCGCTCTCCAACCCGCAAGGCAAGGGAATAGGTTCCCGGCGCGAGCGAGGAACCATCAAAATTGTAGGAATTCGCTCCCGAGGGCATCGTTCCCAGCGGAATTTCGCGAATTTGCTCACCGAGGCTGTTAAATACGCGTAGCGTCACCGGGGCCGGCGAGGTGAGCGTGAACCCAAGGTGTACCTCGCCGTGCGTGGGATTCGGCGAGAGCGAAACTGCAAGCGCGCCCGCCTTGGGCGCTGTAATGCCTGCCGAACTAATGCTAAAGCTCCGTGGGGCCGCGGCTTTGCTCCAGCCATTGTCGTTTTGGGCCAGCACCGTCCAGTAATACGTCTGCCCTGCCTGGAAGACGCTTGGCATCACGAACTCGCTGGTATCGGAGGGGTAGTCCGGAAAAACTACCTTCTTCAGTGCCGGGTCGGTCGTCACTTCAATCTTGTAGTCGAAGCCGCCTTTGTCCGCCTGGTGCCAGACGAACGTTACGCCGGTATCGGGAACGATCGCACCGTTTGACGGAGCGAGTAATGTAACCGGGCTTGGAACGAAGGCGGTAGAAAATGCTGCAATCGGCGACCAGGGTCCCAATCCCTTGGCATTCTTCGCCTGCACGCGCCAGTAATAGGTGGTGCTGTCCTTGAATGCGCCAAATCGGAACGTCGTATCCTTGATGCCTGCGAGGGCGGAATCGTCCACCAGTTTTTTCTTAAGTAGGGAATCCGTCCCGATCTGAATGTGGTACGAGGCGGCTAATGCGACAGTATTCCAGGTAAAGTTCACAGAATCGGTGCTGACGGAGGTGTCCAGCTGCGGCAACACCAGCGTGGTCTGCGTCGGAAATCCGGTCAAGTCGGGATTGAAATCTACTTTTACGTTTTCGCCATCCAGATTGACCGTCTTTACGACAGGAGTGGGGAATGGACCTCCCGAAGCCGTGACCTGCACCGAACCGCTTCCCGAATAGGGGATGGCATAGCCGCCGGAACCCGAGGTTACCGCATAATACGAAGTCCCGCTGGAAACGGTAATTTTTACCCCGGAATCGCCCTCGCCAATGTCATAGAAGTGGTTGCTATTCCTATCGCTATAGGCCACGCCGAGAATGAAATGCTGTGTGCGCTCGCCGAAATCCTCCGTCGTTACGATGGTGCCGACATCGGGATAGCCGTTGCCGCCGTGAATCACGCCCAGGCCAACCTCGGTGAATATGGGGTCCGTGGGATCGAAATTTAGGAGGTTATGCCGATGGCCCATTCCCGGGTTACCGAAATCTATCTCGAACTCGGCATTGATATTAAACATACTGGAACCGCCGGGGTCGGCATCGCCATAGGCAAAAACATTCTCTCCCCAGGACATTTCGCCGGTATATCCGGCCTGTGCCATGCGGGTTCCGGGATCGCCATCAGGCCCCACATGGTATTGGCTGTCAACTTTGATCATCTCGTGGTCATGGTTTCGGGCCGCCGTAATCAGGTCGGCATTAAATGCCAGCGGCGGCCGGGAGGGATACGATTGGAAATCGGAGAGCACCTGCGAGCGCTTGGGATCTCCCCACTGCCGATACGAATTGGAAACGTCCGGGTCATTCGTATTCGAAAGCCGAATTCCCTCCGAATCGGGATTCGCCCGCGCGCGATTGATAAGTTCCAGCAAGTACTGCTCCTCGGCCGTTGGGTTTCCGTCGCTATAAAGTTGCGCGAGCGGTTGCTCTTTGGATTTGGCCGCCTGGGGTTGCTCGAAGTTCTGGATATTCTTCGAGTTCACCGCCGGGGGTGGCGCTGGCCGCCAGGTGCCACGCATAGCTGGGCATGGCGCAACGCGGGGGTGCGCTGTTTGGGCTGCAACGTTGCCGCTCGAAAAGATGCCTGCCAAGACGATTAGAGAATAAAAGCAGATGGGCTGGAGTGTTCTCATACGATCGGTAAAATGGTGACGATGCAAACCATCTGAGGTGTACAATAATCCCTTTCCGCACTGTGTAATTCTTTCTGCCCCATAATCGGAACAATCTAAAAAATTGTTCGTCTCACGAAACCAGACCATAATTCATCATTCATAATTCATCCTTACCCATAGATGTGCGGCATCGTCGGCTATATTGGCAATCGTGAAGCGGCCCCCATCCTCCTGTCTGGCCTTCATCGGCTGGAATATCGCGGCTATGACTCGGCCGGGCTTGCGTTGCTCGAAACGCTGGGGGCCGAAGTCCGGAGTTCGGGATTTAGCTCTAACGGAAAACGACCGGTTGATAACGGACAACGGACCTCGGACAACGGACAACGGACGACGGGCCTCGTAATCGAGAAGTGCAAGGGGAAAGTAACGGCCCTGGAAACCCTGGCCCAAAGCACGCCGCACCATGGCACGGTTGGCATTGGGCATACGCGCTGGGCAACGCATGGCGTCCCGAGCGACACGAATAGCCACCCGCACACGGACCAGTCGGAGCGCATTGCGATCATCCATAATGGGATTATCGAGAACTACCTCTCAATCAAGGAACGCCTTGCTGCACGGGGTCATACCTTCCGTAGCGAGACGGATACCGAGGTGCTGGCGCATCTGATCGGGGAGTATTATTCGGAGTCCGAAATCCGGGGAACCGGACTTGATTCCCATGTTTCGGAACTCGGACACCGGTCTCCGGATGCCGGACATCGGACCCTTACCGAAGCAGTCCGCCTGGCTTTGAACGAAGTGGTCGGTACCTATGGCATTGCCGTCGTTTCGGCGGACTCGCCGGAGGAGATCGTGTGTGCTCGGAACGGTTCGCCCCTGGTGCTCGGAGTGGGCGATGGCGAATACTTCGTCGCCAGCGATGCCTCGGCCATTATCGCTCATACGCGTCAGGTGATTTATCTCGCCGATAACGAGATGGCGACGATCACGCGCTCGGGCATTAAAACGCGGACTATTTCGGCCGATGGTCTCTCCGGAGGGAACGAGGAAATCACCAAGCCGGTGGAACGCATCGAGATGGAACTCGAAGCGATCGAGAAAGGCGGCTACGAGCATTTCATGCTCAAAGAGATCCACGAGCAGCCCCGGACGATTACGGATGCAATGCGCGGTCGCATTCTCGAGGAGGAGGGCAATGTCAAGCTGGGTGGTCTTCAGAACCATTTGCAGGAACTACGCCGTGCCCCGCGCCTCGTCATTACCGCCTGTGGCACGAGCTATCACGCCGGGCTCATCGGGAAGTATATGATCGAGCAATATGCGCGCGTGCCCGTCACAATCGAATATGCGAGCGAGTTCCGATACAGGAATCCGATCATCGAAGAGGGCGACGTGATGTTCGGCATCAGCCAGTCCGGCGAAACCGCCGATACCTTAGCGGCGATGCGGGAAGGAAAGCGCAAAGGTGCGCTCGCGCTCGGCATCGTAAATGTGGTCGGCTCGACGATCGCGCGCGAATCCGATGGTGGCGTGTATATTCACGCGGGACCGGAAATCGGCGTTGCCTCGACCAAAGCCTTCACGAGCCAACTTACCGTCCTTTCGCTGCTGGCGATCATGCTGGGGCGAATGCGGCACCTTTCGGTGGTGGATGGCCGCGCGATGATCCACGCGCTACGGGAACTTCCAGAGAAAGTCCAGAAGACGCTCGACGATACGGAGCGGCAGATTATGGAATTGGCGGAGAGCTTCAAGAATGCTTCGAACTTCCTGTATCTTGGTCGGGGGTACAATTATCCGGTCGCGCTCGAAGGCGCGCTGAAACTTAAGGAGATTTCCTACATCCATGCCGAGGGCTATCCTGCTGCCGAAATGAAGCACGGCCCGATTGCGCTGATTGACGAGAATATGCCGGTCGTCGTCGTTGCCCCGCAGGACGATGTGTACGAAAAAGTTCTCTCCAATATTCAGGAAGTCCGCGCGAGGAAAGGACATGTCATTGCGATTGCAACGGAAGGCGACACGAAGATCCATGCGCTGGCCGAGCAGGTGATTTACATCCCGGAGACGCTGGCGATGCTCACCCCGATCCTCTCGGTCATCCCGCTCCAACTCCTCAGCTATTACATCGCCACCGCCCGCGGCTGCAACGTGGACCAACCCCGGAATCTGGCGAAGTCGGTGACGGTGGAATAGCGTGTATCCGGAGCGGGATCCCCGAGCTATAGGCGTTTAAAAAGGTGGGTTTGCGATTATTTCCCGTGCCGCTATTGTGGGAAATTCGGAATGATAACATCTTTCGGAACGTCCCACACTGTTACATAATCGATCTCGTGGTGTGCCACATGGTGCGTGTGTCCGTTAATGGTTATATCCTCGAAACCCGGCCAACCGGCAACCGAGGCCGCGTGCTCGAAATACTTTCGTTCTTGATACGTGAGCGTTCCGGGAATTATCCCAAGGGAATCCGTCCGGGTTACGCCGAGAGAATCTTGGTATGTCGAAGGATCGATGTCGATCTGCGCAGGGCGGAATCGCGGTAATAAATGGCGATGGGCGGATAGACACGGTCCATCGCATGCATTTGCTCGCGCAGGAACCGGACTTGGTCCGCGCTATCGAGCGTGGAATCATAGGGAACGTTCCAGTTCGTTTCGTGGAACCGGCGCGCGCTGGGAACGTCATGCCGGTCCGTGAGGATGACCGGCACATCGCTGGACATCGCGTAGTGGGTAATCATCCGGTAGAGCGAGTCGTCCGGCGTTTGCGTGCTATTGCTGTAGTATTTGACCGCGTCCGAAAACAGCTTGACGACGAGATACTCCCGCTGCCTGAGCTGCGTAACGAGCGAATGGGCATACATAAGGGTTCCCAGTACGACGAGCACGCTGGCCACAAGCAGGGCCAGCTTAATGTTGGCCAAACGGGTGAGTTTGGCCGTCGCGTGTGGCAGCCGTCCCCGGCTGCCTCCTTGGCGATGGCCGCTTCTTTGGCGCCGCTCGTGCCCATTAGCCGCCATGTGCGGCGCTATTCGCTCCGGAGGATCGCTTACGCGCGGTGTTTCGGCCATGGGCAACCCAACCCAGCCCCGGCACACCCGGTTTCCGGCGCTATTCCTTCACGAGCTTCCGGACGACCAAGCCGGAGGGCGTCTCGATCTCCAGATAATACGTTCCCGCTGGCAGTCCCGATAGATCGAGCGTTTTCACACCCCGCACCCCGGACCCCGGTACCCGGACTTCGGACCCCAGCACATTCAGCACGCGCACGCCGAGCAGTTCGGTGCTGCCGGACATGATTGTAACCGTTCCGAGCGAGGGATTGGGATAGATCCGAATCGAATCGTCCGCCGGGGGCACCTGCACCACGTCAGCCGGGCCGGTATCTTTTACCATTTCCGGGATCGAGCGCATCGCCAGATACCAGGTCGGTTGGAAGGTGGAGTATTGATAGGAGCTAATCGCATCTGCAAACAGTAAGGTATCGAACACTCCGAGGGACGTAACGCGTGGGGCTGGGTAGCCATTTACATCCGTGTAATAGCCTGCTGATTTCCACGTGCCGCCACTGTCTATCGAAAAATAGACACCGCTATCGGTGCCAGCAAACAAGTATTTTCCGTCGGCAACAAAGCAAGATACCAAGAGAGGCTTTCCATTGTTACTTGATACAGTAATCTTATGCCAAAGGCCACCACTATCAAAGGAGAGTGCAGCCATGCCCGTATAATCTTGTGACGTATTATCTTGATCTAAAAGGATAAGAATTGAACCCATTGTGTACACTTGCAAGTGTAAGTTCCCACTATAGGGTTGCGAAAGGAGCGACCAATGCCGTCCGGTGTCCAGTGAACGCCAGATGGCAGTTCCGGTATTGGCAAAAATACAATTGGTAATTGCTGCATAGCTTGCTACAGCTATATTCGCAACCGAATCCCAGCTTGTTCCGTAATCAGTTGAGCGAAGAATCGCTGCATTGGGCCAAAATCCGTAGCGGGAAAATAGATACCTACCATTTGATCCCAACGCGGTTCCCGCATTGAGCGTTTGCCAGGACTCACCGTTATTCGATGTGCGATATACACGTGAATCACAAAATAACAATGTATCTGCTGTGACGAATGTCGTAACGGGAAACCGAATCCCGCTATCTGCTTCGATCCATGCATCGTGCTGTCTATCAAAGCGATAGACGTGAGCGGGCGAAGTTTGTGGACGTGTAGGCATACCGAACGTCGCTTGATCGATACTTATAAAGAAGTTTGTATCATGCACACCATATCCCAATACCTGATTCAATGTTATACCGCCATATTTCCATTGTGCATAGCATGGCAAGCTAACGATTGTCAAAACAAAGACAAAAAGTGATTTCATGGTCGTCTCCTTTCTTAATATCCTCGATTTACGTCCGAAAGTTTAAATTCTTCGCCCTCACTCCCTGATTACCTTCCGCAAAACCACCCCCTTCGCCGTCTCGATTTCAAGGA
>JAKAIL010000005.1:1886-36129 GCA_021825235.1 Bacteroidota bacterium | reverse complement strand
CATAATGGGTAGCGCCCCGTAAGACTATCATAGGGCAACCCGCTATCGAGAGAAATCCAGGAAGCTCCATTATTTGACGAAGAAAAAACTCCAGTTCCGAAAAATCCATCACCAACAAGGATGCCCCTATCGCTCAAAGCGAATGCACCCACTTCCGCAGAAAGAGAAGAATTGATAACCGACCAACTGTTCCCATTATTGGTTGTAACCGCGATGTACTGCAAACCATCGGAATTAGCGACTGCAAATAAGTTCACGCCGCTGACAGCAAACAGAAACACCCCTGGGAATGGCGCGAACACTGGAAACCAATTATTTCCCGAATCCGGCGAAATACAAACGCCACTATCTGTCCCTGCAAACAGGTTGGTGCCAACCGCGGCAACGGCCTTAGCCACAGAGCCTTCTTCGAGGCCTGTGCTGGCCAAATAAGTTCGTGGTAGACCATTCCCAGCCGAAATCCAGGTGGAACCCATGTCGCTTGAGCGAAAAATATCAGCGCCAATAAATGGATCAAAGGTCGCTGCATAAAGATGCGAGCTATCCGTGGCGAGCGAAATAAGGTTTCCATCATGGGGGTCAATGAATTGCCCTTCCCAATGTTTGCCCTGGTCGCTTGATCGATAAAATTCTGAGCCGAGATCGCCGTAGCCGAGAGCAAAAAGATCGTTTCCAATTATTGCCATATTATAGACATCGGCATTAGCTGGAAGGCCTGTCGTGATAGTTCGCCAGGAGAAGCCCCCGTCCGATGAAAGGTAAAGACCATCTGTCGATCCCGCAATGAGATTCGTTGATATCACAGTTAGCTCCGTCACCCCACCTGTAATGCCCGAATCGCTCAGGGACCAGGTCGAGCCACTGTCAAGTGAACGAAAAGCCCCCTCTGTGGTGCCAAGATAAATACTGCCGCCAGAAGTCAGCAGGGCATAACATTTCAAGCTGCTCGGTAAACCGTCGCTACTTGCCGACCAGTGAGTGCCGTCGTCCGTGGAAATAAAAACCCCATTTGCCGTCCCAGTCAGTAGGTTGGTACCCTCTGAAATGGAAGCAAAAATGGGTCGATAACTATGATACATTGTGTCGTAAGGGAGGCCCGAGCTGGATCGACGCCAATCAGCTCCATTGTCACTACTCGAGTACATGCCGCTATCACTTGTACATGCAAACATGCGTGTCCCGCTCGTCGCTAAACAATTTACCGATTCGATCGTCGGAAAACCATGATTCGAGGGGGACCACGTTAGACCATTATTAGTGGAATGAAAAATGCCGGCTCCTTTAGTCCCCACGAACAGATCAGTCCCATTCGCAAGCATGGACGAGATAGCATTATGGGGCAGCCCATCGCTCCTCTCGACCCAGCTTACACCGCTGTCAATTGAAAGAAGCACACCCCCGCCTGCGGCAAATATATTCGTTCCGGCAGTGGCAATGGCTGTTGCCTCGAAGCTTCTTGACCCGAAAGCTTCCTTCCAATTCATGCCATTATTAGTTGAGAAGAAAATTCCCCCTGCCGAACTTCCCGCAACAAGGTTCTGGCCATCGACGCCCAAACTTGAAACGGTTCCCTGGTTCGGACCATTAGTCTGTACCCATTGTGAACGGGCGTCTGCCGCGGCTATTAGCATTAGTAAAGCCAGTAAAGAAGGGAGATGTTTTAGCATTTTGATCTTGAATCGGAAAAAGTTTTCTTACCCCTGAACTATTTTCTTCCGCGAATGATTACCGCATTATGGGTCTAGAAATCGGAACAACAATTTATCGTAAAAAAGATGGCGTGGCGATGAGAGTCGTAACGCAAGGAGTCTTGTTCAACGGTGTTATGCGATCCTGGGCATGTTCTTGGACTGACCCAGCAACTGGCGAGTATAAGGAAGACATCTTTTCAGAAAATGAGCTAATGGAAAGCTCTGCGACGGATTAAATCCATTCGTCTGCACCCATTGCGCGCGTGCACCACGCCCGCCCACCGCCGCAAGCGCGGCGGCAAAAGCAATCGCGAGAAGCCGTTTCGAAAGCATATCCCTTCGCCCGTTCAAACGCCGGCGCGGAGCGAAAGTGCCCGCGGGGAAGGGGAAGTCCCTACCGCATCACCACCAACCCCGCCTGCTGCACCCGCCCATTCATCCGCACCACGCACTCGTACATCCCATCTGGCACGGTGGGATTGCCGGATTACTCCAGCACGGTTATTTTGATTGGCGATTCAATCCCTCGAAAGTGACGATCGATGGTAAAGAATTCAAGACCGAAATGCTCCGCTACGGCGAGTTGATACGCGTCGTCGAACCCCAAACGGTGCTGTTCATGGATCGCAATCAGCAGCGGAAACTCGGATGGATGCAATGTCAACAAATCGTTCCGAACGAGGACATCATTCGCAAACCGCTGAAAGAGCGGCGCGTTTTTAAGGCCGAGTAATGTAACGCCGATGGAGTGTAGAGCGAAATCGGTGAGCGCCGAGACACCCCGATATGCTCGTAAGAGATCCTCGCACTCCCTCCAACGCTCTTGCTCCAGCAGAACTTCGAGGAAAATATTGGTATCGATCAGGACTCGAGCCGCCACTCGCTTGCTTTATGCTGAAGTTCGACCGATGTGTATTGGTCGCGAAATTCCTTAAGCCCTCCGGCCCAATCGAAGGAATAATCGTCATTCGCGCTTGGGGCACGCCGAGCCGCGCGCAGCTTTTCCGCCAACCGCTCGATTTGCGACCGGGCCTCGGCTGGCAGTTCTTCGAATAATTCGGCTAATTCTCGCGCGCTCATAAAAGTAAAACACAGCCTCGCAAGAGGGGTTCCTACCGCATCACCACCAACCCCGCCTGCTGCACCTGCGCGTTCATCCGCACAAGGCACTCGTACATCCCATCCGGCACCGAGGGATCGTTCCAGTGGCAATTCTAGAAACTAGCTTATGCCTGAAGAGCTTGAAAAACGCCTGAATTCCAAAAGACCGAGACTAACCAGAGAATCTACAGCTTCATCCACTTGCTCCGGAAATTGGTGAGCGTTCATAATTATCTGCTTAATAAATTGCTCCAAATAGGCCGCCTCGTAACCATTTTTTGCAAATTGCAAGTACTTCGACAAAATCGAGAGCGTCTTCTCGGGGTACGCTTTTGAGTCCTCAGCGAAAGCTTCGATAGAGTCATTAAATCGTTCCATCTCACTTGATTTTGCAATTTCGAGAGCACTATCGAATTCCTCTAAAACCCACAACCTATCAAAAGAGGAGCACTTGACCCACCACCCGAATGCCTTTGCCTCTGGGATTGATATGTTTCCACTCTCGCGGCGCGCCGTCCAAATACGAGACAATCGAGTTAGAACTTGTTTCGGCCATCTATCACCTACCGTAGACAAGCTGCGCCCTAAGTGTCTCCAGAATTCAGACCGGATCTCTGAATTGACGGAATCAAAAAAGTTGACAAGGAATGGTTCGTCGGGTTCCCAGCTTGAATTGATAGTTAAACCGACAAAATGCTGGGCTAAACGCGCGCCAGGATTAGCAACAGTTCTCCATAAATCCACGGGCGCATCGTTTTTATAAAGTTCCAGATAGCGATAATAGAATTTCCGTAATATTGGAAGATGCCGCAAGTCTGGGCCAGAATAAACAATGTAGGTCTGCCACGCAGCTAGGAATCGAACGACATCATCAGGGAAGATGTCGTTTATAAACCGCGTGCACCAATCTGGGAACAGTGATTCTAGAGCGATAAGGTTGGAGCCATAAATTGCCCGAACTGAGAGTGAGCTTTGGGTTTGGGAAATATTTGCGGATAGCAAAGCCTCAATATCGTCACGATATGAGTCCAGCGCTTCTTTTGAAGCAAGCCAGCGCGCCAAAGCAAGAAGCGAATCTGCTGCCATTCCTTTAACCGTGTTAATCGCTAAGGTTAGCGGATCCTCGATGGGCAGTCGTTCCTTCTCCTCTTCATCGGTGGGGTTTGGGTAGCCTATAAATTTTCGAATCAATTGTAATGCAAACGGTACGTCCGCTAACTGTATTCTACCATGGTAAATGGCGTTTCGTAAACACCCCATTGCATTGTTTGCTGGGCCGGTCCAATCAAGGTCGAGGTCTTCTCCGGGTTGAAGACTTCTTTGACGAATTTTGCGGTTTTCGAAATCGATGCCAAGGCAAGCTCTTAGAATGGCAGTAGGCTGAAAGTCCGCATTGTTCTGTAACGCTTGAGAGAGGCCAAACAGCGCGATTCTTAGATAAGTGGGCTCGTTAATCCCGTTAATTGCATGAAGCAGATTGGCAATCCGATCGGGGTCGATAGTCGCTGCCACCCCAAGCACATCAGCGAGACCCTCGACATCGGGCTCCCCGAACTGCCCGGAACCTTGCCAGGAACTCAAGAAGCCGATCAGTTCGCCATCGTCTTTGCGTAGCAGTTCCGTGGCATCTATGGGACTTATGGTTCCCGAAATTATAGGATGGGTGAACGGAGATTTAAAAAATTCATTCGGTGTGTAATGCTGGCTTAGCTCCTGAAAATGCCGTTTCTGTTCTGAGGTTAGTAAACTTTCAAACTCAGAATACCACTGAACCCGATCTTCAGCCTTTTCAGCGTCCACGAATCCCCAAAACGTTGTTTTTTCTGCGGGTTCGAGAAATTCATACGCGGCGCGAACCAACCCTATGTACTCCCGGCGCAATGGCTTCGAGGAAAAAACCTCGCGATCTACGGCGTAAGCCTTGATCTTTGGAATAAATTGTTCTGGCTTCATGCCAATCATAAAAAACGTTAGTCGTTTGAAGACCAGCCAATCCTGTTTTTCGAGGAGCTCGATCAGTGTTAAGGCCTTCTCGGGCCACTGAGCAAGGATCGCAACACCCGTCTCTCTAATGGCCGCGACGAGTCCATTCTTCCCATCCCAGCTGTGGTAATCGTCAGATTCCTCTATAGTTTGTCGCCAAATCCACGAGAAGTCATCTTTGAGGCCCGCAATCATTTGTGGCTGCGGTGCGATTGCCGAGAGCGCCCTCGTTAGCTCGCTGACCGTCCATTGAAGAAAGTCGAGGCTTTTGAGGGCGATAAATTCTTTCGATAATCTCACGAGCTGGTCGCAATAAAGCCAACCGTCAAATTTTGTAGCGTCCTTTTTTCGGGATGATTGTCCGAAAAACGTATCCTCTTCTAAAATATCCAGTTTGAATACAGCATCGATCAGCTCGATTGCTAACGATGCGTCCTCGTTACTTACAGCGTGTATGAGCGCAAAAAGCTTTTGCGGATAAAAAGTGTAGAGAGATCGCTGCTTTTTCAGCCATTGAATTTCGCGCCGAATTAATTCCGCTGTTTCTGAGACAGGAAAATTCAGCACCGCATCAATAATATCTGCTCTGACTGCGATATTATCGGTTTCAGGAATTGTCGTCAATGCCTGAATCACGATGGAATCCTTCGTGGAACCCATGCGTGCTAAATACCGAGATGGCTCCCAATTTGGGAAGCTTATTGCTTTCGACTCTGCCCCGAAAAAGTCTGTGGGTTCGATTTTTACCGGCTCCGGCTGGCCAAAACCATCGACTTCGATTAAAGCGGGTATCCAGTCCGTTTTCGTCAGCGCTTTATAAAAAGCATCGTTCGCCGCCTCAGAGTTTATAAACGCGCGTACTTCATCCAGCTTCTTCTTGGAGATCATTTTTCCGCCTCCTCAATCAGTCGAAGCATTTCATTGATGTTCGTCGCGGCTTGCGGCTTGACAAGCGGCAGCAAAAGCCTTTCTAACTGGGCAATATAAATCTCCATAAGATCCTCCGTCACTGCTGTCTTCCCGTGATGGCAAACATCGGTAAAAAAGCTCCAAATATTCGTGATCTCGCTTGCAATGTAGGTGTTCGAAGCGTCATTTATTGAACGCCTTTGACTTATGACCTCGGTAAATCTTTCTTTTCTCTTTTTGTTGTATTGCTCGTTATAGCTCCCGATATCCTCGAAAATCTGAATTGCTGTTTCTGTGTGCGGTGAAAACTCTCTCAGGTCAAAGGCAAATATCCATTCTTTGCGGAACTTTTCATACTTCTCCATCGCCTCCCTCAACACAGTTCCCATCGCGGGATGATTCACCTTAAAGCCGATTTTTTCTGCCAATTCTCTGAGGCAATGCGCTGTGGTGTGCACCCGTTCCGGATTTGCTTCGTCCAGCCAGCAAAGTTTAGCACCGAGGTACATCTCGGCGAGACGGGGGTACTTTTCCTTTTGTAGGGCTCGGAAAAGCTCGCGTTCCTGAGGTGATAGTTGTGATAACTGCTCTTCGTACATGATTGTCAGTTACAGGTCGGCAGCCTCACTGCCGGAAGCGCGGCGCCAAGACCAATCGCGAGAAGCCGTTTCGAAAGCATAGCTGTTCCCCCGTTCAAACGCCGGCGCGGAGCGAACGTGCCCGACGCGGGAGGGGAAAATCCGAGTGCTCTAATTGTGCGCGGCGAATCGCTGCTTGGCTGCCAGCTTTTGTGCGGCTTCACGCCATGAGACGCAGTACATATCCCAGTTATACAGCGTCTCGGGATCGAAATCGGCGCCGTTGGGCCACTCGATGGTTTCAATTTCGGGATTGAGCCGGACTTGCGCAAAAAACTCCGGGTCGCGCAGCGGGCCGTACATTGCGCCTTCCGTGATGCCACTCAGATCGACTTCGCGCACGACGCCATCTTCAAACCGAAGCCGTAGCGCATGAGGGCCAATGACCTCGACGGCTTTGATATCGTGCAATTCGTGTCCAATCATTGGAGTGGAGTAATCGGAGCGGGTAAAATTCCCTGTTCTAACGAGGCCCAATTTTCTTTAAGTTCCTTCCGGTGAAGTTCGGCCCATGCCTCGACAAACCGCTGCTCCTTGCGAGGGAGCGAGCCGGCAATCAATTCAACGGGATCGATACTGAAACTCGCTTTTTTCCCAGCATATCGCGCGTGGAAATGCGCGCGGTGATGCGGTCCTTCCGACTCCTTATACATAGTAATAACGATTCCGAAAAATCTACTGATTTCTGGCATTGAAAGTTTTTAAATAGAAATCGAATTCTCTATGAGCGCATGGCGCGTCCCGCCAGCGCCGCAATTGACGCAAAGAGGGTTATCGTGAGAAGCCGTTTCATAAGCATAGCCGTTCGCCCGTTCAAACGCCGGCGGGGTGCGAAAGTGCCCGACGCGGTAGGGGGAAATCGGGGCGGCATTCGCCGCACAACTCTCGAACTTTCCCTTCCGAAGCGCGTTGTAACAGGTATGAACTTTTTAGTTACCGTGGACGACCGGTTGGCTCCGTCCTTTCTCGAGCTCATGAAGAACATTCAGCGGGTGAAGATCGAACGGATTTCACCCGAGAAGAATCGGCTAATGCGAGAAATTAAGCAGTCGATCGAAGAGGTGAAGTCCGCCGAACTTGGCGCAACCACCTTGCGCCCCGCCCGAGAATTGCTTCGTGAGCTTTAACGTCACCACCACGCCCACCTTCGATCGCCAGGCCAAAGCGCTGGCGAAGAAGCATCGTTCGCTGAAATGAGACCTTGAAGCGCTTATCTCTCAATTGGAGACCCAGCCAGAGATTGGTGTGGCGCTCGGTCATCATTGTTTCAAGGTTCGCCTCGCGTTCACCTCGAAAGGCAAAGGGAAATCCAGCGGCGGGCGGGTCATCACGAATGTAAGAATAATCAAACAATCGGTTCGCCTGATTGCCATCTACGATAAATCGGAGAGAGGTTCCCTTTCCGACTCGGAGTTACGCCAACTGCTTGCAAACTTAGGAGAATAGGAAGGCCGGGAAGTATTATTTACCGCGCTCGCGGTCGTTCGCGCGTTCGGCCATGACGAAATCCAGCGCTTTTCCTTCCGTTCCCAAAAAGCCAATAGCCTTTTCCAATGCGAGTTTCGAGAGCGGCTTCAGCACGATTTTCTCGTCGGCTTCGTCGATGGCGAATTTCGTCTCCGAAGTCAGCCGATGCCGAAGTCGAATATCCTCCGGTATCAGGACGTAGCCGCCGGCATTCATTGCAGTAATTCCCATGAGATTTCGACCGACAAATTATGTGAACGAATTCCTGCTCTGGCCCCGCCCATCGCCGCGAGCGCGGCGGCGAACACAATCGCGAGAAGCCGTTTCAGGAACATAATGCGTATATCACGCCAGAAGGCCGGTAAAGTGTCCCCTCAATCCTCCAGATCCCGAAAGAAACCTCACCGCCTCCTCCCCAGCAATCCATCCGGTCGAGTAGGCAGCCTGCAGGTTGTAGCCGCCGATTTCGCCGGCCAAGTCCAGCATTTCGCCGGCGAAGAAAAGTCCCGGACGAAGGCGCGACATCATTGTTTTGGGATCGACTTCATCGAGCGCTACTCCGCCGGAAGTGACTTCGCCGCGTTCGAGCGGAATTTCGGAAACGGCTCCGAACGGATATCGAAGCAGCGTTACGCCAATCCGCTGACGCTCTTCACGCGTCAGGGCATTCCATCGTCGCTCCTTTGGAATATTTGCACTCTCAAGGACGACCGGCACAAAAGAGTTGGGAAGCATCTCTTCGAGCCATCGGCTCACCTGCTGCTGCGGCCTCGCCTGCTGCTCTCCTATCAGCCGTTCGCGTAACGCATCTTCCGCAATACCGAGGAGATTGACTTCGATGGATATCGGTCCGGATTCCATCCGCTTCGCTGCCTCATTGCTGATGCCGAGTACCGCCGGTCCCGAAAGTCCGCGATGTGTGAGGAGGATATCGCCTCTTGCGCGTGCTAAAATCTTTTGGGCGGGGGAGGGAGCATCTGTTCGCGTAACATACAGTTCCGCATCTCGGAACGATATTCCAATCGTTGCCTGCGTTGGCGGCTGCTTCAAATATATTGGGGCGAGCGCCGCCCGAAGTGGAACGATGGAGTGTCCCAGTTCGGCGGCGTAATGGATGCCATCGCCAGTCGTGCCGGTCTTGGAATAACTGGTGCCGCCGGTCGCAAGGATGAGCGCCCGGGCCGCAAACGTTTTGCCCTGGCACGTGAGCAGGCATTCGTTCCCGACGAATGCAGTCGATTCGATCCGAGAATGTGTGTGTAGGATAACGCCTTCGGAATGGAGTTCTTTTTCCAACACCTCCAGCACATGTTCTGCCCGACCCGATTTCGGGAAAACGCGCCCATTCTCTCGCGTGTAACACTCCAGGTGATGGCGCGCGAGCAATGCAAGAACATCGTCGTTCGTATAGCGATACATCGCGCTCCTCAAAAACCGTTGTTCCAGCACGCGCGGGAACCCTTCGTGGAGCATGGTTTCAACGGGCCCGGCATGAGTGATATTGCACTTGCCTCCGCCCGAGATAAGAATCTTAATTCCAAGCCGCGGATTCCGTTCGAACAAGTGTACCGTGTTTGGCAGGGACTCGCGTTTTGCCATGCCACAGGCCGCCAGCGCGGCGAAGATACCGCCTGCGCCGCCGCCCACGATTGCGATGGATGATCCGCTCACGTTCGGTTACGTTCGTGCGGGGTCGTCCACCATCACCTCCTGATAGGTTTCAGCGAGGAGGGCTTCCTCCTTCGCCTGGGCGGGTTCGATGAGGCGCTTCTTTTTCCAGTCGCCTTTCATGTAGATGAGGATGGTAACGATTCCCATAATTCCGTTGGCAATCGGCACAGACCACCAGATACCCGTGATTGCCAGCGCCGTATGTTTCGAGAGTACGTATGCGACAGGGAACTGCAGGACCCATTGTGAAATGAGCGTGAGCATCATCGTGAGCACCATGTTGCCGGAGGCCCGGAAGACGCCGGAGAGGCAAAATTGCACGCCGATGAATCCCCAGGAAAGCGCCATGATCCGAAGGAATATTCCTCCGGACTGAATAACGGCCGGATCGTTCGGAACGAAAAAGGCGACGAGATACCGGGCGGTGAAGAAGACAATAATTCCGAATATTTCCAGCGCGGCGAATCCAATCCACGTGGCAAGCCGTGCGATTTTCGCGGCCCGCTCCATATTGCCCGCCCCAATGTTTTGCCCGACCAGCGTGGCCGTAGCCATTGCAAGCCCCATCGCAGGGATCATCACCACTTGCAGAATATTCGATCCCACGCCGTAGGCTGCCATGCTCACCGTGCCGAAGCTCGTGATAAGGAAGGTCATCACAGTAAGTCCCAGCGCGCGGGCGGATTGCTCGATCGAAGCCGGGAAGCCAAGGAAGAACGCGCGCTTTACGTATTTCCAATCGGGAGCGAGATCGTGAATGTGCAGCCGAACGTGGTACTTGCCTTTGAGTAAAATCGTGATGCCGATGATCGCCGCAATGCTTTGCGTTCCCACGGTAGCGATGGCAGCGCCGGCAACACCGTTTGCCGGAATGGGTCCCCAGCCATAAATGAAGAGGGGATCGAGCCCGAAATTCAGGATGACGGTTCCCAGAACGATATAGACCGGAATCTTAACTTCGCCCACGCCCCGCAAAATGGACTGGAACATGAAGAACGCGAAGTTGAAGGTGAGTCCGATAAAGCTCACGCGCATGAAGCCGAGCGCGCCGTCATACACATCGGGTGCAACGCCGAGCGCATCGAGAAAAACGGGCGTGAGAATGTAACCGATGATGCCCAGCACGACGGAGATGAGCACAATCATCAGAATGGTCTGCGCGGCAATATGATTAACACTGTCGTGCTCGCCGGCGCCAAAGTATTGCGCGATGAGCGTCGAACCCGCTACGGCGAAGCCAATGCCGAGCGAGATTGTGAGGAACATGATCGGGAACGATACGGAAACCGCGGCCACGGCCGTACCGCCCAAGCGCCCGACCCAGAAGGCATCGATCAACTGATACGCGGCTTGCAGAACGTTCGCGAGAATGAGCGGAACGGCAAGCGTAATAAGGGAACGCAGAATCGGCCCCTGAACGAGCTGGGTATGACGAGCTTGTAACCGAGCGTTTTGGGTAGGTGACGGCATAGAAGCACCGTCAAACCGTGCCAATGCTAAGTCCGTGCCGGAATTCAGAACAGTGGTAAATGGTTATGAAGATTGGTCAAAAGTGAGAAGTGTTTGTGAAAAATTCTCTGAACCCTGATTCGTTTGATTTATCTGATTGAGTATGATTTTCCTGCGTCGATTCATTCTTATCTTGGAGTAATCAGACGAATCACAAGAATCACATAAATCAGAGTTCAGATTACCGCATCAGCACCGACCCTGCCTGCTGCACCCGCCCATTCATCCGCACCACGCACTCGTACATCCCATCCGCACGCGGGATCGTCTGGCACTAAAGTTAACTTCGAAAGAGTTCAATTTGTATGTTCAGAGAAACCGAAAGCCTTTTACGTGATGCGCTCCAGTTGCCAGACGAAGAGCGGCTCCGAGTGGCCGAGCGACTCTTTGAAAGCCTGCGGGAAGAAAAAGTTCTGAGCGCGTGGCTTGACGAAGCAGAGCGCAGGAAGTCCCCATGGGATGCGGGCCTCCTTAACGGCGTCGATGGCGCCGACGTTATCCGCGGACTCCGCAATCACTCCGGGCGATGAAGCTCCGTCTCGATCCAGCCGGTTGGCTAAGTTTTCGCATAAATGCAAATATATTTTACCCGCCACGCGCGACAGAGGCTTAAGTTATATCGCATCGAGCGAAAAGAGGTCGAAAACATTTTGGTAGAGAGAGCGGCGGACCGGGAGCCGGAAGGCGAAAGCCGGGAACTCGTTTCGGATGCATTTGTTGGGACGATTGGTTTTCCACTCAAGATCGCGTTCGTTCGCGAAGGAAACCGGGTGGTCGTTAAAACGGTGTATCCGTTAGACAGGCACACGAAATATGAAGATATCGTACGATAAAGAAGCCGATGCGGCATACATTCAGCTATCCGATGAGCGGCCGCTTGCCGCGATCGAGGCTGGCGATGGAATCAATATCGACCTCACGGCAGAAAAACACATTGTTGGGATCGAAATCCTCGATGCCTCAAAAAAAATTTCCATCGATACGTTGTACAAATACGAAATCGAGCAGGACGAGTTCGCCGAAGTGTGAAGTCTAAGTTCTACCGCATCAGCACCACCCCCGCCTGCTGCACCTGCCCATTCATCCGCACGACGCACTCGTACATGCCATCTGGCACGGAGGGGTTGCTCCAAGTGAAGCGGTGCTCGCCGGGCGAAAGCTCGCCGGAGAAGAGGTGGGCTACTTCGGTTCCCAAAGGGTTTACGATGGAGACGCTCGCGTATCCAGCGGTGCGGGCGGTGAAGTCGATGGTGGTGGATTGCGAGAATGGGTTGGGCCAAGCTCGAACAGTTACTGCACTCGGCGGCCGGGGCTCGTTCACCGCACTAATGCCGAAATCGGAGAGCGGGCGGCGCCAAATGCCATGAGATAAGGTTAAGATAGATAGGTTATTATTCGCTATTGCAAAACAACCCCAACCACCACCGTAAGCAAGGCCAGTGAATGTCCAGCTTTTACCACCATCCGTTGATAGGAAAATTCCGCTGTCTTGCATTGAGGCAAAAATATCGTTTCCAATCACCAAAAAATCATCGCATGTATTACCCGCTAATCCATTGTTTACATTTACCCAGCTATCGCCGTTATTTGTCGATTTATAGATACCGTGCAAATCGACCCCAGCAAAAAGATTCCCATTACACACGGCAAGAGGCCCAACAAGACTATCAAGTAGATTATTATTTGCAGCGGCTGACCAATTGGAGCCATCATTTGTCGACACATAAATTCCCTGATCCTCGACGACAGTAAAAAGTTTCGTTCCCATTATTGCAACATTGCTAAGGTTTCTAACTCTGTAGAAGTTTCCCGTTGTATCACATACCGTTTGAACTGTTGGAAAACCGGTGTTAATTGGCGACCAGCTCGTTCCATCATTAGTAGAGAGAAACAATCCATCCACCCCCGTTCCTGCAATAAGATTTGTGCCTTCTTGTGAAAGCCCCCATCCGCTTGTTTCACAATGCATACGTGGATGACCGGCGCACGCAGGAGTCCAACTTTTCCCGCCGTCTTTCGACCGAAAAATGCTATCATCGTCCCACACAAAGAGATTTGAATCTATTGCTTTTGCAAAGAGCGCGTATCGGGAAGGCGGATTACTTAAAATCTTCCAACTTTCACCATTATCTGTTGATAGATACAACCCGCCTCCTATTATGAAAATATTCGTGTCGATGACAGCCATGTTAACAAAAGCAACTCCACCTCCCATTGATGTAGAAGACCAACTTTTTCCATTATTAGTTGAGAGAGAGACCCCTCCGCCGCCAACAAATATCTCTGTATCAATTAAAGCGAATGGGCCATCTGTATAAAACAATGAATCAAGAGGATTCCACGTCTCACCGGTGTCCATGGAACGGAGCAAATATCCACAATTGGTTACTGCGAATAATATCGAACCGACCGCCCTAAGAGTCGAGACACACGTACTGTATCCATTGTAATTAATATTCGAATCGACATGTTCCCAGTTTCTTCCTGCATCTGTTGACCGATAGATACTACCATAACAAGTTCCAGCAAGAAGCACCTTCCCCATCGTTCCAAAGCAAGGCGGCTGACCAATCCAAGACAGGCCTTCCCCGGCGTTAGTCCATGTTCGACCACTATCGGTGGAACGAAAAATACTACTATCTCCAAACATGAAGAAATTTGTATCCAGAAACACAAAATCTTCAGCCGAACGTAGCAAGATACTTCGCAATAGCCAGCTATTACCACTATCTTCGGAAATGTAAAAACCGCTGGAAGTGAAAGCTAAGAGATTCGACCCTTGAATTTCCAGCCGCAGATCGATGTTCGAAGGCAGCCCCACACTTGCAGTAATCCAACTCGTCCCGCTATCCGTGGAGCG
The DNA here is from genome assembly GCA_021825235.1 of Bacteroidota bacterium. Classification (GTDB taxonomy): domain Bacteria; phylum Bacteroidota; class Ignavibacteria; order Palsa-1295; family Palsa-1295; genus PALSA-1295. Next base: position 22,300 of record JAKAIL010000005.1, on the reverse strand, counting down.
AACAATATAACCACCCCTCCTGAATCTTGATATAGCACTGCAAAAAGATTTGTTCCGACAGCGATTAACTGCGCAATGGATTCTTTTTTTGAAAGGCGTACTGCGGTCCAATAATTTCCGTTGTCCGTCGTGCGAAAAATGCCCCTATTTCCGAGATGACCGATATTGGAGCCGTTAACACTTGCAAAAAGATTCGTGCCGATTACTGCCAAACAGTATACTTCGCCTCCATACGGCCCATTCATCTGCACCCACTGCGCGCGCGCAACACGCCCGCCCATCGCAGCGAGCGCGGCGGCGAGGATGAGAAGGTGTGGTGCATGCTTCAGCTTGCACCATAAGATTCCCTGGCGCAAGCTTAAGCATGCGCCACACCGTCGGAGAAGCCGTTTCGAAAGCATGATCAGACGTTTTTATGCTGTTTCGAGCGAGACTTTTGCAAGGCTTTCCTTCGAGACGCGCTTCGAAAGCCGGAGGATTTCCACGCCGACGACCTCTTCCTGCTCGTTGAAATCGAGCACCACGCCGGGCGTGACTTCTTCGGACTCGACGATTTTGGATTCGTCCAGCCGAAGGTATAGCGCATCACTTTCGCGGTCAATCTTGAGTCTCATAATTTATTCTTCAGCCTCCGGTCGAAAAATGCCGATACAATAATCGGTGGGGTTACCTTCTCATTTACCACAACCCGCAATACGCGGTTTCCGTTTTCGGGAATTCGTGCGAGAAAATGCGTCAATTCTGGATCTTCGCGGTCTGGTTCGGTTCTGGCGGGTTTTTCGACGGTTCGCATCACCCAATCGGGATCAATTTCACGCTCAATGATTGCATCACGAGCATGTGCGGAATACTGAAGGTTCATTTCAGGGAAGGAGAATAATCGCCAGAAGCCGTTTCGGGAGCATAGCTGTTCGCCGGTTCAAACGCCGGCGCGGGTTGAAAGTGCCCGTGGGAAAGGGAAATTGGAGTGACCGAACTCTTCGGCAACCTCAGGACAGGTTCTGCGTCGCCAGCTTTTGTGCCTCTCTTTGCCATGCCTCGCGGTATCTATCCCAATGGTAGAGCGTTTCGGGATCGAAATCGGCACCGTTGGGCCATTCGATGGTCTCGATTTCGGGATTGAGCCGGACCCGTGCAAAAAACGCCGGGTCGCGCAACGGGCCATACATTTCGCCCACAGTTATGCTACTCAGATCGACCTCGCGCACAACTCCATCTTCGAACCGAAGCCGCAACGAATGGGGGCCGATCACCTCGACCGATTTAATATCGTGTAATTCGTGCCCTATCATTGGAGTGGCTGTATCGGAGCTGGTAAAACTCCTTTCTCTAAGGACTCCCAATTCTTGTTAAGTTCCTCCCGGTGGAGCTCTGCCCATGCCTCGACAAACCGCTGTTCCTTGCGCGGGAGAGAGCCCGCAATCAATTCGACAGGGTCGATGCTGAAACTTGCTTGTTTGCCAGCATATCGAGCATGGAAGTGGGGAAGGTTGTGTCGTCCACCAATTTCCTTAAACATAGTGATGACTATTCCGAAAAATCGAGAGATCTCTGGCATTGAAGTCCTGTGTTAGTGAGAATTAAGATCGTCCTTTGTAAGAGGTGCGACCTAAACATGGTATGGCTGCAAGGGTGCCCGCTTGCCGGGAAGCAGCTTCCCGGCACACAACATCTCCCGAAGATTTTTGAAACCTCTTTTCCCGAATATTGTTTTGCACCCTTCGCCGCAAACGATAGCGTAATATAGCTCCGTTTGCGTGTTTTTTCTGCTCCCGGGCCTAATGCGCCGGGGGCTGCCGGAGAAACGGTATCCATAGGAAACTTTAATGGCTGACAACAAACGATACGAATCGACATTCATTATAAAGGGATCGCTGGAGGATAAGGACATCGATCCTGTCGTCGCGAAAGCGGAGGACTTTATCCAGAAGAACGGCGGCAGCATCATCGAGATGGAGCGCTGGGGCCGCCGAAAGCTTGCTTATACCATCGGCCACGAGACGCAGGGCTTTTACGTCTCGGCGCATTTCCGGGCCCCGGGTGCGGTCGTCAGCCGGCTGGAACGCATGTTCTCGCTCGATGAGAACATCATGCGGTATCTGACGCTCCTTATGCCGGAGGCCGCAGTCAAAGGCCGCGTCGCAATGAAGAAACGCGCGGATGAAGTTGCAATGAAACGTGAGGCTGCCGAACAAACGGCGGAAGTAAGTATCTAATTTTCCCTTAACTAATTTTCTGGTCGGCTATGGCGTATCTGAAAATGCCGGAAGTCAATCATGTGCTCATTGCCGGGAACCTTACGAAGGACCCGGTGGTACGCAAAACGTCCAACGGAGCGCCGGTAATTAATTTTTGCCTGGCCTCGAACCATCGCTACCGCGATGGCAGCAACCAATGGGCGGAGGACGTGTGCTATGTCGGCGTGGTGGCCTGGAACAAGCTGGCCGATAGCTGCATGGCGAAGCTTAAGAAGGGAAGCGCCGTGCTGGTGGATGGCGAGCTCCAAAGCCGGACCTGGCACGAGGGAAGTACCGGACCGCGGACCGTGGTCGAAGTGAAGGCCCACCGGATTCAATTCCTGAACAAGCAGGAATATTCCGAGTACGGTGTGCCGGGCGACGAATTTGCCGAAACGCACGAAGCCGAAAATTGTGCGGAGTGCGCCGAAGCGCCATTCACAGAGGATTTCGATTATACCTCCGTGCCGCGTGAGCACGAACCCGAACCGGCGTACGCCGTCGGGTTCGATCCCGCCGGCGCGCGGGAAATTTTCTCGGAGGATGGTGTGCGCGGGCCGTTGGAACTGAAACTTAGAAACGGCTTAGTATAATTTTTCTCCCCCTCCTATAGAAGGAGGGGGCAGGGGGGTGGTTTCGGCGCTCCGAAGTACCACCCCAAACCCCTCCTTCTTTAGGAGGGGCTTTAGAGAAGACAGTAACTATTCGAGGTACGATTATATGAAAGTGATCTTGCGCGACGATGTCGCAAAGCTTGGAACTGCGGGTGAGGCGGTAACCGTGCGCGATGGCTTCGCGCGCAATTATTTGGTTCCGCGTCAGCTCGCCTATGTTGCGACGGCCGGCGCGCTCAAGAAAATCGAGCACGAAATGCGCCAGCGTGCTCGTGTCATCGAGCGCGAGAAGTTAACCGCCGAGGAATTCGCGAAGCGCCTCGAAACGGTGACGGTAACCATTCCTATGCGCGTGGGCGAGGAAGAGCGGCTCTATGGCTCCGTCACCGCGCAGATGATCTCCGACAACCTCGAACGCCAGGGCTATGATGTGGACCGCCGCACGATCGTGCTGGAGGAGCCGATTCGCACGCTGGGTTCCCACGAGGTCTCGGCGCGACTCAAGCACGGCGTAACGGGCAAGTTCCGGGTGAACGTGGTGGCGGAATAAATCCAGTAATTTAGGTCCCGATGAAATTCGAGGCCGCGTTTCATTCCAGCTTTGCTTCGATCGGGAGCCTGCCAAAGGAAGGGCTCCCGGAGATTGCGCTTATTGGCCGGTCGAACGTGGGGAAATCCTCCCTCATCAATGCGCTGGCCGAACGGCGTGATCTCGCTAAAACCAGCGCCACCCCCGGAAAAACGCGGACGCTCAATTATTACCTCATCAACAGGAAGTTTTACGTGGTTGATATGCCGGGCTATGGCTATGCAAAGCAGGCGAAATCCGAGCGTATAGAATGGGCACGTGTGGCGGAGCAGTATTTTCTGAAACGCGAAGAGCTAAAAGCAGTCGGAATTTTGGTCGATTCCCGCCACCCGAAACTCGAAAGCGACGAAATGGTACTCCAGTGGTTCCGCGATAATGAAATTTCCTGCTTCCTTGTACTAACCAAAGCGGATAAGGCTCGTCAGCAGGAAATTTCCCGGCACACCCGACTACTTTCCGAAATTCATTCCGAAGCCCGAATTTTCATCACTTCGAGCGCAGAAAGCCGGGGGTTTTCTGAACTACGAAAATTCATGTTGGAAGCCGCTTTTTCGCGCGACGCGTAGGGCCGATATGTGTTCCTGCCTCCGTGAATTCTGGCGCTAAAAACACGGATTCCACGAGCCGGGCAGAATAATTTGTTATTTTTGCAGGCTAAATTATGCCATGTCGTAACCGTTGCGCGGCACGGCGTGAATTTACAAAACCATCAACAGAAGGACTTATGAAGAGAATTTTGCTACAACTCACCTTTCTTACCCTCGCTTTTACTCTCTCGTTCTCGGTGCGAGCCCAAACTGTTTCGCATCCGATGCAAATGCAAGAAATGAGAAGTGCGCTCGCGCATGGCGATTGGGGCAATGGCTTCGTCGTGCAAAATGAATCGGTGTGGCAGGTTGGCGATCCGTTGCCGGCCTCTGTTTCGGTGCCAGGTGCGGACTTGATCCCGGTCAGCGGGCATTTGCAGCAGCCGCAAAGTGACGGGCGCGCGCTGCACAATATTCAGGTCGATCCGAGTAATCCGATGAACGTCCATGCGGTGATCATGGAGCTATCGAGCGACTATGTAAAAGACTCTAATTTGCTTTCGCGCCGCGTCTACTATACATTCAGCAGCGACGGTGGAAAGACCTGGAAAACTCCGGAAATGCTAACCGATGTGAAGACCGGATTCCCGTGCATGGTGCTCTACAAACGGAATGGGCAATACGTACCGATCATTGCGGCCCACCGGCTCATGCCGCCAATACGAACGCCGGACACGAACAACACTCCATGGGAATGTGCGCTATGGGTCGAAAAAGGGAACCCGGGCGATGGCAATTTTGAAATGACGGAGTGCGGAACCTCCGGCACCTACGGTGCGCTACAGCCCCAGTCAAGCGGAATCCTGTGGCCGTATATTGCCGTCTCGCCGGATGGCTCGACGGTGTATATGGTGGGCTCCGTGTCGTACACGAACACTCTGACGTCGGATTATCTGAAGTTTGGAACGTTTTCACTCGATGCAACCGGTCATGCCACCTGGAATGGATGGAATACTCAGATCGGGGATCACAATGGGAACCACCCCTTCGCCGGGTTCGTCCAGACGGGAGATTATGTCCTCCGCGTTTCGCCCTCGGGCAAACTGGGGCTGCTCTGGCGTAGCGCCGATGCCCAGACCCCCGATGCGGATTTATACTTTATCGAATCGACCGACGGTGGCACAACGTGGCCCCAGAATTTCGAGCCGATTCAAACAATCGTTCCTCTGGGGACCTCGGGTAGCACACAAATTTACAGCGGACCGTGGGAAGGGATGGACTTCTTCTATTCCGGGGAGAACGCCAAGATCTTATGGTCTAATACGCAGGAATCGTTCAGTAACGATACGAACTTCTACTATCCCTCCGTAATGAGCCTCCACCTTTATGACGTCGCGAGCGGCAACGATTACGAGCTGGTGAGCAATATCGTTGGAACCGCACAGAATCCGGATACCTCGCAGTACAATTTCCATAACATGAACGACTCCCTTTCGCCATACCCCGTAGGATCGCACATCTCGGAATCCGACAACTGGTTGTCCTATCCCGTCCTTGCGCCAAGCATTCACGGTGATAATTTCGCGGTGTTTTACCAGACGTTCGTAAATACCGATTCGGTGAACCTGAACGATACGGTGGTGAAGCTATACGGGACGATTTATTACCAGACCACCTCGGATGGCGGCGCGACATGGTCCGCACCGGCCCCGCTGCATGCGAATCCCAGCACGCCAAACACCTTCGGGAAAACAGATTATCGCTGGCCGGAGACTTCGGATTGGAATGGCGCAATCGGGAATCCCTTTTCCTTCGTGCCCACGCTTATGTATGGTGCCGATACCGCTGCGGGTTCCAATGCGAAAAATGGAGCGCCGGACTGGGACGTGGTTAACTTTTTCCACGACACCCTGGCTGCCACGCAGCTCGGAGTTCAAGGGAATGCCGCTCCGAATTTCTCGGTCGTGGATTACCCCAACCCATTCAAGACCTCAACGAAGGTTTCGTATGTGCTCCCCGTGGCGAGCAATGTGTTGCTCACCGTCAGTGACCAGCTTGGCCGCACGGTTGCGACGCTGGCCAATGGCGTACTGGGAGCCGGAGTGCATGAGGCTGTGTTTAACGCCGCCGATTTTCCGAATGGGGTGTATCGCTACACGCTTCAGGCGGAGGGCCAAAGCGTTACGAAGAGCATGACATTACTTAGATAATTCGTTTTTCGCGAACGGCTTGCGCCGGACCATGCGGCGCAAGCAGGCAGTTTTCCACGTTCTTCGCACTCGCCACAAATTTTTTTAGAACACGCGCTACTCGAAGCCCTTTCATGTGTTCCTGGACCAGAACAAGGAACGGTTATGCTGCACCGAATACAGCAGGCCGAGGAAGGATCGGGAACCGCGAAACGAAGCCGAGTTGCTTTCCATACCGTTTTTTTAATCAATAGATGATTTTTTTTCGAAGCGGAGTCATGAAACGGAACCGACATAATCGTAGTGCATTCGCCCGCCGGGGGCGGTTGCTGGGCTTTTTCTTCGCGGTTCTTACCCTTGCCGCCACGAGCGCGCAGGCGCAATACGGCAAGATCAGCGCGAAGATCATAGATGCCAAGACGGGCGAGCCGCTGATTCACGCCGTCTGCCTTATCGCCCAAAACCGCATGGGCGCGCTAAGCCAGGAGAACGGAGTGGCCACGATTATTAACGTTCCGCCCTCGGAGAACTATACCATTATTGCGAAATACGCAGGCTATTTGCCGGACACCGCCTTCCATGTTCATGTAGAGTCCGATATCACCACGCCGCTTACCTTCAAACTTGGCACAAAGGCCCATGTCGTAATCGTCACGGCGCAGGCGCCGCTGGTGGAAAAAACGAAGACGGACATTTCGACGAAATTCAATACCACGGAATTTGCTTCCATTGCCGGCCGGCAGCGTATCGATCAAATTATTCAACTCACTCCAGGGGCCGTGCAGGACAATGCGAATGGCGGCATCAGTTTTCACGGCAGCCGAGGAACTTCGAATTCCGTTCGGCTGAATGGCGTAGAAATAACGGACCCGCTTACGGGGCGCGCCGGATCGCTCGAACAGGGAATGTCCAGATTAGCGATTTCCGAAGTGGACATAGTTACCGGCTCTGCCGATGCTTCCAAAGGCGGGTTTACCGGAGGTGAAATCAACACGCAGACACGTTCCGGTGGTAACCGGCTCGATTTTACGGCACACTATCGGACAGAGATTCCTTCGCTGTTTGGTTATGCTGATAATGGTATCCAGCAAATGCCCGAAGGAGATAAGATATATGAATTTTCACTGGGTGGTCCTCTGATTACACAAGATCTTAAGTTTTTCCTCACCGGCAAATTGAATTCGTTCCAGTATTATAATACGTTCTCCGACCCGACCTTTTCCAATAATGGTCTGGGGGTTATCGATCCGCTCGGTAATAACCTGGGGGAACTTCCGTTGACGGAACGTTATCGCCGTGTTGCAACCGGTCAATTGGCCTTCGATCTCTTCGGATTTTCTTTGACCGCCAACGCGGCCCTCAGCGGCGAGAGTGATTTGTTGAATTCCTGGACAACGTTGTATGAAGATCCATACTATGTGCCGGCGGAAGAACAGACGAACAATGTGTATTCTCTGAACGCGCGCGGCCAGATTGGCAGTGGTGTCCTCGAAGCGACGGGATCCTATACCGTGCAAGATATTCAGCTCGGCAAATACGATCACTCACTGCCAGTCGATGCCACCCATTTGCCTCAATTCCTCTCCGTTGCGGATAACTACACGTACAATTCGATTGATGGCTCGATCACGAATAAGCCGGATGGGATTATCGATATTTATACGCCGGTAACGAAGCAGATACCGGATCCAGCCGATCCGACGAAAGTCTTTAGCTCTCAGGTCCCGGGACTCAATCCATTTACCGGGCACATAGAAGGGCCGCCGATTATGGCCTCCAGCGCGAATGCGTATGGTCTGGTGGGTGCGTTCCCCGTGGCCGGCAATGTAAGTGGCTTCTCCATTGAAAACACGGGCCAGTCGCAGATCCAGGCCAGTTACAATCTTCAGGTTGGTTCCCATTTGATTATTGCGGGCGTAGATGGTAATTTGATGTCCGTGTATAAATATGATAATCAGCTTCCGTGGGACGCGAATCCGTTCAAAGATTCGTTCCTGGTTCATCCCTACACCGCAGATGCCTATATAGAGGACAAGATGGAATTCAGCGACATAACATTCGATCCGGGTCTTCGATTCGATATGTATCAGCCGGATTCGAAACAGATCCCGGACTTATATAATCCGGGCGCTACCGGCTCGCTAACTCCAACGGCTTTACAAACACAGGTTTCGCCGCGCATCGCAATCACCTACGCGGTGACCGACCAAACGACCTTTAACTTTGGTTATAACTGGTACTTCAAGGAACCGGTGCTTCAGGATGTATTACAAAGTACGGCGGGCGGTAATTTACAGCAAATTCTTCTTGCCCTACAACGTGGCAATCAGATACTGGGGAATGCTGGATTGCAGGCCGAGCGATCCAAAGAAGTGGATGTTGGCTTCAGCACGCAACTTTCGGACGTCTTTGCCTTTAAGATTAACGGCATTTACAAGGATTTGCGCAATCAGGCGGGCCTCCAATACATTTCGAGTCCGCTGCTATCGAATGCCTATACGATCTTCACCGATGATGAATACGGAAGTGACCGTGCCGTTGAAGTGATCCTCGAAAAGGCAATGGCCGATAATTGGTCTTTGAAGTTTAATTACACGTATCAATCCGCGATGGGAACTTCCTCTTCGGCGACGGAAGCGTACGCTGCCCTGATTAATCAGGACCCCAGTTCGCAACAGGCGGTTCTTCCGTTGACGCCATTCCCCTTAAGCTTCGATCGCACACACGTTGCCGATTTGCTTTTCAATATTAACTACAATCAGGGAGAAGGCCCGACCATCTTCGGTAAAAAGCTACTCGAATGGTTCAGCCTCCAGACAACCTCCTGGTACTATTCGGGTACGCCATACACGGCAACGAACCTCAAAGGCGACCAGATTGGATCGGTCAATGGGGATCGCGAGCCGGATGAATTCGAGACGGATGCGACACTGACGCGTACCATTCCGCTTAGCGACATTTTCGGTTCCAGCGTTAGCGATCTCTTTCTCGATTTACAATTGGAAGTTACCAACGTCTTTAACCGGACGACGCCACTTTATGTGTATCCCGCCACCGGGCAAGGTAATAACGATGGAAGTTCCGGACAATACAATGCAACCCAGGAATACTACAACGATCCGACCAATATACATGGAAATTCGCTTGATGCGTTCGGGAACCTCTATTACAACCCGCGGATCGACCTGAATCACGATGGCCGTGTAAGCTTAGCCGAACAGCAAATTGCGTACACGCAATATAGGACAGACTTATTCAATCAACGCGTTCTTTATCAAATTCCACGGAAAGTCTATTTGAACTTCACTCTCCGATTCTGAGCATTCGCACTCTTTACAGGACTTAGGAAAGTATGATTTTTAGATCAATGAATCGCATGAAAGCATCTGACTTTTTCCGGACCGGCGCCAACGGGCGACGATCGGTCGTTCTGCTGGTTTTGCTGGGCGGCGTGGTAGCCTACGGCTCCATCGCGCAGGCACGCCCCTCTCCGAAAAGCAAGAAAGGCGCCGCAGAATCCCTGTCGTTTTTGCGCCAGACCAACGTCTATAGTAATATCGAGTTTTACTATACGAACCGCGGAATCCTATTCAATAGCGGTGGCACGGGCGAAGGCTGCTTTTGGCCACGTGGTTCCGGCAATAGCTATATTTTTGGTGAAGGGCTTTGGTTCGCCACCAAAAAGGAAATTAATGGCAAGCTCCGAAAGCTGTGCGAGTTGGGGTACAACCCGAATTCGGGAGCCGGTTGGTACAAGGAAGGCGAATATGCTTCGGTTGAAAAGCAGACGACCGATGGTGCCAATCCGGATGCAAAGTACATCTCCTATGTTAGCCCGAGGTACGATAAAACAAATGGCACCTATATACCGGGATCGTCCACAGTGGTCCCTTCACCCTACTATATCTGGCCGATCTGGGATACTTCCACGACAAAAAAGCTCGATCATAACTTTTACTTTGGCGATTACATCTCGGATGTAAATGAGCGCGCGAAGCTTTCCGCAGAGGTGAAGAATGGCCCGACGAACGTCAAGCCGGCTATGCTTTCCGAAGAAGATATTGTCAATGAATATACGGATGAAGATCCATCCAATAATCCGGAATTTCAGCCGGGAACCGGATATCCGTTCGGAATCGACGTGACCGAAGCAATTTATTCCTGGAGTTTCGGACGGTACCGCGATATGCTGTTCCTCCGTCAGAAGGTAACGAACTCCTCACCGGATTCTCTGATCGATTGCTGGATGGCTCCGGCGTTCGATCCCGATCTGGCGTATGCCCAAACGGCGGCCCGTGAAGATGGCAACAGCTATGTTACCGATAGCATGGTGAAGAACACAGCGGATGCGGCCTCGATTGCCGCCTTGCGTGAGCCCTATCGTTCGGATCCCACGAAGTTGAATATGGGAGTTCAATGGACCAATTACAATTCACCCCCCAATGGTATCCAGTACGGATGGATCGGATTCAGCTTCCTGGAAAGCCCCGTCATCGATTCGGCTGGTAATATTGTTGCCAATGACGATAGTGCGGCTTTGCACGGTTACGGTCCGAACAGCCTGTTCCAGAAGAATCAACGTGGTCTGGTGACGTTTAAAGATTGGGTAATCACAAATGATCCTTCAACCGAGGACTTGCGATATGACTTCGTTTCCTCCGGTGCAAAAGATGGATTTAACGGTGCGTACAACGATCAACGATTGATGATGGCAACCGGTCCTTTTACGCTTCCTCCTGGTAAATCGGTTGAAACCGTCGTTGGGATTACGATCGCTCAGGTGGATGATAAGGACTATCGCAAGAATTTTGGGGCACTCTTGCTGCTTACCGATTTTGCGCATCAGGTCTTTGGCGAGGTGGATTCTTCCGTGCTCGCAGTGAATGTCGATTCTACCGGCAAGCCAGATACCACGTATGGTTACTCCGTAAATCATTTTCTCTCGCCGGTTCCACCCAATATTCCGAACCTGAAAGCGACCGCGCTGGACCGTAGTGTACTCCTTACGTGGGATAGCACCGCTGAGCGTAGCGTAGACCTCGTCAGCGGTGTACCTGGTTCGGTAGCTACTCCTAACGCAACACTTCCGTTTCTTGGTTACCAACTCTGGAGGAGCACGCGGGCAGACCATGACAGCACAATTCGCCCAGACGGGATTAACCCGGATGTGATGCTGGGGCAATGGCAGCTCTACGATTACCGGACCGATTCGGTCTTCGATGCGCAAGGGCATTTTAATCACTTCCATTATACGAGGATTAACACGACTCCCCATCCGATCCCACATTCGTACCTCGATATCGGGGATGATAATCACGATGGAATTCTGACGGGAAATGAAGGTCTTTACAATGGGGTATCCTATTACTACTATCTAATCGCGTACGACGAGTATGATTCCACCAATCGTATTGGCCCGCTGTACACGGCGGTCGTTGCGCCGAAGAATTTCGTGGTGGGCATACCAAATCGGCCTCCATACCTGGTTCCGTTCAATGGGGACACCGCCTCGAATATTGCTGGCAATTGCGAAGCCGGAAGTGGAAATCCAAATGCCGGTGGGGTATTAGACGTTCGGCTGGATATTGTCGATACCGGCATTTTCGCGAAGTTATTTACGGATGACACGATTAACGTAAGCTTCCAGCCTCGATGGACCGAATATGTCGATAATGCATTGGATCAAAGTCCCATGTACTTGTATGTGGATGTTACCGATACCCGAAACGGTATCCAGAATACCTATGCAAAGTTGCAAAATCCTGCTAATCATACGACGGCATATTATTTCCCCACGGTGCTACCGGGTACGATTGTAAAACATGTGATGGGCAGCTTATCGCCTGATTCCGTATTCGTGGCAGCATTCACCACGGATAATACGGCGTTCGCGCCGAATCAATCGGTGGACAATGCCTTCAAAGTGCTGGCCGATGTCAATCTCGAGCAACTGAACACGCCGTACCGCTTAAGTTCCGTAAGGGTGGAGGGGCAAGGAGACCCCAATATTCTGCGGCTTTCGCGGCGTACCAATAATGGCAGCGACGGCGATTCGAACCAAACTATATATAATCTGCCCACCGATTCGGTACTGCATAATGGCCAGGGAAGTACACGTCCCTCGTTCTTAGGTGCTTTAGGACAGACGACCTACGAAGTGGATTTCGGCGATTCGATTTCACCGGGGCCGGTGCCGATTTACCTCAATGGCGCCACCACTCCAATCTACCCGACGGTGCTGCCAATTACAGTCCGTCTCGCCGATACTATTTGTCCGAATTCGATTCTGCGGGAAGTGCAGCCCACCGCCGCAGATTCCACGCAGAATATGACGGTGGAATACGATTATCGGTATTATTCGAATATCAATCCGAATGTAAAACCCGATTACCCGGCCTTCAATGATCCGGATACGATGCGCGTGCCGAACCCCGGCTGGTATCAAATGGTAGCGTTCCATTACCACGATATGGTGGCACCAAGCCAATCGCATGTCAATGCCGGCTTTGATGGTCAGGGCCCTGCTCAGGGCGCAACGGTAGGACCGTATTACTTCCCGATGGAGAATGTGAGCTATAACGGTCTCTATCACTACGCGGTTCATAAACTGAGTGTCGGCGGAGCGGAGATCATCTTCAATGCTCCGGAAATTGTCGATCAGGGTGGTTCGCTTATTGGTGACACCATTGGGGGAATCGCTCCGGGTCACACAGCCCCGCATACCAACGATTTCAAGCCGGGTGATAAGATTCTGTTATCGTTCACGGGGTTGGCGAAAAATCTTCCGTTCCCAGGAGCGAAGTTCTCAATTATAACCGAGAGTGGGCCAAAAGTCGATTTCTCGAATCTAAGCAACTACACCAATTCCATGCTTTCGCAGGTGCAGGTCGTGCCGAACCCGTACGTGGTAACGCATCTCGGTCAGACTTCGACCGATAACGCCAAGATATTCTTTACTCGGCTTCCACCGCGGTGTACCATCGAGATTTATGCGCTCGATGGAACGCTGGTAAACACGATCGAGCATATCGGATATCAGTCCACGACCACTCAGAATCCAAACGATCCGGCTCAGACAACAACGACCTATGACTATAGCCAATTAGCCGATCAGTCATCGACCGAGACGTGGAACCTGCTGACGAGTGGTAAGCAGCGCGTTGGCAGCCAGGTACTCTTTGCGCGAATCATCGCAAAGGATCCCATTACCGGAGCGGAGATCGGCGAGACGACAACGAAGTTCGCAGTGGTCGTAGCTCAATCGAAATAATGGAACGAACAACAACGATCATTATAGTGAAACGGCAACTAATGACTATGAACTCTTTGAACCAACGTCGCGAGCGAGGCACCTACGTGCGAGGGATACTCGCTCTTGTCCTGCTCCTGTTCGTCTCCATTCCGGCGTTTGCACAGGGCGGAGTTACCACGTCCACAACGGCGGCAAACTTTACCAATGCAGGTGCTTCGGGATCGACCTTCACGAAACTTTGGATTGGAGCGCGCGCCTCGGGTATGGCCGGCGCCTATAGCGCACTGGCCAAGGACATTACCGCGCTGTATTGGAATCCCGCCGGGATTGCGAATTTGCCGGGAATTAATGTCGGCGCATCGTACACGAGTTGGTTCGCGGGTGTGACGGAGAACTTCATTGCGGCCACGCTACCCATTAGCGAACGGTATCGCGCCGGCTTTGCGCTAACCATGGTGGACTACGGCAATTTGTCGAAAGCAACCATTCAGCAGGATGCAAATGCCGGGACGTTCAATGCCAATGACCTTTCCTTCTCTGCTACGGTGGCCGGTTCGCTCACCGACCGATTCAGCTTCGGGGCGAGCGTGAAATATCTGCGGAGTTCCATTCTGGATATGAGCGCCGATGGCCTGGCCTTCGACGCCGGTTCGCTATACCTGACGGATTTCTATCACATGACGATCTCGATGGACCTTTCGAACTTGGGGGCCGACCGGAATTTCACCGGCAATAGCCTCGATTTTATTGCGAACAATCCCTACACGAATGCCTATCGGGATTCTCTCTCGGGCGCCTTGCTTACGGGTAACTTTCCGTTGCCACTCATTTTCCGTATTGGCCTGGCAACCGATCTATTGCAGGGGAAGGTGGAGAACCAACAGCTTAATGCGGACTTCGATTTTTCCACCCATTCCGACGGTCCGGAGCAATATAATCTTGGCGCCGAATATGTTTGGAACGATATGGCGGCCTTCCGCGCCGGCTATGCATTCAATCAGGACCAGTTAGGACTTGGTGTAGGGGCCGGGTTCCATTTCAAAACGGAAAATTTCTCTGGCGTAGTGGATTATTCCTATAACACCACGAGGACCTTAGGGGGGATCAACCGTATATCCCTTAGCGCGACGTTCCAGTAAGACGGCTTCGCCGCTGGCGGAGTGGCGCGTGAATAGCCGCGACGGGGATTGTTACTGCCGTTCGGAGTTTTTTCAACGGTTCATGCTGCTGAAACCAAACCCCGGCCGTAGCGATACATAATACTCTGAATATGAAACACCGCCTTGTTTTTCTCTGCGCGCTACTCCTCTCGGTGCCTCTGTGCGCTTTTGCGCAGAGCCCTCTGGAGGCGGATGCGGCCGCCTTTCGATACGATACGAACCATGCAGAAGTGGAGATTGACTACGGCGTACTTCAGCGCGCGCTGGCCTTCAAACAGACCAATGGCGTTTGGACGGCCATAACGCATGCCAAAGCGGAGATATGGCAGAATGGCGCTATCGCTCAAACCAAGGATATACACGATACCGTCCAGTGTCCCTGTACGCAAGCCCAGTTCGATTCTGCCGGAGCGAATAAGCTTCTCGGAGCCACCGCGTTTGCGGTGCCTTACGGTGATACGACAACCGCAGCGTTTCTTTGGAGGGCTGGTGAGAAGAATGGGAATGCGGTCTATGACACGATTGTAATTCCACTTCGGCTACCCGATCGAGACACGCAAAAATTCGTGCTGGCTGGCATCGAGCTTTCCTCTCAGGTTGCCCCAGCAAATGGAGTTACCAGTCCCTTCGAAAAGGCGGGGTATATCGTAACCCCCAATCCGTCGGGAATTTTTGGCGAGAATTATACCAAACTGTACTATTATACCGAGCTTTACGTTCCACAATCGGCGGTGGACCCGGCCCAGAGCGCGGATGTTATTACGTCCGTTGTCGATGGAACCGGGAGGGTCATCCTGACCAGTACGGATAAAGTTCCTCTTGCCGGCGCCGTGATACCGCTTATTCTCGGGTTGGATATCGATGGGCTCGCATCCGATTCCTACCGTCTGCGCGTGCAAGTGAAATCACAGGACGCGGTAGTGGCCGAAACGGGAAAGACTTTTTATTATGCTTCGGATCTCACCCTTCAGCAAGCGCCGCCACCCGCGCCTGCAGGCTTATCCACGGATTCGGTACCCTTCGATGCGACCGATTTTGCCAAACTCGACGAGGCTGGTGCGGACCTGCTGATAGAACAATCCATGTACTGGGGCAACGATAACGACAGGAACCTCGCTCGGAAAGAAAAAACGTTAGTAGATAAGCAGCATTTTCTGTATGCGTTCTGGCTGGCTCAGGATGCAAAGCGAAATTCTGTTCGTCCGCTCGATGCCTATCGCACATTTATGAAGCGCCTGAACGAAGCTAATACCAAGTACACGTTTGAAAAAACACCCGGGTGGAAAACCGGCCGAGGTAAGGTGCTGATTGTATATGGACCGCCGGTGCGAGTAGATGATGAGTATTATACGGCAGGATACAAGCCTTATACCATTTGGCAATATGATCCTGATCCTACGATTCACCTTCAACCGGGTAGTGGCAATTTCCCGGAATTCGATTTTGTGGACCGCATGGGAGGCGGGAATTATTCCCTCGTCAGTTCGAATGTGATTGGTCAAACCTACGATCCCAATTGGCTGACCACCGAGGCCCTGCGCCTTGCCCACTAATGTTGTTGGTGCTTCGTGCGGTGGGTGCCATGCTGGGGCGGATTGCGTTCTGGATCGGAATCCGCCGAACGGTCACCACTCAAAATCTTGATCGGGCATTCCCGGACTATAGCGAGCACCGCCGGCGAAGTATTGCCGCGCGCAGTTATTCCAATTTAGGCCGGGTATTTTTCGAATTTCTCTTTCTGCGCTATGCACGAAACGAGAAGGTCCGCGCAGGTCTGGACATTGTGAATATCGAGGAATTCTTGCCACTGATCCAAGCTTCGCAGGGCGCGATTCTGCTATCGGGCCATCTGGCAAATTGGGAATGGCTCGCATTAGGGTGTGCACTTCGAGTCGGGCAACCGCTCGATGTCATCATAAAGAACCAGCGTTCCACGATTGCCGAACGATTTCTCGTTGCGATGCGGAGTCGCTTCGGCAATAGAATGCTCGATGCCGGGAACGTCCGCGCGATCTATCGCGCCTTGCGAAATAGGGAACTCCTTGCGATTCTGGGTGACCAAACAGCGTCACCGGAGGACGTTCGGGTTCCGTTCTTTGGGCGGGATGTCCCAACCTTTGAAGGGACGGCTCGTCTGGCGCTCGCAACGCGTGCCCCGATTCTTTTTCTTCAGCCGTTTGAAATCACTTCCCAGGGATATCGTTGCCGTTTTATGCAGGTTCCGTTCGATGACCTAACGGAGACCACTGCAGAGAGCGTTCGTGAGCTAACGGCGCGCCATACGAATGTATTGGAAGATGCCATTCGGGAAAAGCCGGAGTTTTGGCTGTGGCAACACCGCCGTTGGAAACACGCGAAAGAATGAACGCGCTTGTCATTGAAACCGCGTTTTTGGGCGATGCGATTATCTCGCTTTCGCTCGCTCATGCAATAAAAACTGCTGAGCGGGATTCTCGTGTAACCTACCTAGTTCGCCCGGGTGTAAACGAAGTGATCGCTGCTTCACCCGATGTCGATTCTGTTCTGACCTTTGACAAACATGGCTCGGAATCCGGCACGGAAGGAATCAGGAAAAAGGCTGCGGAATTGAATGCCTGTGGATTCGATACGCTCTTTCTGTTGCATGCTTCGGTCCGCTCCCAACGCCTGGCTTCGTTAGTCGAGTGCAACGCGAAAATTGGATTCGAGGCGATGAAGCACGCCGGTCTTACTCATACTATAATAGATGCAAACTGGCAAAATCGTTACGAACGCGCCATCGTACCACTCGAAGCAGTTTTTCCAACTGTTGAAATAACGTTGTTGCCGCGGCTTTGCCCATCGCCCATTTTGCAGTGGGATTTTTTCTTTAGCGAATTCGAAATCGTTATAGCGCTTGCACCGGGCAGTGTATGGGAAACGAAGAAATGGGGCAATTCGAAATTTCTCGAATTGGCGAAGCGCCTTACACAGCAGGGAATGGGGGTCGTAGTTATTGGCGGTTCCGAGGACGTGGAAATTGGGCGCGAGGTGGTTGCTGTCTGTGCAGAAGGGACTGTTCTGAATCTTGCCGGAGTGGTAAGTTTCATCGCAGCGATGGACGCCGTTCGGCGTTCGAAGTTGTTGGTCTCGAACGATAGCGCTCCGGCGCACGGGGCCGTTGCTGTAGGTACGAAAGTGTTAACGATGTTCGGCCCGACAGTCCCAGCGTTTGGCTTCGCTCCGCCGTTGGGTTGTGGGGAAGTTATGGAACTGCTGGGTCTTTGGTGTCGCCCCTGCACTCCGCACGGGGGCCACACCTGCCCGGTCCATACTCATGAATGTATGGAGCGGATAGAAGTAGGCACTGTCCTCTCAAAAGTTACCGAAATGCTATTGGAGAAGGCGTAATAACTCAAAACTATCCTATGGCCTCATTTCAATAATTGCGGAAAATCGTGCCGAAATTTCTCGACTTCCGGGCGCGTGACTTCGGCGATGTAGGGGTTGTCTGGGTGATGTCGATAGTAACGCAGATGGTAGGATTCCGCACGATAAAATTTCGTAAACGGGGCAAGTTCGGTAATGATCGGTGAAGAATATTTTCCAGCAATTTGCTTCATGTAGTGTTCTGCTTCTGCCTGTTGCTCGGAATTGTGGTAGAAGATAGCCGAGCGATATTGCGGGCCTTCGTCGGGCCCTTCGCGGTCCGGCGTGGTGGGATCGTGCTCGGCGAAAAAAACTCGCAGTAGTTCCGCGTAGCTGATTTGGGAAGGATCGTATTCCACGTCCACCGATTCGGCATACCGCGTTGTACCGGATCCAACCATTTCGTAAGATGGATCGGGTTCTGTTCCTCCGCAGTAGCCGGGAAGGGCATTTTTGACCCCTTTAATTTCCAGGAAGATTTCTTCGGAATGCCAGAAACATCCCATCGCAAACGTAGCGTGTTGGGTTGTGGAGTCGGAAGTCATTGCAACGAGTTTTGCTGCATCCGATTTAGGCGTGCAGGAGCCGACTATTAGCAGAAGCAGTAAGGCCAGGAAATAGACATTCCGAAGATTAGGCATGAGATGAGTTACGGCGACATACCTGCCTTCGTTTCAGCAAGGAACGGAAGAAGCGATTCGTACTGAACGGATTCCAAATATGAGTGTTTTGAGGCTAACATTTGGAGTTTTCGCGCTTGCGTTCTCGATCTTCCATCCATTGCGTTGGTATAATTCTGGCCGGAGGCTCAGGCTCCCGGCTGTATCCCTGTACCACGGTCACGAATAAGCATCTCCTGCCCATTGGCGAAATGCCAATGATCTTTTATCCGATCCAAAAGCTGGTGGCTGCCGGCATCGAGGATATTCTAATCGTCACTGGCACCGAACACATGGGCGATTTTATTTCGCTGCTCGGCTCCGGAAAGGATTTCCACTGCGCGCTTACCTATCGCGTGCAGGATGAAGCGGGTGGTATTGCGCAGGCCCTTGCACTGGCGGAACGCTTTACCGGTGGGCAGCCGATGTGCGTTATGTTAGGCGATAATATTTTTGAGAACCCCATTACGCCGCTCATTACGGAGTTTCTTGCCGAGCCGGGCATTGCCCGTATCCTTATTAAGGAAGTTCCGGATGCCGAACGCTTTGGCGTTGCGGAACTGGATGGAACGAACGTAATTCGGATCATCGAAAAACCGGAATTGCCGCCCTCCAATTTTGCAGTAACCGGTGTCTATTGCTACCCGTCGGATGTATTCGACATCATTCGCACGCTCGAGCCTTCGGAACGTGGAGAACTGGAAATTACCGACGTGAATAATGCCTATCTGGCTCAGGGCCGCCTGCGCGCTGCAATGCTCGATGGCTACTGGTCCGACGCCGGAACCTTCCCATCCCTGGCGAGAGCGAACGAGTTAGTCCGTCAATCTCCCCCCGAAGCCTAATGAATCTTTTCCTTTCCGGCGGGGCCGGATTTATCGGCGCCAATTTTGCGCACTATGCCGCGCGTCATGGCCACCGGGTTTTGGTTTATGACCGTATGACGTATGCCGGGAACCCAAAGAATATCGAAGGACTACGGCCTTTTGTGCAAGGCGATATTCGTGATGCGGCGAAGCTCGATAAGGTATTCCTGAATGGCATGGAGGGCCAGCCATTCGATGCGGTGATCAATTTCGCGGCGGAGTCCCATGTGGACCGTTCTATTTCTCACGCCATCCCATTCGTTGAAACCAATGTGCTTGGAGCGGTAACCCTGTTGGAATCGGCTCGGCGAAACGGCGTGGAACATTTTATCCAGATTTCCACGGACGAAGTCTATGGTTCCATCGAAGGAATTGGGAAATTTACCGTACATTCGAATCTTCACCCATCGAGCGCCTATTCTGCCTCGAAAGCCGCGGCCGATCATCTGCTGCTTTCCTACCACCATACCCATGGGTACGACATTCGCGTAACGCGCTGCACGAATAACTATGGCCGTTTTCAGCACCCCGAGAAGTTCATTCCCACTGTGGTTTCCAATGCCCTGGCCGGAACTCCCATTCCGGTTTATGGCGATGGCCGGCAAGTCCGCGATTGGATTTTCGTGGAAGATCATTGTGCTGGGATTCTCTCGGCGCTCGAACGGGGAAAGGCGGGACAAATTTATCAATTCGGCGGTCCTGGGATGGAAGGAAATGAAGTCGGAATATCCAACCTGGAATTGGTCCATCTTATCCTGAAGGTCCTTGCGCAAGGCTTGGGGCGGGATGTATCCGAGTTCGCCAAACTCATTAGAAATGTAGCGGATCGCCCCGGCCATGATCGGCGGTATGCGCTGGACTGGTCGGCATCACACAACGAATTGGGGTGGCAACCCACAGTTTTCCTTGCGGAGGGACTCGAAGCAACCGTTCT
>JAKAIL010000005.1:0-1876 GCA_021825235.1 Bacteroidota bacterium | reverse complement strand
GAAAATTCTAATTATTGGCCGCGGTCAAATCGGTTCCGCACTGGCTCGCGATCTTGCCGAGTTCAAGGTGCAGGTTTGGCCGCATGATATCGACGCGCTAAGCGTGAGCGCCCTTGAAGCCATCAGGCCAGAGTTGGTCATCAATGCCGCCGGAAAGACCGATCTTGCATGGTGCGAAACCCATGCAGCGGAGGCCATCCGTTCGAATCTCGAAGCGCCGGTGCGACTGTATGAAAGAATCGTATCGCTCGAAGGCATTCGTTTTATTCACTTCTCCAGCGGATGTATTTGGGACGGGCCTTACAATTCGAAAGGGAAGCCGTTTACACCTAAGGATGCCCCAACCCCAGCCTGCCTTTATTCCTGGACGAAAGCTGCGGCCGATGCCATGCTGCTGGATCTCAATCCAAACCGTATTGCGATATTGCGGCCACGGCAAGTTTATTCCGCGAATGCGACTTCCGGAGCGCATCTTCGGAATACTCTCCAGAAACTACTCCAATATCCAAAGCTTATTGATACACCCAATTCCATGAGCAGTATCGAAATCATCGAGAAGACGGTCCGCCATGTTATACATGCTCGGCGCGATTGGAGCGGGGTTTGGAACGTGTATGACCGCGGTGTTACCTCCCCATTCGAGGTAGCAGAAATGCTGTGGAAAGCAGGGCTGCGTGCGCAACCCATCCGGATTAGTAAAACGGAGTTGGATTCCTTTCATAAACCAAAGCGCGTTGATACGGTTTTATACGATGATCGATTTGAAGTTCAACTCCAACCAGAAGAGGTACATGAAGTTTGGGCGCGAACGATAAAGGAATATCAGGAAAAGATATCGCAACCAATGTCCGGCAAGAAACAATTGGAATCGCAAGTAGAGACGGTCCCCACCATACTGTGACGAATCACTATACAACGTTACTGGAACCGTTCCTTCAGCATACTACCGGTGTCTTGAAGGACCATGTTTATCTGCGCTATAAGAAATCGCATTCGGAGCCATACCAGAGCATTACCTATGGACAGCTTGGCGAAGAAGTACGCAGAGTTTTTGCAGGATTTGCAGCCTTGGGAGTTCAGCGCGGAGATCGGGTCGCCATTATATCGGAATCCCGTCCGGAATGGCTGATTGCGGAATTTGCGGCGATGGCGCTCGGTGCAATTTGGGTTCCGATGTTCCCAACGCTCATGCCGGCCGAAATTGCCTTTATTGTGAACGACTGTGGCGCGAAAGCACTCCTGGTCTCGAACAATCTACAATTTGGGAAGGCAAAGAAATTAGTGACGGATTGTCCCACGCTCGAAACCATCGTTGTTTTTAATTCAGAGTCAGAAGTCAGGTCAACGAAGGTAGGGAGTGACAGAGTCAAAGTCGTTCATTTTCAAAAACTACCATCCAGCGAAGCACTGAATTTTGAAGCGGAAGCAAAAAAGACTTCTGTGGGGGATATCGTCACCATTATCTATACCAGCGGGACAACCGGTTCGCCAAAGGGCGTGATGCTCTCGCACCGGAATGTGATGTCCAACATGGAGGGGGCACTCGCTGCCATACCGCCCCTTACGGAGAAAGATATTGCTCTTTCATTCCTGCCGTTATGCCATGCCTTTGAGCATATTGCGGCCCATTTCTTCTTTTATCGCGGAATGACGGTGGCGTTTGCGGAATCCTCCGAAACCGTCGCTGATAATTTGCTTGAAATCCGGCCTACGATTATGACGGGCGTACCCCGCTTTTATGAGCGGGTTTACACACGCATTATGCGGATACGGAAGGAACTTTCGCCGGCACGTCGAAGTATATTCGATTGGGCACTTCGTGTTGGTGAGCAGTGCGGAATGGCTTTCGAAGGAAAGCCCGTTCCATTTTGGGCTA
>JAKAIL010000190.1 GCA_021825235.1 Bacteroidota bacterium | reverse complement strand
CATGCCTTGCCATTCGGTAATGCCTTTTGCAACGGCCAGCACGTTATGCTGAGTTAGGACGACGCCCTTAGGGTTCCCGGTGGTCCCACTTGTATAGACGATGAGGGCCTCGTCTTCCAATCTAACCGCTTCGGCACTCGAATATAATGGCGAGGCTATGCTCAGCGATTCCTCGAATTCTTCGCTGCAATGGATTACCCTTTCGACGGTGGGAACCGAGCGAAGAATCGGCCGAATACGGTCCGCATAATCATTCCGAAGAAATGCCAGCTTCGCGAGGCTGTTCTGTAGGATGAATTGAATGCGATGATCGTCTTCCGAAAGACTAACGGGCACGACACACGCGCCCATCAGCCACGCGGCGAAATACTGAATCACCGTATCGGAATGATTATGGCTAATTGTCGCAATGCGGTCGCCGCGGCGGATTCCATGCTCGCGCATCACATTGGCGCACTGCGAAACGAGCGTGAAAAAATCCTTGAAGGCGAACTCGGTCCGCGTGCCCGCCACATCGTAATAAACGAGGTACGGTTTCGTATCGTAGCACCGCGCTTGGCGAAATAATAATTCGCCGATATTTTCAAAATCCGGCTCTGAGATGTTCTGCGGGACTTTGCGCGCGCGCGCAATCTTCAGACGTGCTGATTCCGATAACATATCGGAAGCAACCATGAAGGGGCGGGAATATATTCCCGCCCCTTCACAAATTGTTCATTACCGGACAACGAGTACACTGCGCTTGAGCACCGAACTGCCGGCCTGAAGGACGTATTCATACGTTCCCGAAGCGAACGATTTCGTGCTCAGCATGAGCATGTGGCTTCCCGCGCCCATGTCCTCGTTTGTGGGAGTCTGAATGAGATCGCCCAGTGCATTGAAAATGCGGAGTGTAACATGTGCCGGCTGATCGAGCGTGAAATCCACCATGGATTCGTTTACGGCCGGATTCGGATACACGGGTTCCATGATCATGCTAATGGCTTGGGGAGCATCCACTCCGGCGGCAGCGGCGGTAAAGGAGCCGACCATCCCCAGCGAAACGTGGATCGTACATTCATAATTGTAGGTGCCGGGAACGGTGACAACATAACTGAAGCTGGTGCCGGTCATATCGGTCTTGCTCCATGAGGCAGCGCCCGACGGAATGGATTCCGATACCAAGGTATGCGGCGCCGCGAAGTTGCCCATCCACACGATAGTGTCTCCGACGTTTACGGTAACGCTGCTTGGCGAGTACCCAAACGGGGGTGAGCTGTTCTCACCGCCGAAATAAATGGTAACCGTCTTCGAATGCGCAACGATGGGAACGAGTAAGAACAACGCTAAAAACAGACTGTAGAATCGTTTCATAATTCCTCCGATGAAAAAGTAAAGCCGTATGGCTGAGATACCCTTGAGCTATGGGACACGTCCCATTTTCGTGCCGCCCGCCACGGCGGTGAACCATCCCTCCATGCCTTCGTCCACATGCTTATCGCATTGATAATGGTAACGCCCCGCTACGGTGGCGACATATTGGTAGCTCTGGCCGTCATCGATGTGCTGGAACCGGCCTGCACCCGCCGGCGCTTCGAGGAGCGTCAACGGATGTTTCGAAAAGTTGCCAAGCCATTGAATGGTATCGCCAACCTGGACGGTAAGCGTATCCGGCACATAATCATACCCGCCGAAATGGATGATGTGCCGCGCGCCAATGGCGGCGGAGCTAAGGAATGCCCATGCTATTGCACTCGCGATCAGGACTGGAATCAAAGAAGCTTTCATATCTCTCGCGCTCGATAATTTCAAGCGAAAGGACACCGTTTAAGTGCCCACTATTACAAACTCAGCTTCCAAAATGACTTTTTAATTTAGATGCCAACTCAGCATCGTTCTCTTCCAACGGTTCCGAATCGGCTTCATCATTGGCTATAGATCTATGTTTCAAAACGGGAACTTCCCCATTCTTTTTTGGCTCCGGTGCCACTTTCTTCTTCCCGGACGGCGATAGCACCATGGACATCGTCCGGCCCATCATAGAAATGTCCTGGTCTATCTTGGCGACGTCTTCCATCCGGGCCTTGAAATTCGCCAGCAACTCTTCGCCGAATTGCTTGTAGGTCACTTCGCGCCCTTTGAACTGCACGTAGGCTTTTACCTTATGCCCTTCCTCGATAAAGTTCCGCGCGTGGCGGACCTTGAACTCGAAATCGTGCGTGTCCGTATGCGGATGGAACCGAACTTCCTTCAACAGTTGCTGGTGCGAGGATTTCTTCGCCAGCTTTTCGCGCTTTTGCTGCTCGTACTTCCACTTGCCGAACTCGATAATCTTGCAGACCGGCGGCTTGGCTTTCGGAACAATCTCGATCAGGTCCATTTGCTTGGCACGTGCCAATTCCAGCGCTTCACGCGGGGACATGACGCCGATCATTTCGCCCTCCTCACCGATCACGCGCACTTCCGGAACGCGGATTTGCTCATTCATGCGCACGCCGGGGTCGCGCGAGGGCATCGTGCGGCTGAATCGCTCCATCCGCTTATTGGTCCCTTGCGGTGGTTTCGGGCCGGTCCGTGGCGCACCCGGACCGCTTGGACGCCCTGCTCCACCACCCGCCCGGGCAGCAGGCGCGGTGCTTGGCTTTTTCTCGGGTGTCCGTTCCGAGGGAGCGCGTTTTTTTAAGGTGAGCCCACCAACTTCAATGGGCGCCGGTGCTTTAGAGGAATCGCTGGAAGAATCCGCCGCGAACGGGGTTTCGTCCGGAGCAATCGTATCGAAAGTATTCAAATAGTACCTGGATTACACTGATTAGGATGGATTACGCTGATAGCTTCGATCGTAATCCGCGAAAAAATGTCGAAGAACCCGATCCCGCTGCTTATGGCCACGCGTTATGGATTTACCTATCCAATTATTGATCCAGCGCATCCACATCATCCGCTGCGAATGAGCGAACCGCATAACCCAGGTTCTGCTTGTTGCTGGCCCTAATGCCACTGGTAACGAAAGCGTTCCGGCGTTCTGATCTCACTCTATCCCCTCATCTCCGACTGGATTGTGGGCAAGGCCGGCCGTGATGCTGAGTCACTATCTCAAGAGTAGCAGCAGCCGGATAACAAGCATGATTGTCACGCCGCTGACGCCCCAGAGCGCCTGGTAACGCATGTAATCGTGCGCGCCTTCCGTAAGGCAGTACCGATAGCCCCAATACACGGAAATGATGAGGCATGGCACGGCGATCATGTAGATCGCCTCCAGCAGGAGGAAGGATGCGAGCGTCATGAGCAGCGCACCCGAAATGAGTGTGATGGAAAGGTTTTCGTTCTTTATCATGGAGTGTTCGCAGCGCGGGAGAATCGCGGCCGAATGCAATGGGAGGCCCGTACCGAAGATGCACGGGCTACCCTGGAATTGCACATTCTGCCTGGAGCTCCACTAATGCCGCGTCCAGCGAAAGTGTTCCGACATTTCCCTTTCCATGCCGCCGAACGGCTACGGAGCGCGCCTGCCGCTCCTTTTCGCCTACTACGAGCATAACCGGCACCTTCTTTAGCTCCTGATCGCGGATGCGGGCGTTCACCTTCTCGCTCGAAGCATCCATTTTAACCCTGATGCCAGCGTTTTCCAGCGCCCGGCGGGCTTCCTCCGCATACGCCTCCTGTGCGTCCGTTATAGGAAGCACCACCACCTGCACCGGAGCAAGCCACGTCGGGAAATTCCCGGCAAAGTGCTCGATGAGCAGGCTGCAAAACCGCTCGAACGAGCCAAACGGCGCGCGGTGAATGACTACAGGCCGGTGCTTTTGGCCGTCCGCGCCAATGTATTCCAGATTAAACCGCTCCGGCATTACGTAATCTACCTGCACCGTGCCGAGCTGCCACTCGCGGCCTATGGCGTCCTTTAGCATGAAATCAATCTTCGGACCGTAGAAGGTCGCTTCGCCGATGCCAATAGAGGTCTCCAAATTCATTGCTTCGGCGGCTTCGCGCACATCGCGCTCGGCGCGCTCCCACTGCTCATCGGAGCCGCCGTATTTCGCGGTGTTGGCTTTGTCGCGGAAGGAAAGGCGTGCGCGAAATCCCGTTAGGCCCACGACCTCACTCACATGCTGCGTGAGTCGAATGACATCGCACAGTTCATCGCGCAGTTGCTCGGGAGCGACGAAGATATGGGCATCGTCCTGCGTAAAGCCACGGACGCGGCTCATGCCGCTCAACTCGCCCGATTGCTCGTAGCGATAGACCGTCCCGAACTCCGCCAATCGCACCGGCAGATCGCGATAGGAGTGCGGCTTCGAATTGAAGATAGTAAAGTGGTGCGGGCAATTCATCGGTTTAAGGAGATACTCCTCCTTATGCCCATTCTCTTCTTCCAGCGTGATCGGCGGGAACTGGCTGTCCTTATAGTACGGATAATGCCCGCTCGTGCGATACAAGTCAAGGTTCCCAATGTGTGGAGAAATGACCTGATCGTACCCATGCTTACGAAGCACTTTCTTTAAAAAGGTTTCGAGCGTCTGCCGCATGGCTGCGCCGTTCGGAAGCCAGAGCACAAGGCCCAGCCCAACCTTCGGCGTAATATAAAATAGCTCCAGCTCTTTGCCGATCTTCCGATGGTCGCGCTTCTCGGCTTCTTCCCGCATGGTCACGAACTCATCGAGCTCCTTCTTCGTCGGGAAGCTCACGCCGTAAACGCGAGTAAGCATCGGGCGCTTCTCATCGCCGCGCCAATAAGCCCCGGCAACCGAAAGCAGCTTCGGGAATTTTATCTTGCCCGTACTTGGCACATGCGTGCCGCGGCAGAGATCGATAAAATTTCCTTGCTCGTAAAAGGTAATGGGCTGCCCCTGCAAGCCTTCGAGCAATTCGAGCTTGAGCCAGTCGCCCTTTTTGCGGAAATATTCTATTGCCTCGTCATACTCCTTCGGAATTCGCCGGTAGGGTACGTCCCGCTTCGAAAGCTCATACATTTTGGCTTCGATCTTGGGCAGATCGTCGCCCGAAAGCTTTATGCCCGACGGCAACTCCATATCGTAATACCAGCCGTTCGCTATAGGCGGACCGATCCCGAACCGGGTTCCCGGATACAGCGCTTCGATCGCCTCGGCCATAAGGTGCGCGGAGGAATGCCAGAAAATGCTCTTGCCCTCGTCATCCCGCCATTGGACAATCCGCACTGCCGCATCGAAGGTGATGGGCGTGGCAAGATCGTACGGCACATCGTTAACGAAAATGCCGAGCGCCGCCTCGGCGAGCCGTGGCGAAATGGAACGAGCGATCTCCATACCCGTCGTGCCAGAGGTATATTCGCGCGCACTTCCATCGGGAAGTGTAATGTGAATCGGTTCTCCGTGGGCTACGTGCCGTGCCTGCACCTTCTGGGTCTCGATAGCGGAATACATAGACCCTGATAAACGCAAACGGGCGCGGCAGAACTCCCTTCTCTTTACGAGTTCACTAAAAAACCCTCTCCTGCAGAAGGTGAGAGTTTCGCAGCTACTCCGTCTTACTTATCCGTTCGGTCATCATTCGGCTGCCAACTCGGCAAACGGCTATGTAGATGCCCGGAGTAAGCGTTTCAAAATTCAAGGTAGAAGTTGAGGACGCTTGTGCATGTCCGGTCAGGACAACTCGGCCGATAGCGTCATAAATGGAAATCGAAGCGGGTTGCGCATCAGCATTCTGGATAAATAACTCTTGCGCTACCGGATCCGGATATAACCGCACTCCTTGTTCGTCGCTCGTTATTTCCGTAACGCCGCTCTGGATTCCGAGTGTCTTGACGGCCCAATGACTGTCTTCGTTATCCGTCACGCAAAGTGGAATGGACTGGCCTCCCGCTTCGATGACAAAACGTGGAAGGCGCACCCACGTCGTGGCAAGCGCTTTCGTTTTGGGGCGAAAGAGAGCGGTTCCCAAATCCAGGGGCTTTGAAACGGAGGCGCCAACATTCTGAAGCCCGATGGCAACCGAATCGCCATACGTTGCGAGCGAGGTGAGCGTCCAGCCGGTGGCTTGCAGATAGCCAGCGTATGTAACTACCGAGGAATCCCATGTGAAGGTGGCGGAAATATCGGTGAGGTATGGCCACAGCGAATCGAGATTGACCGCGGAACTTATATCCACCGCCATCGGCAGCGTATCGAGCGAGCCATAGTAGGCCGTGGCAGACTCGCGGTGCAGAAGCTGGGGTTGAGTGAGCCAGGGCGATGCTACGTGCCCGAATACGAGAAGGGTTGTATCATGCACTCCGGAACCAATATTATATCGAAGATGGAGTTCCGCAGTATCATCGAGGTGCGTGCTTGCATAGCTGAGTTCAATGCTGTCGATCGTGGAGAGTGCTCGTGGTGAAGTTCGTTGGTCTGAAATCGTAAATGCGAGCGAATTATCGCCGTTAGATGAAGTCAGCCAGGCAGAGTCCAGTTGGCCGGTTAGTGATCCACAGCCGATGATTCCGATTGGGACAAAAGTATCCACCGCAGCACATTCGGTTTCCGTAAGCGAGGGTGAAGTTGATGGAAGTGAAAACGTTCGTTCCGCCGGCCCATCCTCTTTCGTTCCCAAATCCAGTGCCTCGCAGGTGCTCAAGGTACCGCCGCCTCCCTTTGCCGTGCCGCCGAAAACATAGATAACTTCTTTATGGGTACAATTTGGCCCTGGCTGTTTTGAAAGCAAGGCCACAAACCGCGCGCGCGCGTCGATCATACGAGGACCTTGTTTCGTTTGCCGCTCGCGTACAAAAACCCAATTGGTCGAATCGAAGATATTCTGATCGTGACCGGGGTCATTGTCCCCGCCGACGGCGAGAATGGAATCGTCACCGACAAGTACGCCAGGGCCATGCCAGCGTGGAGACGTCAGTCTTCCAAGAAATTGCCAGGTATTGCTGCCAAGCGGGAGCATTTCTACAGTGTCCGTGGCTGTGTACGGACCGGTCCTGCCGGCGACTAATACAATGGAACCATCGGGAAGTTGAACATTATAACCTAATGCGTGCGAAGCCTCGGAAGTGGGTCCATTTATCCACGTATTTGTCGGAATATTATACTCTTGCAACAATGGCGGATCGGGTCCATTAACTCCATTATAATTCCCGCCCTGCTGAAAGAGTATCTGGCGAACTGAATCGTAAAAAGTAAATTGTGCAAACACTCCCTGTGGCATTGGAGCCAGCGGTTCGTAGGTCTCTGTTCCGGTATCGTATAACTCTGCATTACCCAGGTAATCTTCAGTGTTTGCATCAAGCCCACCACATTCGAAAATCTTCCCATTCGGCAATTGATAAAGCCCGAAAAGTTCACGGCGTTCCGGCATCGACGCTACTTCCGTCCAGACTCCTGTATTGGTGTCATACAGCTCAACCCGATCCGTGGTTGCCGTCAGGCTTCCATTATCCATCGCTATAAGCCCACCCGCCGCCATAATTCGTCCGTCCTGAAGTTGGATCATTGGGAACCGATATCGTGCCTGGTGCATGGAGCCTGTCATTTGCCAGGTATTCGTTGCAGGATCATAGATCTCACAGCTTGCAAGAGGCTGAATACCATTATGACCACCCGCTACGAGAACGCGACCGTCCGGGAGCGCAATCGCGCTTTCTTCTGCACGCGGAGAGTGCATCGGTGCGATGGACTGCCACTGCTGCGCAAACAGGACGACAGGAAAGAGCACACTCGTTATCGAGATCCGTACCCAGAATAGTAGTTTCGAAATAAGAAAGCTCATAATGTAGCAATCCTTGGAAAAATTACTTGCTCATCGGATATTTAGTGCCGTTGTGGTAATTTGGTTACCGAACTTGCAGACAACGAGGTATGAACCTCGTGCCAGCGAAGCAATTGATACAGTTGATGTGCAGGCACCGTTTACCTTCACCATTGCCACTTTTCTTCCAAGAGCATCATAAATCGAAATATCAGCTCGATTGGAACTCTTGTTTTGCACAAATATCTCCTCCGTTGCAGGGTTAGGATAAATGCTTATTCCGCCATGACTTGCTGCAGCGGCAACATCGTTTTGCACACCGAGGTCCTTGACTGCCCAATGACTGTCTTCATTTTGGGTAACGCATAGGGAAATATTGTGGCCACCGGCCTGCATGATGAATCGTGGAAGCAATACCCAGCTCGTCGCAAGTTGAGGGCTCGTGGATAGGAATATGGCGGTTCCCAAGTCCAACGGAGTATGAAATGAGCCCACAACCTTATGAATTACAAAATCCACCGCATTGCCACGATTCGTGAGCGAAGAAATTGTCCATCAGA
>JAKAIL010000189.1 GCA_021825235.1 Bacteroidota bacterium | reverse complement strand
CCTCGTCAGCGGCTGGAAGAAAAAGCGGCACGACCCGATGAGCAAAACGGGTCCGAGTAAGCTCTTCAATTGGGTAACCAGCGTGTTCAGTGGCATTCGGTTGCACGATTTCAATTGCGGACTCAAAGCATACCGCAAAGAAGTTACCGATAGTTTGCAGGTCTATGGTGAACTCCATCGTTACCTGCCGGCCCTCGCCCATTGGCAAGGATTCCGGGTTACGGAAATTCCCGTCACGCACCATCCGCGAAAGTTTGGCAAATCGAAATTCGGTTCGAGCCGCTTTTTCAAAGGTTTCCTCGATCTTATGAGCATCGTGTTCACGAACCGCTATGGCAAACGACCGCTCCATCTGTTCGGAACGATCGGCACGCTCATGGGCATCGCCGGCTTCGTCATCGATATTTGGCTTACGGTGGAATGGGCGCTGGGGCTTACTTCGCTATCGAACCGGCCCTTGCTGCTCCTGGGTTTATTGCTGATTCTCGTGGGTGCGCAACTTATTTCGCTTGGACTATTGGGCGAAATGATCGTTAAAAATTCCGTTTCCCGTTCCAGCATTTCGTATGCTAAGGAAAAAGGCCGGCCATCGGCAGAAGCACGGGAACGCCGTGCCTCCCGCGCAGCGCGGATGGCCCGTGTCGGTGGTCGCCAGGATCGGCGGACTCGTCGGTAATTACGAATTACGAAGGCGATTTGTCATTCCCGCGAAAGCGGGAATCCAGGCAGACCTGGATCCCCACTTTCGTGGGGATGACACTTCATCTTTTCTCGTTTTTCTCGAAATAATTTGTCATTCGTCATTTGTCATTGATCATTCATCAAGACTGCCGGTATTTCCGCGGCGATATTCCGTGCGCGCCGAACAAGCGCGAAGGCGTCCATTGCGATGGATGCCCCTACTATGATCCGATCCAGGAGAACATCCTCATCATTAAGCTGGGAGCAGCGGGGGATGTTCTCCGCACCACTCCGCTGCTCTCGCCTATTCGCAGGGATCATCCCAACGCCCGCATCTGGTGGCTCACTCATTCGCCGGACCTCGTGCCGGGTTCCCAGGTCGACCGGATCATGACCTGGAAATCCGAAAACCTCGAAATTCTTCATGCCATCCAGTTCGATTGGCTGCTCAATCTCGATAAGGACCATTATGCCTGCGCCCTGGCATCGCGAATTCGTGCCAAGAAGAAATCCGGGTTCACGCTGGGAACGTTTGGAGAAGCGGGACCCGTGAATGACGAGGCGAAAGCCAAGTTCCTCACCGGAATTTTCGATGATGTCAGCCTCGCCAACCGAAAGGACTTCTGGACCGAACTCTTCGAAATCGCGGGCTACCAGTATGCCGATGAAGAGTATATTCTTGACGTTCCCGATCGCGAAGATTTTCCCGGGCTCGACCATTCCCGACCCATCGTTGGCCTCAATACGGGAGCCGGTGCCCGCTGGACCTCCCGCCTCTGGAGCATCGAGCAGTGGGTGGAACTCGCTAACCGCATTCACGCCTCCGGAAAGAACGTGCTCCTGCTCGGCGGTCCGGACGAAGACGCCCGAAACCGGGATATCCATCACCGCACGAACGGCATCGCGCAGTACCTCGGATATTTCAATCTCGCGCAGTTTATTTCGCTGGTGGACCAATGTGATCTCGTCGTTACCGGCGTTACGATGGGAATGCACCTGGCGCTGGCGCTCAGGAAGAAGATCGTTCTCATCAACAACATTTTCAATCCCTACGAATTTGGGAACCTGTACGGACTGGGCGAACTCGTCCAGCCGGATTCCCCCTGCAAGTGCTTCTTCCGCGGCCAGTGCATCAATCCCGATTATTTCTGCCTGGACCGCCTGCCCGTCGAGAAGATGTTCGCCGCCGTGGAGCGCGTCTGGACGACCGACCGCGGGAAGCATTATCAGGAGGCGCTCGGGGTGCCGGAGATGATTACGGTGTGAATGATTGATTAGAACAGCAGCGCAGTCCCGCTGAGTGACTTGATTTATAAATTAACTTTTCATTTGTTCTCGAACATTTAGGAGGCGGCAGGAACGGGCAACTCTAATACCGTCCACTTTGTCGAGGAGAATGAATCCGAGTTCGAGAAGTTTCTGAGCAACCAAGACCTTAGGAGTCGAGTCGAGTTCAATGAGCTTATTGCACTGCTGCAGCGCATGTATGAGCCGTTCGGATTTCAGCAACGTTTTTTTCGGTTCGAAGAGAAACCAACGGATTCCGTCGAGGCACTTTCTCGCGAAAGCGGCCCAATTCGGTTGTATTGTTGCCGATGGACTGAACGAACGCTCATTCTCGGAAATGGCGGTCTGAAGTTGGTGCCTCGCTATCAAGACGATCCGCATCTTCTGGCATGTGTAGATCGAATGGCAGCTGTCCACGACCGCTTTATTCTGGCACAACGCGAAGCTGAGATTCACATCGATCAGGATAGCGGGCGCATTGAATTCGAAAAGGATTTTGTTTTTGAAGTAGATGACTAAACAGCTTTTCACCGAAACGCTGAAAGCAGTGCCGGAGCGTGTTAAACTCCTGGTAGAATACCAGCTTCTTACTCAATTGAACGATAATTATTTTTGTAACCGGAGCAGGTTCAGGCGTTTTTATTACAGGCATTGCACTCCGAACTGCCGCGATAAAGCCATGAATAATTCAACTAAGAGAACAGCGACGGTCCCGTTACCGCTTCTGTTGGCTGCGATACTCGTATCGGGCTGCACCCACAACTCCACCGGCCCCGGCCCGCTCAATAACACGGGTGGCATGGGCAGGATTGCCTGTTCCATTGTGCAGGCAAACGGCAGTCGCTCCGATGAAACCATCATCGATTCGACCGGCGCAGTGATTCAGGATCTTCAAACCCATCTCGCACCGTCGCTGGGATTAGGCGCCGGTATGAGTGCGGGTAGCGGGCGTTTTGCATGGATCGCTGAAGATAGCACCGATCCAGGGGGCCTTGCAGAAGTAGTGGTCAGCGATAACAATGGTTCGATAAATACACCGATCTTCGAAACACATAACGACACGCTGGATTTCTCAGCGATTATCTCAGCGGATGGTTCCACCGTCGCCTTCGCAACCCAATATGGTTCCGGACCGGATTTTATGCATTACGGCAGGCTAACCGTGCTCGCGATTCAAGCTTCGGGCGATAGCATCCGAGTCTTGTCCCAACATGTTATCACAACATACCTTCCGGGGAACGCAATACCCACACTTTCGCCGGATGGCAGCCAGGTTGCGTTTATCGACACCGCTGGTGTGCTTGTCGCCGCAAAGACGGATGGCAGTGGGGCCGCGAAAACGGTAACATCCGTGCACAATATCGATCCGTTCTGGTATTTGAAAGGATGGGCTCTCGATTGGTCGAGCCAAAATGAAATAGCCTTCGCCGGGGAAGGAATTATCCGGGTCGTGAGTGCGGACGGTGGTAACCCAATCGTAATTGATAGCGGCAGCAATAGCCTCAAGTGGTCGCCCGACGGTGGAACGCTCGCGTATATGAGTACAAGTGGGGATATTGTTGTCACAGCCGATCTCGGTAAGACGAAAACAAATCTGACGAATGATGAGCAAGGCAATGGGGCGCCATCCTGGTCACCGGATGGGAGGAAGCTTATTTATACGGCCAATTTGGGGTCTTTTTTCCAGCAGCCCGGGCCACCACCTTCTGTCGTTGCTGTGGACTTGGCAACAAAGGCGAAACGCCTGTTAGCATCCAACGCTGCGCTTGGAGTGTGGCTCCGCTAACCTGTTTCGCTCGCGCCGCGCTACGCATGTTCTCCTGCATGTTGATCTCATCCTATTCATCATTCGTTCCCACTCTCACCGGGCCACAATAACACGCCCTCTTGCAACACCATCGGCGGATTGAACGCAGACCCAATACACACCGCTCGGGCTCTCCGAGAGATCGAGCGGAACCGTTTGGGAACCAGCCGAGCTGGAAACGGTGAACGCGGGCCGCGCCTCACGGCCCAGAGCATCCAGCACGGAAATGGTTATGTTCCCACCGGTCGGAAGATCCACGTGCAAAAGGACGCGCCCAGTGGCCGGATCGGGAGAAATCGAAAGTGGCACAGTCGTATCAGGCATGGTCTCATTTACCGCAGCGGAACCAACGATAGTGCGAATCGCCTGCATTTTGAAATTGCGGTCGGGTTTCGCAACATCGTCCGTAATGCCCCAGCAACCGTAGCGGTTATAGCCGGATTCGAGCGTGAAGTAGCAGGCGAGTCCTCCACCCATCGCGAACCAGCCATCCTCGTAATTCTTCTCGATCGCAGCTTGAATGGCGTAGCTCCGGTTGGCTTCGATTTGGTTGGCCAAATGCGCCGTGTCCCCGCCGGCGGGAACCGAAGGGCCGCCCTCGTAGGAAACACAGCCGCCCGGAAGCGCCCACTTTTTGGCACGCGCAAAGAGGCTTGGCCGGTACGCAGCATTCGTAGCGCTGTCCAATTGCGCGGTTACATCGGCAAGCATTCCGGCAACGATGGCGCCGGTATCGCCATCCGGTTGCGTCGAGCCGAAGTAGAGGGAGGAGGAGAGCGCATAGATAAAATTTCCGGGCGGGCCGAACGCCGTGTCGATATAGGCCAGGTGGACATCGGAGCGCGCGCTATAATATTGCTGCGCCCCGAGCACAACGCGAATCCGCTGATTGATGGCCGGCTCGCCAAAGACATCTGCGAACCACCGGGAGAGTTCCACCGTGCGGCGCGCATAGTTCTCGTCGAACGTAATTCCATAGAATTTCGCCTCGGCCGCATTGTACGGACCATGCGTAGCCTGCGTAGGGCTCCAGACCTCATTGCTGTTTTCCACATAGATATGGATAGCCGGATCGAGCGAAGTATCCAGCATCCTCGCCAGATGGCTGACGTACTCCGAATCGCAGGAGATGGGAATGTTAATCCATATATCCTTTTGCAGGATATTCGCAAGCTGGATGATATACTCCCAGCACCAGCCATCCGCTTTGCCATTCAGGGATTTCATCGTAAGTTGGGACGCGTCCTCGGGCTGCTTGCGGTCGGACCACTTGGTGACCGCGGGGAATATCGGTTCCGCATCCCAAATGTTTTCGACCGGATAGAAACGGTATGCCGCGAAATTGGCCGACGTGAGCAGACGAAGGTAGTCGTTGGTAAAGATTTGCGTCGTGGAAAGCGCATAACCGGGCCGCATGCATTTGATGTCGGTGAGGCCGGTATTCGAGGGCGCCGCAAGACCGCGATGAGTATTCTTGAAGGTTTCATAGAGGAACCCGTAGTTCGTTCCCGTCACCGATGGAACGATAATATCGTACGTGGTCGTATTCGTAGCGGTATCATACCGCTGGTTTTGGATTTGCGCGGAACTGCCGGAGATGGTGACCGTGGCAAGTCCGCGGAAAGCACAATGATATGTCCCCTCCATGTCAATGCGATAGACCTCGGGATCGTCGATCTGACCGGCCCACTCGGCCACGGGTCTATTATCGGCAAGCACGAGATCGAAATCGCTTTCCGGCCAGCCGAGCGTATCGAACGCCGACGCATGGACATAGCGATTCGTTTCATTCATCATATTGACAAAGGCTCCGGAGCCAGAGATGTTGACGCCGAGCTGCACACTTCCTTGTGCCCGCACGCCGGCAGAAAGGCCGAGCAAAAATAGAATGCCTAACGTTTTCATCTTGTGGCGAGTAATATACAATTATTTTGAGTGCTGGCCGGAAATTAACTATATTAGTATAAGGGTTGATGGGCACCTATGGGCAAGTTTGAAGTAGGAAAGTTGAATTATGAAGGATGAATCCGTAGTGGCAGAGCGTGCGGCCGAAAAGAAATCCGCGGCCTCCGAGAAGCTTACGCCGCTTATGAAGCAATACCACTCGATCAAGGCGAAGTATCCGGAGACGATCCTCTTTTTCCGGATGGGCGATTTTTTCGAAACGTTCGGCGAGGATGCCGTAACCACCGCTAAAGTAACCGGCATCGTGCTCACCAAGCGCGGCAATGGCTCGGCGAGCGAAGTGGATTTAGCTGGGTTTCCGCACCATCAATTGGATGCGTATCTGCCAAAAATGATCCGCGCGGGCTATCGAGTTGCCGTGTGCGAACAGTTGGAGGACCCCAAGCTCGCGAAAGGCATTGTGAAGCGGGATGTAGTCGAAGTGGTAACGCCTGGCGTCCAGACGAGCGAAAAGCTGTTGGAAACTTCGAAGAATACCTATGTGGGGGCAATCGTGGTGCAAGGCGGGACCGCTGGGATTGCTTATGCTGACGTTTCGACCGGTGAATTCGTTGCGGGCGAGATTCCGGAGAATCGGCTGAGCGAACATCTGGATGCGATCGGAATTTCGGAGTTGCTTGTGGCACGCAAGGATGTGAGCAAAGTCGAACTCGCACCGTTTTTCATCGCGCTCTCGCACAAGCCTTCTATTACCAAACGAGAAGAATGGATTTTCCACGAAGAGACGGCGCGGGAACTCCTCCTTCAGCATTTCAGGACGACTTCGCTCAAAGGTTTCGGCATTGAAGACTTGACCATTGGTATGGTGGCCGCCGGTACGGTGCTCGATTACCTCCGCGAAACGCGCTCGGAAGCCAGCCTTTCGCACCTCACTCACATCTCGCGCTACGATGCCGGCGAATATCTTACGCTCGACCAAACGTCGCGCCGCAACCTCGAACTTTTCGCTCCCCTGATGGGCGAAGAGAAGAACGCTTCGCTGCTCGCGGTGCTCGACGATACGGTAACTCCGATGGGCGCGCGACTGCTTCGCGCCTGGCTTGCCCGACCTCTACGGAGCAAAGAGCGCATCGAAGCCCGGTTGGATGCTGTGCAAATGCTTTCCACCGAGCGGGAACTGCGGGATAAGCTGCGTGCGGAACTCGCCGAACTTGGAGATCTCGAACGTCTCCTGGGCCGCTTCGCCAGCGCGCGCATCCTTTCGCCGAGAGATTTTCTCATGCTGAAGTTCTCGCTTTGGCATTTGCCGGAAATAAAGGGCCTGCTGGGGCAAGCGACCCAGGGGACGCTAATGACAAAAGGGGTAGGCCCAATTTTGAGTGCGATATTTTCCGGGATCGAGCCACTTCCACAACTCGCGGAAGAACTGGACCGCATGATCTCGCCAGAGCCACCGGCAACTATCGCGCATCTTGGCCTTATTCGGGACGGCGCGAATGCCGAACTGGATGAACTTCGTGCGCTCACCCGCAACAGCCGCGAAGGACTTGCCCACATTCAGGCTCGGGAGCGCACGCGGACCGGCATTGCCACGCTCAAGGTGGATTACAATAACGTGTTCGGCTATTATATCGAAGTCTCGAAGGCCAACCAATCGAAAGTTCCATCCGACTACGAGCGTCGCCAAACGATGACGAATGCCGAACGCTACGTTACACAGGAACTCAAAGATTACGAGGCCAAAATCTTAGGGGCCGAGGAACGAATGCAGACCATCGAGCGCGAAATGGCGGAAGCACTCCGCACACGCATCCTGCAGGATACCGCTCCTCTCCAACGTACTGCAGAAGCGCTCGCCGTGCTGGATGTCCTCGCCACGTTTTCTGTTCTTGCAACGAAGCACCGTTGGAACCGTCCCACCTTTAACGAAACGGGCGAGCTTACAATAGAACAGGGCAGGCATCCGGTCGTGGAAAAGCTCCTGCCGGTGGGCGAACGCTTTACGCCCAACAGCGTTACCTTTACGCCGGACGAGTTCGAATTCTTTATCATCACCGGACCCAACATGTCCGGTAAGTCCGTGTACCTGCGGCAGACGGGTATGCTTGCGTATCTTGCCCATACGGGTTCTTTCGTTCCTGCAGAACGAGCTACGTTTCCTATCCTCGATCGCATCTTCACGCGCGTGGGCGCAAGCGATAATGTTTCGAGTGGGGAATCCACCTTTCTGGTGGAGATGAACGAGGCGGCGAATATTCTGGCCAACGCTTCAAAACATTCCCTGCTCCTCTTCGATGAACTGGGCCGCGGAACCTCCACCTTCGATGGGATTTCTATTGCCTGGGCCATTGCCGAATATATTCACGATAATCTGGCCGGTGCGAGAACGCTCTTTGCCACGCATTACCATGAGTTGAATGCCCTGGCGGACCGCAATCCGCGCATTCACAATCTGAAAGTGGAAGTCCGCGAGGCGGAGGGCAAAGTGCATTTCCTGCATAAGATCGTGCCGGGTTTTGCCGACCATTCATACGGCATTGAAGTGGCTGCGATGGCCGGAATTCCATCCGAAGTAATAGACCGGGCACGCGAAATTTTAGTCTCTCTCGAAGCAAGCGAAC
>JAKAIL010000188.1 GCA_021825235.1 Bacteroidota bacterium | reverse complement strand
TCTTCCGCTTCGCTCCAGAGGAGGGGGAGTTAGCGAATACTTCCGCTTCGCTCCAGAGGAGGGGGAGTTAGCGAATACTTCCGCTTCGCTCCAGAGGAGGGGGAGTTAGCGAATACTTCCGCTTCGCTCCAGAGAAGGGGGAGCTAGCGAATACTTCCGCTTCGCTCCAGCGGAGGGGGAGTTAACGAATACTTCCGCTTCGCTCCAGAGGAGGGGAGTTTAGAACATTTCGAGTTGCTGGGGCGGGCGGTCGGACTCGACCGGCGACTGACCTTCGAATAATTCCATCAGTCCGAATTGCTTATCGGTGATGGTGAGGATTCCAACCTTGCCTTTCGGCGGCAAGGCATATTTTACGCGACGTTTATGCACGTCCGCGTTCTCGCGACTAAACGAGTGCCGAATGTAGGTCGAAAATTGAAAGAGCTCGAAGCCATCTTTTTGAAGCGACTTCCGGAACTTTGCATATTCCTTCCGGTCCTTCTTCGTTTTGACCGGCAGGTCGAAAAGAACGACTGTCCACAAGGTACGATATTCGTTAAAGCGTGAGTTTTGCATTATTCCCCCTCCTCTGGAACGGAGTGGAAGAGTAGGGGGCTGGGGGGTGGAGCGGCGGGATTGGCAGAATGCTCCGGCGCCCGTTTTTTTCGCGCTCGCTCCGGGCGAACAATGGATGCCCGCTCTCTCCCGGCCCAGGACGAACGGATACTTGCAATTACTGCATCGCCATTCTCCAAAAATTCCTCATTCGTAAAACGAATCACACGCACCCCCATCGATTCGAGATAAACTTGACGTGCCTGGTCGCGCGCCTGAACGTTCGGATCCTCATGCACCGACCCATCCAATTCAATGGCGAGTTTTTCTTCCGCGCAATAGAAATCGACGATGTATGGACCGATTCCCTTCTGGCGAGTGAACTTCCGGCCATCGAGCTGCGCACCGCGCAAGCTGTACCACAAGATACGCTCGGTGAACATGGCGTTGTTCCGCAGTCCACGCCGGGCCTTTGTTTGGGTTTGATCTTTTCTCATCCTCGAAAAACTCCACCCCCTAACCCCCTCCTCTTTCAGAGGAGGGGGGATTCGTCCGCCAGTTGCGGAGGAGCGCAGGCGAGTTGGGTTCCGTTCCAAACGGGAACTCAGGATAGAGGATTCTCCGGCGTTCGCCTAAGAAGCAAAATGCGAGCGAAGCGGCAGTAAGCTGCATTGCCACATGAAGCGGCCTTCGCTTTTGGCGCATCACCACATCGACCGTTGCCAGCGAAAGCAATTGCTTTTTGATCGACTGCGATAACTCCGTAAAGTCCTCACCATTACGAACAATCTCCAGGACGATTGCATCGAGAAACGGCCGGTAAGGTTCCATAATATCGTCCGCAAGCGGATACGCGTTGTACTTGTTGCGGTGATGAATTCCAAGCGTGGGAAGCATTCCACTCGCCACGAGCGCCTGCGCCGTCATGGCGCGAAGGACGGCATAGCCATAATTGAGCAGATTGTTCGGAGGCTCGCCATAACGGTCGCGTTTGAAGTTCAGAGCCTCCGGAAATAAATTCCCCCAATAATAGACCGCCGCGCGCCCTTCGAGGTTACCTGCATCTCCGGACTTCACATCCGATGACCACTTCAGCATATTGGGCGATGGCTTGCCGGAGAGCGCCAGAAGCGAAGCTTGATTGCGCACCTTCGCCTCGATCGTTTGAGCCCATAAATTTTTCCGCATCGGCTTCGTGGCGCGAAGCTGATACTTGAACCGCTCCGGCTGGACACCGCTCCCCGCGAGAGGCAAAAACATTCCTGTTGGCATGTGCCGCTCGTCGCAGCCGATGACTGCGACATTCTTCGCCATGAGCGCATAGAGCAGCGGCTGCGTGATGGTAATCTGCCAATGATCGAGCAGAATCGCGCCGATGTCCTCGATGGGAACTCGGTACACCCCCTCCTCTGAAAGAGGAGGGGGCCGGGGGGTGGAGCTCTCCACCTCCTCCCCATAACTCCACCCCCTGCCCCCTCCTCTTTCAGAGGAGGGGGTATCGCGCTCGACGATAAGCTGATTGTCTTTCGTCGAGAGATACGCGGCGTTGCCGAAATAGAGGGTGCGGCGGATCATGGGAAAACACGAAGAATTTCACCACTTGGAGAAAGCAAAGCTTTCGCAGCCTTTAGTTTTCGGGGACTTAGCCGTTCAAAGTCTTCTCCTTGAACTTTGGGATCGGCTAAATGATGACGGTCTATAATAACTCGAGGTTCGAGTGTGGTGTTGCGGACTACGTATAATCGCTTGAATAGTTCATCTTTGGAAAGCGCTTTTAGTGCAGCTGCATCCATATCTTCAGGATTAGACAAAACCATATCGTCTATCCTCAGTACATACCGGAATCTTTGTCCCTTGAACTCATTGGGGGCCAGCGGGCTGCCATATCGTTTGAGTTCCACAGCACGATGAAAGGGCAAGGGAATGGCTTCGCTTTTGCCTTTCGCATTCGGACCATATAGGAATACACAGTAGTTATTGTTCGAGAGCGCATAGTCATAGCGGTCCTTGGTTGTGTCAAAGTGCTTGCGAACGCGAACGTATGTTCCGTCGCTCGTTTTCAAGGCACTTCCCTTGCAAAATACTTTCCTTAGATGAACACGTTTCGGATTCCCTTGTGGGTCCGCCCATTGGAGCGTAACACCGTCAGGATTTCCAAGCAATGATTTGACAGCACCGAAGCCGTCTTTTGCATTGGTGTGATTCACAAGCTCCATCAGCCTCTCCCTTATAGTTCGATCGCAGACAGATGAAAGTTTCGACCGAACTGTTTCAATTGTGCTTCGAGATCCAATCCAATTTCGAAGATTGTTTCCGTATTTTGTAACCGTAACGAAACCGCCGTTTCCATCTGGTCGAATTCCGAGATAGGTGTTATCATGCAGTGGGCCACGAACGGAGAAAGACTGTTTGGAACTCTTTACTTGGACTTTCCGTCCAAGAGCATCTCGCGTGTAGTGCTTATTTTTGGCTTTAGAAATTAGCCGCTGTTGTGCTTGGTACACAGTTAGAGCTTCATTTAGCAACCGCTTTACACTATTCCAAAGTCCAGAAGGAGGAAGAATGCCATATTTTCTGGGTCTATCCGCTTCTTCCTCCGAGGGTTCGGAGGAAGCAATCGTTTCCACCATGTATGGCTCCGCCACAGCAATTACCGCGGCATCAATCGCATGATGCCTATGGTCATCTCGGTTCTTAATATTTCTGCCTTCGGGATGAAGCAACGAATTAAGACCCCACTCGTACCTAAGCTTCGCGGTGTAACCGCCTCCAATCTTCCACACAGGCTTTTGAAGCGTATCAAGCTGATTGAGCAGCCCAACAGCGAGACGAGCAATTGTTCCCGTATCAGCCTCTTGTCCCGGGGCACGCCCTGCGGGTGTCTCCTTTAGGAGGAACCATCGCTTTTTGGCCTTCGAAAAATTCTTGTTCCCTTCGATTCGCTTCCTGAACTCATCCCACTCTTTACGATCGACATAATATTCGAATGGGTTGCGCTTCACCTTCAATCGCCGGTTACAGTGTTCATGTGCGACGGTTAGATTCTTCCTGCGGTTTCGTTCCGACGCCACGATGTAGGGATGAATGTGTTCGATATCGGCTTCCCCGTGCTGAAAAAGCATGCCGCAACTGATCGTTTGGTTGCAGTACGGACAGAGCTTTCCGGCTTCTTCCCAAAGTTCATATTTTAATATGTTTCGTTCCGAGTCGGGCACACCAAGGTCTGTCAATTCATTCCTGACTTTAAGGCGTTTCTGGCGACGCGCTTCAATGGATTCGACGTACTCATCACGCTTCTTCTTAGTCATCGCGACATTTCGGGCGAGCTCGATGTGAATTTCGTCGATTGGGCCAAAGCGGCGGATAATATCGTTAACCAAACGGATCATCGCGCCAAGTGAACGTCGCACAACGGGGTTCGGCAGTCGCGAGAGGGAATCTCTTCCAAGTGCGTCCTTTCGGGAGATAATCTCTGCTTTTGGTAGTGTTCGTTCCTTAAGTATCCCCGAATCTCGAAGCCCAATTCTCGCTTCTGTAAGGGTATTGCCCATTGCCATGCGGGGTAGCAGCATTTGTATTGCTCGTTGGCTGAACCGCCCATAACCCGGCTCAAGGTCAACGCTCGAAAGTGGCTTAACAAATTCTGATGGGATAGGTCCGATGGAGTTCATCTTACCTTCCCGATTTTTCCCTGACTGCAGGTACACCGCAAGTTTTACTTCGTACCCGCCCTTGGTGGCGTGAATTGCGTGGATAAGATGGTTCAGAGCTTCTGAGTTCAAACTATCGATGAATTCCCTACTTGAAGCTGCAATGAGCCTGGCCCTTGTAGTATTTCCGATGATTCGGTCCGCTTCCTTTTCAGAGCCTTCCTTTCGGGGAAGTTCAAAGAATTTCACGTTATGCTTCAGCCCAACATGCTTTTTAAGTTCCGAAAGCGACATCTCGTCCTGCTCTTCCAAAAGGGCAGAAAGTTCACCGATTTGATCCACGGTCAGCCGCTCATTACCCGGAAGCCGTATGTTCACTAGTTGCTGGAGAATTCGAAATTGCTGGTAGAGCAACGTTGAGCGTGGGATGCACTTCTTCGGTGGAAACATCGAACATTCACGTACCAGGTGTTTCTGCGATTTTAGTGGTCGTTGATAGAAGATAATTCTGT
The DNA here is from genome assembly GCA_021825235.1 of Bacteroidota bacterium. Lineage (GTDB taxonomy): Bacteria > Bacteroidota > Ignavibacteria > Palsa-1295 > Palsa-1295 > PALSA-1295. The sequence goes on along the minus strand of JAKAIL010000188.1, from coordinate 3,609 downwards.
CCTTGATGGTTGTTCGAAGATTTTCGTCGTTGAGCACGGCATGGTGTTTTGCCTGCTCGCGCCAAATAGCATCGAACTCTTCTTCATACAGATCGCGGTGAACATATCGGCGCCGGAGTGATTTCACATTGTCGTCTATGGAGTTCCAGCCCTTATCCCTTGCCTGGATGCGCAACTCGTTAAGATATTGCCCGAGTGTTCTTCCTTGAACATGATGCACCCGCTCCGCTAACTGGGACATTGCGCTCAACGCTTTCTTGCGTTCATCTGCTTCGCTTGAGCCTTCGCGAGCTTCGTCCGACTCTCCTTTGAGCTTGCGCCATCCACGTCGCTTATTGAACCATAGCATTAGGCGACCAAGCTCCTGAAGCGAAATCTCCTGCACGGGCGCGGTTGCACGAAGCGTATAGAGAAACGCTGTCTGGTCAAACACTTCGTCGAAAGCAGTTGTGTCGCGCTCTCTGTTCGATCGTATCTTCCACAGGCTTTTATCGTCAAGGATGAACCTCCTTTTTCCCGAAACCTCCAGCACCACGTGTGGCGGCATCATTCCGTCTTGCGAAAGAAGCGGAATTAATCCGGGAACACGGCCACGGTAGGTGCCGTCTCGGCTGAGCCGATACCGCATGTAACCTCGGCGGGCAGCGCGGTAACCCCGGCGCTCCTCAGCCTTCGTGGCCTGTTTGCTATCGTCACGGCCCATCGGAAATAGATACTGCCCGAAATCAAACAGGCTTTTACGGGTGCCGTCAATATCAATTAGGGCCCAGCCGATGGAATTTGTGCCGATGTCTAGCCCCAGCCTTCTTTTCATTGGAATCTCTCTTGAATGATATTCGTTATGTGTTAAAATCGAAAAAACAATCTGTGCTTATCACAGTAAGTATGGATTATTCCGTGGGTATCTAACCCTGCCTCGCCTCGGCGGGGCTTTTTATTTGGTGCCTATCACTTTCCCCCCTAAATTACGAAATTTTTCGTCTCATTGCATAACAATCTGAAAGCTCATCATAGTAAAGATGATTCTACAGGCGTACGCATGAGCGATCATGCGGCCTTGGCGCTGGTTCGTCCGGCGCTTTTTTATTTGTGTTTGGAGATTTCGGGTTTTTAGCTGGGGTGTTTAGTGCTGCCGCATATCGCCGTGCTCGTTGTGCTTTGGCCAGTCGCAGGGCGGTTTAGCTAACGCGTCCGGTTAGTTCCAGTCGGCGGATGAGGTCGAAGGCGTCCTGGGCGGTAAGGGAACCCGCGATTTCGCGTGTGGTGGTTTTATCGATGAAGACTTTCGCAATGGCCGCCAGAAACTGCAGGTGGTTCGCGCGGCCTACTTCCGGGCTTAGGAACATGACGACGATAAAGGCCTTTTGGTCACGGCCGAGCGATTGCACGCCCTGCGGCGTGAGCGCCATGACGGCGTGGATGTCGCTGGTTCCCTCGAATCCGGCGGAGTGTGGGATCGCAATGCCGGTATCGAGGAAGGTGCTCATGAGGCGCTCGCGGCGCATGATAAGCTCGAGGATTTCGGCGCGGCGCGGCGCGAGTTCGTGGTCGAGCTGGATGAGATGGTCCATGAGAATGCCGATGGTCTGCTCGACGGTCGCGACGCTCCGGAGATTGGCGAGGATTCGTTCCGGCGTGACGAGGTCCGTGAGCAACAACGGTCGCTTCACGCCGGGCTGCCCGGACGGCAGGGCGGGAACCGGAGTGGCGGCTGCCTCCTCTGCTCTTAGCGGCACGACATACACGCCAATTTCTCCGGCCTGTTTCAAGAGTTCCCCTACGGTGGAGCGGGACACCATGCGCTTCCATAGCGCGCGGCGCGTTGCGCCCATGACGATTTGCGTAATGCCTTCGTCCCGCGCAAAGCCGAGGATGGTGCTGGCAATCTCGCGTCCCGAGAGCTGAACGACGGTCGCGCCCAGCGAGCGTGCGAGCGTAAAGGACTCGTGAAGCTGCTGCTCCTGCGCCTCCGTGAGCTTCGAATCGGGCTTTTCCACATACGCCACAATCCATTTGGCGTTCATGCGTCCGGCAATGCGGGAACCCTGACGGATGAGCCGAGCTGCACAATCGCTGGAGGGCACAGCGACGAGCACCTTCTCGCCGCTCGCAGCGGTGCCGGGCGTATTCGTCTCATGGCGTTTGCCTCGGTCCTTTTGTTCGACATCGTTGGCAAGTTCCCGGAGCGCCAGCTCCCGGAGCATGCTGAGGTTGCTCTGCGTAAAAAAGTTCGTTAGCGAGTGCTCGATGCGCTCCATCGGGTAAATCTTGCCCTGGCGCATTCGCTCCTGAAGCTCGTCGGGAGTAACGTCCACGATGATCATTTCGCGGGCGAGTCCAAAGAACGTATCGGGAACCCGCTCCTTCACTTCGACGCCTGTCATACGCTCCACCATATCGTGGACGCTCTCCAAATGCTGGATGTTGCACGTGCTGAAGACGGCGATGCCGGCCGCGAGAATGTCCTCGATGTCCTCATAGCGCTTTTTGTGCTCCGAGCCGGGAGCGTTGGTGTGCGCAAGCTCGTCCACCAGCACGAGTTGCGGCTTTCGCGCGATGACCGCCTGCGTATCCATTTCCCGCATTGGATGGCCGTGGTAATCGATCGTTTTGGGCGGAATCACTTCGAGTTCCCGGATCTGGGCCATCGTATCGGCACGGTCGTGCGGTTCAATATAGCCGACGACGACATCGGCACCACGCGCTTTGAGCGCGTTGCCGTCCTGCAACATGCGGTACGTCTTTCCGACGCCGGGCGCCGCGCCCAGATAAATCCGGAGCGGGGATTCCTCCGAGAACGTTATCTCCTGAAGCAGATCTTCAACCGTGAGGGATTCAGTCACCAACTATTGCTTTGGAATATGTTTCAACAAATCCAGATTGAGTTCCAGCACGTTTACGTGTGGTTCTCCGAGGAACCCGAGATCGCGCCCCTGAATATGCTTCCGCACAAGTGCAAGAACCGTGTCGAGCGGTAGATTAGTGGCCTTCGCAACGATCGGCGCCTGGTCCAGCGCGTTCGCGGGGGAGATGTCCGGGTCGAGTCCGGAGGCGGAGGTGGTCAGCATGTCGGAGGGCAGCGTATCCGGCAGTTCGGGATAGAGCTTGCGGAGCGAATCGCGGTCGTGCGTGATGCGGTCCCTGAGCGCCTTGCTGGTGGGGCCGAGGTTCGTTCCGCCGGAATTTGCGGCGTCGTAGCCATTGCCCGCCGCCGAGGGCCGCGAGCGAAAGAATGTCGCGGAGGCAAACTGCTGGCCGATAAGTTCCGAGCCGATGACGCTATCGCCGCGATAGATAAGGCTGCCATTCGCTTGTTTCGGAAACACCAGTTGCGCAATGCCCGTCATGGCCAGGGGATAGATAATTCCCACGAGCACCGTAAGCACGATGGTCAGAAGGATGGAAGTGATAATAGTTTTGGTCATACGTCAAACTCCGAATGCCGATACAATGAGATCGATTGCTTTAATTCCAATGAATGGAATAATCACGCCGCCCACGCCATAAATTAAGATATTCCGGCGCAATACGGCTGCGGCCCCCAGGGGCCGATATTTAATTCCCTTGAGCGCCAGCGGCACCAATGCAATGATGATGAGCGCGTTGAAA
>JAKAIL010000187.1 GCA_021825235.1 Bacteroidota bacterium | reverse complement strand
AACTGGCCGAAATTTTTCGCGTCAGCGAAGAAGCCGTTCGCGAAAAGCGCCTCGAACTGAGGATAGCCCCCGTTTTCAAGACCGTCGATACCTGCGCCGCCGAGTTTTCCGCCGAAACGCCGTATCATTATTCCACGTATGAAGAGGAGAACGAATCCATTCGATCTCCGAAGAAGAAAGTTGCGATTTTAGGCGGAGGGCCAAACCGCATCGGGCAGGGCATCGAGTTCGATTATTGCTGCGTCCATGCCGCGCTTGCGCTCGAAGAAGAAGGCTTCGAGACGATCATGATTAATTGCAATCCCGAGACCGTCTCGACCGATTACGATACCTGCGACAAGCTCTATTTCGAGCCGCTCACTTTCGAGGACGTGATGAACGTGCTCGACTACGAAAAGCCGGATGGGGTGATCGTTACCTTCGGCGGACAAACGCCGCTCAAGCTCGCGAAGCAGCTCGAAGCGGCCGGAGTTCCCATCCTTGGAACCACGCCAGACATGATCGACGTGGCCGAAGATCGCAAGCGGTTCGGGGAACTCATCGACCGGCTTAAAATAAAGTGCCCGCCGTATGGCACCGCATTCGAAACCGAAGAAGCGGTCCGCGTTGCGGAGCGCGTTGGGTTCCCGGTGCTGGTGCGGCCCAGCTATGTTTTGGGCGGCCGTGCGATGGAAATTTGCTATCGCCCCGATGCCATTGCCGAATATATGGCGAATGCCCGCGGCGTAAGCCCCAGCCATCCCATCCTCATCGATCGCTTTTTGGAAGACGCATTCGAGTTCGACGTGGATGCCATTCGCGATAAGGAAGGGACCGTCATCATTGGCGGCATCATGCAGCACATCGAAGAGGCGGGGATTCATTCCGGAGATTCTTCCAGTGTCATTCCACCGTATTATATTTCCGAAAAGAATTACGAGGAGATTGTCCGCTACACGCGGATGCTTGCCAATGGTCTGGAGGTCGTGGGGCTAATTAACGTCCAATATGCGCTGAAGGACGATGTGGTTTATGTGCTCGAGGTGAATCCGCGCGCGAGCCGTACCGTGCCATTCGTCTCCAAAGCAACCGGGCGCCCGCTGGCGAAGATTGCCGCTAAAGTCATGGCCGGGCGGACATTAAAGGAACTGAGTGTAAAGGATTTTGAACGCTCCACGCCGTTTGTGGCGATTAAGGAGTCCGTTTTCCCCTTCGAGAAATTTCCACGGGTGCGAATGTTCCTGGGGCCGGAAATGCGCTCGACCGGGGAAGTCATGGGTGTGGGAACCGATTTTGGCGAAGCCATCCTTAAATCGCACATTGGCGCGAGCATGAAGCTCCCCTCGGAGGGAACGCTTTTCGTTTCGCTCCGCGATCTCGATAAGCGTGCGCGTTCGACCGAAGTCATACGAGGCTTTTTCGATCTCGGATTCAATATCATCGCGACGAGCGGCACCGCAAAATTCCTTCGCGAGCATGGCATTCCCGCTGAATCTATTCGTAAGGTAAGCGAGGGGCGACCGAATATTGTGGATGCCATTAAGAACCGCGAGGTGCAAATCGTCATCAATACACCGAGCGGTGAAATCTCCCGTATTGCCGAGTACCAGATCGGCTGGGCGGCCATCGAGCACAAAATTCCGTTCATCACCACACTCTCGGCCGCGGCCAGCGTGGTTTCCGCGATAAGTTCCATGCGTAAAGGCGAGCGGAAAGTGAGGAGCGTGCAGGAATTACACCGGACGCTGGAGGGACTGCAGCATGCTTGAACTTGCTTCACGAACGCTTCAAGGGCTTCCCCTCGACGATAACCACTACATTACAAACGCCAACCTATGCCTCGAAGAGCGCCCGCTTCGCCCAGTCGTACGTAATGTTATACGAGCCAAGGATCGAAGTGCATGGAGCATCTGTGTCGCTAAGTATGGCGAGAAGGACGTGATTAGGATCGATCTCGCTGCTCTTGAGCAGGTCAGCCTCGTGTTTTGCTGCTTTCATCGCAAGCTCCGCATCGTCGGTGGCGACGATAGCATCGCCGTCATAATGATTTGCCGTACCACGCACCGAGTCCTCGAGTGCATTCTTCAAAGATGACGTCCTAGTGCCGCTCCTTAAAATCGCACGCCCAGGATTCGCTTCCGGCCTGGCAAGCACGGCGAGAACGAAGTGCTCCGACCCGATTTTCGCGCTCTGCAGGCGAATCGCATCCGCGTACATCTGGCGAAATATATCCCTTAACTGTGGGGATTGCTTCCCTTCCATATCCAATGCCTCCTGATTAGTTGTAAATACGCTGTCGCCATTAAAGCGACCGCAGGAATTCTAATAAACACTCTTTGTCTTCCTTCGATAGCAGTTCGTAATTTCGCCGCGCCGCACGTGCCTGGCCAGCGTGCCAGCGAATTGCGTCATCCAAGTTGCGTGCCCGGCCGTCATGAAGGAACCGCGCGTTCGGGTTGACAGTTTCGCGAAGCCCTATGCCCCAGAGGGGAGCAGTCCGCCAGGCCGCGGCAGGCGCCTCGCCATCTGAAAGCGAATCGCTCAGGCCCTTTCCAAGATTGTGCAACAATAAGTCGGTGTAGGGGTGAATCACTTGATAAGAAAGTTCCGGAAACGCTTTGTCCGCCCCGGTAACCAGTGTTTCGCGGTGGCAGCCTGCGCAGCCAACTTGCCGGAATACAACTGCACCCCTGGCTGCAAGCGGATTACCGAGGTTCCTGCGATCAGGGACCGCGAGTAGATGGCAATAGAGCGACAAGGCGTCGAAGAGGCTGTCTTGGACCTTGGGGCTGCAGCCTGATGCAACGGGACCTAATTTCGAGAGGCCACTAGTCAAGCTCATCTCCTTGTAGAGAGATGAGGATATCTGATCATCGAGTGTGGCCGAACTCGACTTCCAGCCGAACCTTCCTGCTTCGAGGCGTTGGTCCCGCGGGCTCCAGACCCGACGTGCGAGACCAGCGGTCGCGGGGTTGTTCTCTGCTTCGAGTAGGGCGATGGCGAGGATCTCGCTATCCGGGACGGCGTTCAGCAAACCCAGTCCTATGAGCGGTGGCGCAATCCGCAGGGAGACCGCCTCCCCGCAGCTGGACGCTGTTCCGGCAAGACAAAATCGCACATCTGGCCGGACAAGGCCGTCAGAGTTGGACTCCCACCGGAATGACCATGTCCCAACAGGTGGGGCGCCAGCCTCTGCGTGCCGATAAATGCTCGCAACTGTCACCCCCGGGCCTATGAGTTCAGCCACCACTGACGAATCGAGTCCGGGGGCTCCTCCGGCCCCGTCGTGGATGTGACACGCCGAGCATGAACGAGCATTGTAGTAGGGGGCGAGCATTCGCAACGCCCAGTGATGATCGAAGATCGCCTTGCCCGCCGCGAAGGTGCGCCATCGCCGCATGTCCAGGTTGCGGACGCTGTGCCCGTAAGCCCGAAAGTTTTGCTCCGCCACCGATCCCGCACCGCCAAGAGCGGAATCTTGTGCGGAAATTATGAAGCTCTCCCGGGCCATGTGCCTGCCTGCGTAATATGCGATTCCAAATGCAAGCAGCATTATGGAGACGACCGCGGCGGTCTGAAGGGTTTTTGCGGCCATTTTGTTGCCTGGGCAGACTTCAGTTGACGTAAACACTGTCTATTATGAGAGAGTCGCAGTTGCCCACCTCCTGAATATGGTTGAAGGTAGGATAAGAATACGAGCCTCCACTCACTGTTTCAAGCATATCTACCTGTGTTGCATTGAAGGCAGAACCGTTTGGGTCAGTAACCACGTGTGCCACCGAGTCATGGTATCGCCAATCGCAAGCCGGCTCTGTCAGATTGTCACTGGTGAAGATTAGTACTCCGTCCTTCGTAAAAACGCAATATTGTGGTGTTGCATGCTTCTGGAATGTCCTGCTGGGCACAGCATTGACACAAAATAGCGTCGGATTCGAAGATGAGGTCAATCCGCCGACCGAATCTACTTCTGTCGCGCCGTTGTGTAAAATTACGGAGTAGACGTACTTGGTTTGCGACGTGAATACTGGTAGCAGGCTCACAGTTGTGTCGTTCACAGCCTTCATCGTTAGAGTGCTGATCACTGAATCATCAAGCGCCCGGGCCTGCATCGTGTCGCCGATGTTGAAGGAAGGTACTCTACCATATTGCAACCACTCCGTTTTGTTGGTAAAGTCCGTTGATACACCGTCGGAACCGCTATTCATCGGGCTAACTGTTATCGAGGAACCGCTTTGTGTCAGCGTCGCGGCCCCCATGCTCGAAAGCGACACGCCATCATAAGGGATCGTATTAAGCGGTATTGTGGGCGCCACCGTCTGAACCGGCTGAGGCTGCTTACAAGATTGAACAAAAAGTGCTGATGCTGAAATTATGCAGGCAACGAATGCCCATCTCATAAGATGGGTGTGTTTAAAGACGACGTTTTGCATTCCTGTCTCCTAAGTGATTTAGTAATGATTAGTTTAAATGCTCCGCTCGACGACTGAGCGGGCGCTTATAATCATTACGCCTGAGCCTAGCCATAAGTCAAAGCCAATCCCAAATTATCTTAAATTTTCTCGCAGGAAGCCGTGAATGTGCCTAAATCGCATTTGCAGCGTGGTGCGATGAAAGCCCTGTAGCTCCGCGATGACCGTAATCGAAAGCCCAGAAATATATAGTTCCAATAGTTCCGCATTTTCTTCATCGAGCATGCCGAGCGCAGCACGCATTAAATCCTCATCTTCAAAGCCAGTGAGCCAATCCTCGATAGATTCGAGTTCCGTAGCTTCATCGAGCACCCGGAATTTTTTACTGTATCGCCATCCATCCCGAAGCAATCGCCGGCATACGAGCCTCATCCAACGTCGCCCGTGAAGCAGGCTCTCGAACCTCGGCGGATCGTACCATAATTTTTCGGCCATCGCAAGGATACAGTCGTCGATGTCCTCTTCTCGCGGTCGTGGTCGCATGCGCCTGAGCGTGGCGCGAAGCCACCGTCCCTCAGCGTCCCACTGTTCGAAAATCGCGCGCATAATTTTATCGGACGCAGTTATTGCGGGCTGCGGGCTGCGGGCTGCGGGCTGCGGGCTGCGGGCTGCGGGCTGCGGGCTGCGGGCTGCGGGCTGCGGGCTGCGGGGAAATCATCGTTTACCACCTTAGTTCCCTTTCTTGAGCTTTAGAGTATTTAAGGTTAACTCAGTGTGCTGAGCACAGGTTCCGCGATTCGGGAGCCTGAATTCCTGCTTTCGCTAGAATAACATTATCAAACTATCCCTTCCTCTTCTTTTGTTTAATGGAGCAAGCTAAAGCATGCTCTACACCGGTAAACAGTTCCATGCGCAAAGGCAAGCGGGAGGTACGGAGTGTTCAGGAACTACATCAGGCATTATAATGGTGTGGAGCATGCTTTAGCTTGCTCCACGGTTTTATCGTTACTATTGGAGCAAGCTAAAGCATGCTCCAAACCAGTCGTGGTGCGAAAGGGTGAGCGGGAGGTGAGGAGCGTGCAGGAGTTACACAGCACCCTTTCTTTGTAACGCGGCACCTTAATCGCATTGAACGAATTTTCCGCAAGTCTCTGACAACGAGCTCGAGACCGGCTTATTGCACTCATTCGATGTAAGCACAACATCAAAGATGTAAGTCTTCGGGAGACCAGGGCAATCAACATTGTCGGGACCGTAAGAGCTCTCGACCCATATATCGACCTCAGCAGGTTGGTTGCACGGAACGGTATATACTAATTTCCCGTCGCCAACATTGTCTGGCTTCGTAGTGGGGTCGTTATTGTTTGGTAAGGCTTTTTCCCACGTCCTATCTAAGGGATAATAGTTACATAGAGATATATCTAATGTGGCCTTGCAGGGTGGAGGACAGGGAGGATTACCAGAACCGCTGCTACTCGAACTCGATTCAGTGCAGGTGTACCCCATCGTGGTGAAAGCCGCAAGAAAAGCTATTAATACGAGCCGCGAACCTGACATAAATAAAGGGGTGCAATTAAAATGTTTCATGTTTCTGATAAATTAAGGTTTGAGGAAGCAGTAAGTTCGGGCTCGGCTAACCGCAGCTACTAGATATTTTTTTCCGCTGACAGTAACCTCTTCCCACTTGTAAGCAGTGATAAATACTCGCAACAATCCGGAAGTCGGAAATCCCGAAAGCATGGCCCCGCTAACGGTGAAGGAACCAGTGTTCGGAACGACGGTTTCGACTGGCGTTGGCTCAGGAGTGTGGTTACTAGTATCGACCAGCGCCTCGGTTGCAACTGAGTCGTAGGTTATGTAAATATTGACCGAGTCGGTCCCCGGGTTGCCGTACGTGCAAGTGAAGCCAACACCTACCGAAACAGTATCGACAATCGGGACGGGAGAGGTCACGTGGAAAATGTTCGGTGCTGAAATCGTCGTGTCGATTGAGGGCACGGTTCCAGAATCGTTTGCCGTAACCTGCCAGTGCATGCTGGTACCGAAAGTCTGTGCGCTTGACGTGTAGTACCAGTTATCAGATTGGAGAGGAATCGAGATCCCATTAAGCTCGACGTCATTGGCCTTAAGATTCGTCTGACTCGTATCCCAAAACACTGCAGCGGTGTAATACGTGGTCCAACTCGGGCCCGAGGGACTGTGCGTACCCCCCGGGTTTTCTGTCACGAGGTTCGCTGCGGCCAGCATCCCGGCAAGCGTGTCCGTATTAATAATAATAACGCCGGGGGCAATACTTAATGCGTGTGGTTCACGATTTAAAGGAGCCACTGGCGCAGGGGTCTTGCAGGCACTAAGGGCTGCGAGTACCGACGTCAAAAGAATGATTTTTCTCATTGCTCTTTAGTAGTTTTAAAAAAGACCGGATTTTGCAATGCCCGATTTAGAACGTTCCGCTCGAATATACTGGCAGAGCGTTCGAATTTCCTGGCCTGTCAACGGGCCACCATGATTCCAATCGAAAGCGGGCATATTGGTTCCCGGCTTTCCATTGAGAATCGTGCGGTACACATCGGTGTCTGCCAGTTGCTTCTGCATAGTTAATAAATCAGGTCCGGGTTTCCCGTCCGTTTTCACGCCATGACAAATGGCGCAGTCTGCAGCATACAAAGGTTTACCAAGTTGACCGTTCCCTCTATTCGCATGGCACTCCGCACATTGGCCCGAAAAGATTCCCTGAATGCCGATCACTCCCCGATGGGGGGTTCGCGGCATTACAACCTCTCCATGAAATTTGACGACCATTCCCTGGGGTGCGGCATTGGAATAGATCGTTATTGATTTAGCGAATGGTCCGAACGCTCGCTCCCCTGCGTTGAAGGCGGCAGTTAGATGTGCCTTGCCTGCAGGGGGAAGGATGTAGCTGTCCAAAGAGGGTGTCGTGCAACCGCAGGATGGATGTATTGCCGTAATGCGCAGAGTATCGCTCCCATTGTTGTGAATCACGTACGTATATTTTGCCGTGTCTCCCCAGTCCACGTCCCCAAGATTCGCATTCTTGTTATCGATAATCATTACGGCCTTCGGCCCAACCATACGTTCTCCGCTTCGACCATAAGTCGGGTGAAAGCGAATAAAGTATAGCCCCGCCCCAAGTGCCGCTGCTGTTGCCACCGCACCGATTATAACTCTATTTCGCAATTGTAGACCTTTTCAACCATTACGCCTGAGCTTGGCAAAAAGTCAACGCCAATCCAAAATTATTTCAATTTCTCTTTCAGCAGCGTATGGATTTTCTTAAAACGCATTTGCAGCGTGGTTCGCTTTATTCCCTTTAGTTCTGCGATCTCGGTGATCGAAAGTCCCGAGATGTGTTGCCGTAATAGTTCCGCATCATCCTCGTCGAGCAAGGCAAGCGCGGCTTGCTTCAAATCCTCATCTTCGAAATCGACGCGCCAATGGTCGATCGCTTCCACCTTCGCTGCATCTTCAAGTTCTTGAAATTTGTTCCCGAAGCGCCATCCATCCTTAATGCAGTTTCTGCTTACCATTCGCATCCACCTCCGCGCGTGCAGCAGGCTTTGGAACTTCGCCGGCTTCTCGATCATTTTTTCGGCGGTTGCGATAATGGCATCGTCGATTTCTTCTTTTCGTGGTTCGGGACGCATACGAATGAGCGATGCGCGAAGTCATCGGGCTTCCGCATCCCAGTGCTCCAAAATTTCGCGCATGATTTTTTCGGACGCAGCTATTGGCTGCGGGGAATCGTAATCGACCACCTTAGTTCCCTATCTTTGATTTGAGAGTTTTTTTTCATAACTTCGACTGTTAGCCAAGGGTTCCGCGAGGCGAAGATGCTGGATTCCCGCCCCCGATCGGGTCGAGGGCAGGCTTTTCGAGAGAATGACATTCTCAAACTATCCCTACC
>JAKAIL010000186.1 GCA_021825235.1 Bacteroidota bacterium | reverse complement strand
TCCGATCTTTAAATCGCTGATTCGAGTTTCCGCACGCGAAGCATCATCCGGTGAATAGCTGATGATCGCCAGAAGAACAAGAATGGCAAGCACAATGCAGCAGAATCCGAGGACCTGCCGCTGACGCACCATTGAGTCCGGCTTGGGGCGTGGGGCTTTGAGCGGAAGTGCAATCTGATCGGGTTCCTGCTGAACGGGTTCCGTTCGCTTTCGTTTGCTCGTTCGCTTCTTTGACGGAACTGCCGGTGGTTCCATCGGAGCCATGCGAGCACGCTGCTCCGCTTCGGCTGCTTCGCGGACTTCTTCCGAAAGCCGTTTCGGCATCGGTCGCTCCCTCATTGTCGCGGGAACCGAGGAAGCCCCAACAGGCGGAGCAATGTCGATAAATGGATCCACCTCCATGTATTGCGCTCCGCGCTCGCGTTCTGCAACGCGCGTGACCGAGCCGTTCCGCGAGATGCGGATGTTTGGCGTATCGTTCCGTTCGTACTGTTCCGGCACCGTTCGAATTATGAATTTAAGAGATTGAAATTTCGAATTTTTGCGACATTCTTCTCGAACTCTTCCTCCTCAATTCCTGATTCTTAATGTTACGTGGGTATAAAGGGGAAAAAGTGGGAAAAGTTTCAATCATAATTCAAAAAATCCTCGTTTTTGATTCATAATGCGAGAATCCTAAGTATAAGAGAAGTTTAATCGGTATTTTTGTACGAATTCTTTCGCAAGACTTTAGCTCTGGCGCTTCCTGTGAGACTCGATTTTTTTTGTACATGGCATCCGCGCATTCTCGCGCAGGCCGTCGCCACACACCGGCCGGATGGCTACCTCGGTGTTTTGCTTTACACCTTTGGCCTCCTGCTCGTCCTCTTCCTGCTCATGAACCTTGACCGCCGATTCCGTGAGTACATGGGACGTTCGCTTGTGCGCCCCTTTAATTTTTTTGCCGATATTCGGGATCGACGCCTCATTCCAAATTCACAGACAGTTCTCCTGGCCTTTGTGCTTTCCGGCTCGCTTGCAATTTCGGTCGCAACGATGCTCCGAGGATCTAGTTTGATGCCGGGTTCAGAGCGTTATCTCCATGCCCTGCTTCCAGGTTCTGTCTATAGCCCTGCTGCTGGACTTCAGGTAACATACCCGGAGCTAATTATTTTTTGTACAGCAGGACTTTTTGTAATGATCGTCGGAGTAGCTCTTATCCTGCGATTCTGGGCCATTTTTGTTCGCGGCCGGTATTCGTTGGGCGACACCTATAATATTGCGGTATGGTCCCTGACGCCACTTAGCTTTCTACTGGCGTACGATCTTGTACTACCCCGGCTGGACGCGACGGGCTCAATGGCAATTGTTTCCACCATACTTGTGGGCGGAATCATACTCTGGTCGTATGCTCGAACGCTCAAAGGCATGGGCGTGCTCTTCGATATTTATCCAACCAAAATTTATGGCTATGGTATCCTTCTCGTCATTGTTACGGGAGGAATTATAGTTGCAATTCTTCAGAAATAAGGAACGGCGCGGCGACTTTGTGGTTTTTGTCAGCGGCAACGCTCAGCGGCCTAAGACTGTCCAACTCAGGAAATGTATTTATCAAAATTAGAAATAATCGGTTTCAAGTCGTTTCCCCAGAAAACCCTGCTCAAGTTCGATCCGGGGATGACCGCGATTGTCGGCCCGAATGGCTGCGGTAAATCCAATGTCGTGGATGCCATTCGCTGGGCCTTAGGCGAACAGCGCGCCGCTACGCTCCGCTCGGATTTGATGGAGAATGTCATTTTTAATGGCACGCGCACGCGCAAGCCGCTCGGAATGTCCGAGGTTTCCCTTACGGTCGAAAACAACAAGGGCATTCTCCCGACTGAATACCAGGAGGTAACGATTACGCGCCGGCTATTCCGCTCCGGTGAGTCAGAATATCTGCTCAATAAAGCCCAGTGCCGGTTGCGCGACATTACGGAGCTTTTTATGGATACCGGCATGGGATCGAACGCGTACTCGGTCATCGAGCTAAAAATGATCGAGACCATTCTTTCGGACCGCACCGAGGAACGCCGCAAGCTTTTTGAAGAAGCGGCCGGCGTTACTAAATACAAAGCACGCCGAAAAGAAGCCCTGCGGCGACTGGATGAAGTATCTGCGGACCTTGCCCGTGTGGATGACATCGTAAAAGAAGTTACCAAGTCCGTAAACTCGCTTGAACGCCAGGCCGAGAAAGCCAAGAAGCACGCGGAGTTTTCGCAGGAATTGCGCGCATTGGAAATCGAGTTGCTGGAGCGAGAATATGCAGAAACATCCGCTCGTATTGAACCCCTCTCCGAAGAGCTTCGCACTGTCGAATCGCAGCGCGACCGCATTACCGGTGAGCTTTCGAAATATGAAGCCCTGCTCGATGTCCTCGAACGAGAGGAGAACGAAATTGAAAGCCAGCTTCAATCGTCCGAGCGTTCAGTAAAGGAAAAATCGGAGATCATTCAGCGGACCCGCGAGACGATTATTGCCACCGAAGAGCGCATTCGATCGCTGGAAGAGCAGAAGGTCCGCGCAAGCGCCGATTTCGAACGGCTCCAGAAAGAAAAGGTGGAACTGGCGGAGCGCATTGCTACGCTAAAGAGTGCCCACGAACGTGCCGCCGAAGATCGAGCTACGCTGGGCGAAGAGAAAGATGCCAAAGAGCACGTCCGCGCGGAGGCCGAAGCGATTGTGCGCGCGCGCCGAGCCGATTTACAGAACGCCCGCGACGAAGTCTATGCACTGCTCAATAAGCGCAACGAGCACTCGAACGATCTGGAACGGCGCCGCGCCCGCATTGACGAACTCGAGCGACGCCTCTCGAAATTCGAAGGCGAATACATTTCGTTGGACACAAAGCGCGTTGGTCTGGAAGAAGAAACCGCCAAGCTCGCCGGTGAACTTTCGGAATCTGAGGCTCGGATTGTGGCTGCGGAAGCCGAACATTCTGCCGCGCAGGATAAACAGGATGCCCTTAAAGCGAAACTGGATGAAATGCAGAATGCTTCGTTCACCGTCCAGAATGAAATTGGTAAGAAGCTTTCGAAGATCGAATTCTTTACCGGACTTGTCGAGCAAGGAATCGGCGCTGGCGAGGGAACGCAATACCTTTTGTCAGAATCGGGCTGGGCTTCGACCGACCCTATCACCGTCGCCGATGCCTTCGATTGCGCGAGCGAATACCGTGTGGCCTTCGAAAGCGCGCTCGGCGAAATCGCCAATTATCTCATCGTCGCCTCCAGCAAGGATGCCTTCGAAGCCGTGGATGTACTCAAACACTCCCAGAAAGGCAAGGCTACACTGATTGCTTTAGATAGGGTACCTTCGCTTGTGGACGGAAAGGACGGCAATGACATACAGGCCTTGCCAGGAAACGCGAGGAGCGCACTCTCATTAGCCAAATTTTCCGAACGATACCGGGATCTTTTCACGATGCTTCTCTCCGAGATTGCCGTGGTCGATTCCATTCAGTCTGGCTTCGACTTATTGGATCAGGTTCCCAGCATTACGCGTTGCGTAACAGTGGATGGCGAGGTTATCACGCGCGCCGGCTTCGTAAAAGGCGGCTCGAAAAAGAGCACGGAAGGAATCCTGATCGGCAAGAAAGAGCAGATTCGGGAACTGGAAGTCGAAGTAGCGAACCTGAAAGCAGAACTCGAACGCTACGAGCGGGAAATTGCCGAAGCCAACCGGACCTTCGAAACCATTGATGTGCGAGCACTTCTTGCCAAAGTACGCGAAGCCGAAGAGGCACGGCGTGCAGTGCAGGTCCGCGCCGGGCAAGTGCAATACGAGTTAAAGCGTAATACCGAACAGCGCGAGTCGCTGGCGGCGGAAGAATTGCGCTTGAACAATGATCGTCTTCCTCTGGCAGAGCCCTTGGAACGGCTCGAAGCCGAAGTCAGGGATTTCGAACGCCAGCATGGCGAAGCACTCGAAGCGGCTGCGAAGTTGCAAACGGTGGTGGAGGAAGCCGAGAAATTACTCGAAGAGGAATCGAAGCGTTCGACCGAAGTGCAGGTCCGGTTTGCAAGTTTGGTTTCGGAAGTTTCCCGTATCGAAAGCGAGACTCGGCAAACGGAACGCGCCGTGCAAAACGCCACGCAACTTGCCGAGCAGCGAGAACGCGAACGCGAACGGGCGGAGGCTGATCACATCGAACATTCCGCAAAGCTGGTGGAATTCCGAACGATGCTCGCCTGCCTCGAAGAGGAACTGCTTGCGGCCACCGGCCGCCACGATGAGGTCGCGGAACTTCGCAAAGCCAAGCAGGAGGAAGCTCATAAATACCGCGAAGCGTTGCGGGAAGAACGCCAGGAGCACGATAAGACTATCAACATCACGCACGAGCTTCAGATGAAGATTCAGGAACTTGAACAAAAGCTTCGACAGATCGAGGAGCGCGCGCGTGAAGAATTCGAAATTGATTCCCTCTCCCTTACAGAGAGGGCCGGGACGAGAGCGATAGACTCCCTCTCCCTCGGGGAGAGGGAAAGCGAAGAAGATACCTTCAACTTTGGCGAAGCGCGCGAAACGGTACGGGAGCTAAAGCAGAAGATCAAGAATTTGGGCGCGGTCAATCTGCTGGCATACGATGAGTTCCAAAAGGAATCGGAACGCTTGAATTTCCTCACAACTCAGCGAAGTGACCTTGCCGAAGCGCAGAAGAACCTGACGAACATGATCGAGGAGATCAATCAGACGGCGACAGCGCAATTCCTCGCAACGTTCGAACAAATTCGCGCGAACTTCCAGGACATTTTCCGCACGCTTTTCGCCGAAGGCGATACCTGTAACCTTAGCCTCGAAGAAGGGAAGGATCCGCTCGAAGCGCAAGTGGAAATCCTGGCGCAGCCGCGTGGAAAGAAGCCACATTCCATTGACTTACTTTCGAGCGGCGAAAAAACGCTGACGGCGATCGCGCTCCTCTTTGCAATCTATCTTGTAAAGCCATCGCCCTTCTGTATCCTGGACGAAGTGGACGCCCCGCTCGACGATAATTCGATCGACCGGTTCCTCTCCATTATCCGGCGCTTTGCGGTAAACACGCAGTTCATCGTGGTCACGCACAACAAGCGCACCATGGCCGCCGCCGATGCGCTTTACGGCGTGACGCAGGAGGAAGATGGCGTCTCAAAAATCGTGAGCGTCCGGCTGAAGAAGGAAGGCATTGTGGTCAGGGGCAAGGAGGCGAAGCAGGCGGAAGTATTGCCTATGGAAAGTTCTGAAGCTATGGCTGCATAATTTCTTAAGGCTGTTTTTCCGTTAGGTCTGCTTTGGCGTCCTTACCGTCTTTGAAGTCCCTGAATTATTTAGACATGCCTTTCGTTGGAAGCATAGTGCTACTTTCAGCACCGGAATTCGGCGTAATAATTCCGGGAACGGCGGCTCGATTTCTCCGTTTGAATGATACCGTCTCGCAAATTTTAATCATTTTCAGCAACTAACCTCTATGATGACACCAGACCTGGCAACCAAAGACGCCCGCAAAAAAGCACTTTCCATCGCTATGGAAGCAATCGAGAAAAACCATGGTAAAGGCTCCGTTATGCGCTTGGGCGATGCACCGCACGTGAAGGTGGACGTCATCCCCACCGGCTCACTTTCGGTGGACGCAGCGATTGGTATTGGCGGCGTGCCGCGCGGACGCATCATCGAAATCTATGGCCCGGAATCCTCCGGCAAGACCACGCTTTGCCTCCACATTATTGCGGAAGCCCAAAAGCGCGGCGGTAATGCAGCCTTCATCGATGCCGAGCACGCGCTCGATGTGAACTACTCCAAGCGGCTCGGCGTGAACGTGGACGAGCTGATCCTCTCCCAGCCCGAATTTGGCGAACAGGCTCTGGATATTTTGGAGCAGCTTGTACGCTCCGCCGCACTCGATGTCATTGTCGTCGATTCGGTAGCCGCGCTTACACCGCGCGCTGAAATTGAAGGCGAAATGGGCGATGCACAAATGGGTTCCCACGCGCGACTCATGTCGCAGGCCATGCGGAAGATTACGGCGGTCATTGGCAAATCCGGCACCACAGTCATCTTCACGAACCAGCTTCGCTCCAAGATTGGCGTGCTCTATGGCAACCCGGAAACGACGACCGGTGGTAATGCGCTCAAGTTCTATGCATCGGTCCGGCTGGATATTCGCCGACGGGATGTGATTAAAGACGGTTCCGAAATTATCGGCAACCGCGTGCGCGTGAAAGTGGTGAAAAATAAGCTTGCCCCGCCCTTCCGGGAAGTCGAGTTCGATGTGCTCTACAACGAAGGCATCTCGAAAATGGGTGATATGATCGACGTGGCAATCGAGAACGATATTATCCAGAAGTCCGGCTCGTGGTTCTCCTTCGAAGGCGAACGTATCGGCCAGGGCCGCGATTCGGTGAAGGCGTTCCTCAAAGAGGATGCAAAATCCTTCGCCAAAATCGAGGGTGCCGTCCGCACGAAGCTGGGGATTTCCATCGAAGCGAGTCCGCTTACCAACGGAAGCGTGGCGGCAGGAGGAGTGATCGAGGAGAAAAAGAGAAAGGTCTGAACCACGATTTTAAGGATGCGAAGGATGTTCAGGAGCGAAATATCCAATCGTTTGGCCATGCTCGCCTGCCGAATGCCACAAATGCCTTCGATGCGAAGTCCATGCTGGGCGTCATGGGACCGACGGTTCAACGATAGCGGAGTATGAAGAACGCTCACGTTACCACCCTCTTGCTTGCAATTGCGATGGGGCTTGCCATCGCCGGTTGCGCAACGCGGTACATCCCCTTTTCTACGGATTCCGTGACCGGTTACTCGGAATTTCAAGTGGACAGCACGGCGTGGAATGTTGCTTTCCGCGGCAACAAGGCAACGGATATGCCGCGTATTAATCGTTACCTGCTGTACCGGTGCGCAGTACTGACACGCCAGCACGGGTTCGATTATTTTCTCGTGCTGAATTACCGTGATACGTCCATCGCTTCCCTGCCGTACATTACCGCGCATGCCCGCGATACAATTTCTTGCCCGGACCCCCTCAAGCCCGGCAATCTTCCCCCCGTGGATATCGCATCCATACGTTTTTCAGCAGGCAGCCACTCGGCGGAAGCCATGATTCGGATGATGCACGGCCAGTGTCCGTTCCGGAACAGACAGGCATACGATGCACGCTTCCTGCTCGCAAGCATGGGGCCATCCATCGAACGGTGAGCATGGAAGGCTGTATCACCTCCATCGCGCGGCAGAAGAACGATACCCGCCGGGCTTCGATCTTTCTCGACGGAGAATTTGCCTTCGGTGTGTGCGATGAGACCGTAGAACGTTTCCGACTTCGCAAGGGCGATTACATTGACCGAGACCTCTTCGAAAAAATTACCGAATTCGATTATGAAGTAGAAGCCAAGCGCATAGCGCTCCATTACCTGAATTATCGCGCCCGCAGCGAAAAGGAAATCCGCGAACGGCTCGAAAAAGAAGATATTCCAGAAGTAGTCGCGCATCGCGTGATCGAATTCCTCAAAGGATACAATTTTATCAACGATGAGGTGTGGTCCCAATCCTTCGTGAGTGATACGCTTATGCGTAAGCCGGTCTCTTCGCGGCAATTGGCATTTGGGCTTGCGCAGAAAGGCGTGAGCAAGGAAATAATCGAAGAGACGATTCAAAAGCTAAATGCTAATGAAAGTGACGTGGATCGCGCGTTCAAAGCCGCCGAGAAGCGTTGGCCACGCATCCTTCAATCGGAACGCGATCCTCGAAGGCAAAAGCAAAAGCTTTACACTTTTTTGGCCGGGCGCGGGTTTGCTTTTGAGACCATCGATGAAGTATTTAAGGGACTTGCAAAGGACGGAGGCAGCGGCGAAGATGATTAGTCCGAACGTTTGCTTTTTTGACTTCATCATTCATCATTCCGCATTCACCATTGCCCTTTGACGCTCGCTCGCTCTATCTTTATTTTTCTTGGCGCGCTCCTGTTCTCTGCGCTGCTGTGGTGTTATGTGGAACTTTCAGCGGCCTACGAACTGGATGTGGACTTGCCGGTAAAGCTGACAGCGCCCAAAGGCTTCGCGCTTGCTTCGGGATTGCCGGAACATCTGCACGCGCGCGTGCGCGGCGCGGGTTGGCAAATTCTGCTGATGAATTTCACCAAGAATTCAGACTTTCGATTCGATCTGAGCGAACGGACGGTCCTTCCAGGGGATCGTATTGTGATCCACAGCGATGAAATCGCAAACTCGGCAATCCTTCCCAGCGAGCTGCACGTCCTCAAAGTTGATCCAGACTCGCTCGATCTGCAATTTGGAAAAGCTGTACGGAAAGTGGTTGCCATTGAGCCACGGCTGGAAGTCGTACCCGCAAATGGCTATGCGCTGATTGGGAACCCCACCGTAGAGCCGCACATGGTAGCCGTCTTCGGAGCAGAGAGCATCGTGGATTCGCTTTCGATGATTCCTACTAAAACCT
>JAKAIL010000185.1 GCA_021825235.1 Bacteroidota bacterium | reverse complement strand
CCGGAACGGGCGGAATTTTCGTGAGCAATGATGGCGGTATCTCGTGGAATCAAGTGGACTCGCATCCTGCCCCTTATTTTTCCGGAGCGCTGGCGACGAATCGCGATGCAATCGTCGTGGGAACCGTCGATGGGAACAATATACGCCGTTCCATGGATAAAGGTCAAACATGGAATTCTATTGGCGGGCCGGCGCTTGGATCCGATAACCGAAATATTGCCGTTGTGGATGACAACATCATTTTCGCAGCCGATAGTACCGGGTCCATTTGGCTTACCACGAATGGCGGAGGAGACTCTGCCTCCTATACGGGGCCGTTTAGCACAACAATTCTATCTACTGATTCTCTCTTTGCCAACGATACCGTACGCTGCGATTCCCTTACTTCCGCCATTTATCTATTGGGAACCGGCTGCCGCCCGCCGGATCCTTCTTCCATACAGATTACGGGACCGGATGCGAATAGCTATCGCATTCTTGGATGGAATCGGGATTCCATCCAAGTGGTAATCTCCTCTCAAAATCCCGGCCCACAAACCGCTACGCTGGTAGTCACCTTCGAGGATGGCACAAAGCAATCCGCCACATTGGGTGGATATAGCGCGCCACCTCACGCTTTGTCTTTCGACGCATCCACACTTACTGTAAAAACCGACACCATCGGTGGCGAGGTTGCTGTCCCCATTAAGATTCTCGGACTGACTCATCCGGAAAATGTAGAACTGGTATTGCATTACCAACTCCCAAACCTCGTATATGATAGTTCCGTCGATCGGTTCGGAACGAAGGTAGATCTCCTTGGTGAGCAGTGGCCGGGACGCTCGAAATTACTCATTCGGAATGACACTCCCGGTACGGTCACAGCGTATGCGAAATTCAAGGTGTTCAGCGACACTGTTTTCAACCCGCAGGTTACTTTCGATTCGGTGGAAATTCCAACGGAGGCGGTCCCGTGCGAGTATTCTCCGCCTCCGGCTGTTACCGCAACCATCTACCCCTTACAAGGTTGCACCGCGCCAATACTTTCACGTTGGATTCATCTCGGAGAGAAGCCGTTGCTCCGAATCAACCCTAATCCAACGAGCGGAACGGTTTCCATCACGTCCGACGAAACCATTGGAGGAGTTTCGATTGATGTGTACGACATGCTCGGCAGTTTACGTGCTCAAATTCCGGCAACAATATATGCTGCTATGCCAACAATACTTACGCTTCCAATGGAGAGTGGCGCGTATTATGTTAGAATTGTTTCCAGTGCCGGAGTACAAAGCGTTCCAGTGGTGATCAATCGGTAAACTGATTCTTTTGCCTTCGATCGTTACCATTCGGTGGATGGAACGCACTCTGATGATACCGTCCGGGATTGTGACGCACATATTAATCCTGTAAATCCATCCAATCCGCGTAATCCAGGTTCTACACGATTTTCGGCGGCAGATATGCTCTTAGTATGCCTCGCATTCCAGGTACATCATAGCGCGTAAGTTCAAAGAGTGCCACAGCGCTTTTTTTCATTTCGATCCCTTGCTCGGTACCGCTCACAATAGCGCTGGCAAGCTTTGAGAACAAGGGATCGTGCCCTGCAACCATCAGCACGTTACAGGAATCTTTTTTCGAAGCAATGATGGACATGGCGCTTTCGAGTCCAGAACCGGGCCGCAAGCCGGGATTGATTTCGAATTTAGCTTTGGACGCAAATTCTTCGGCCATGATGCGGGCGGTTTGTTCCGCGCGCGGCAAGGGGCTGGTTACGATGATCTCCGGCACATCGAACTCCGCCGATTTGAGCAGCTTCGCCATTGCGGCAGTAACGCGAATACCTTTTTGGGAAAGCTCGCGGTCATCGTCATTTTCAGCCGGCGTATCGGCATCGCCATGGCGGACTATGTATAAGAGCATTGGTATCCTGTGGAATGAGAAAGTATAAGGCCAAAAACAATTTGTAGCAAAAAGTTTCACTCATCCATTGAGGAAGGCACTGCATCATGTGTCACTCTGCGGCATTGGCATTCGATCTCCGAATCATCTGCTCCTGCTCTGCCATTGTGCGGCTAAAATAATGGCCACCGGAACCATCGCGACGCGCTACGAAGTAGAGGTATTTCGTTTGCGCCGGATCGAGCACGGCGCGAATGCTGGCAGCACCCGGGTTACAAATAGGTCCCGGCGGCAGCCCGGAATTAAGATAGGTATTATAGGGATTCGGAACCTGAATGTCCTCATGCGTGATCGGCCTCGTAAGATGCAAACCATATTGTACCGTGGGGTCGGCATCGAGCGCCATGCCGATCTTCAGCCGGTTGAGATAGACGCTGGCGATAGTATCGCGCTCCGCTGGTAACTTTGCTTCCGCTTCAACAATGGAAGCAAGCGTCATAACCTGCTCGATGGATAGGGTTGCCTCGTTTGATTTCTTGTAAATCGAATCCATAGCAATTGTCTTCCATCGTTTTACCATGCGCATTACCAGCCCTTTGGGATCGGCGCTAAGGATAAATTCGTAGGTGTCCGGGAATAGGTAACCTTCACCCGTCTTTACCTTATCGGGAACCCCAAGTGAGTGTAAAAATCCGGAATCCTTCGCAAATTTTAGAAAGATTGTGGAATCCAGTCCCAGCTTTTCATGTGCAATAGACGCGGCGCGATACATCGTAATTCCCTCGGGGAATGTGGCCCGAAGGATAAGCGCATACTCGCTGCCCGTAAGCCGGCTAATGATCTTCACGTTCGAAAGCCCGGGTGCAATGCGGTACATGCCGGCATGGAGCTTTTTCACGGCACCCAACGTACGCGCAGCAAGCATGAACGAAAAGCGAGACCGAATAAGGTGATGAGGGGAAAGGCTATCCGTAAGCGCCGTAACGGTCGTTCCTGGCGGAATAATAATAATAGTCTCCTTCGCAGACTGCACACGCGGGTTTTTCAGAAAAAAGACGTAATACACTGTGAACAGGATCAGTGCGATCAACGCGATGACGATAAAGCGGCGTCCCATGGATTCAAAATTACGGAGATTCTGCGACAATTTATTTCAGATTCGGATTTCTTAATTATATAGAAAATCGGAACCTATCGGGAATGGCATCTTTTCCAAGAGATTATAAATGACACGCGTGATTTTTGCTCTCACTCTGCTTGTACTCCTCGCGAGCACCGTGCATGCGCAGCACCTGCGCATCTTCGCCTGTGCCATTGCGAACGACAGTACGGGCGCTTTCCTGGGCGGCAGCTCGAATGGGTCCGGACTCTATCAATCGGACGATACCGGCAAAACGTGGAAGCACTTGGGATGGGATAACATTAAGTGCTACTCTATGGACGAAGTCAACTCCTCTAAAGGCCGCATTCTTTACGAGGCTACTGGACTCGGCATTCTCCGTTCCACCGATTACGGCGCACACTGGAAACAGCTCACCGATTGGCGCATCTCAGAGGCGATGGATGTGGCTGTTAATCAAAAAAATCCCAATGAGATTTATGTCGCTACTGCGCACGGGCCGTGGAGGACGGAAGATGGAGGGAAGACGTGGAATTATTTGGCAGGAGTTGATCCCCCATATTGTTCACGAGTTATTTATGCGCCCGATTCATCGGGATTCGCGGGGTTTGTTTTAGGCGCAGAATCTGGACTGTACTGGAGAAGCGAAACAGACACGGGATGGCAATCCTCGGTCGGCGGCCCTGTGGACGTCCGTGATATTAAAGTGCGGATCGGTAAACTGCGGACAGACGAAAGAACTCATAAGAATTACAGGATCGTATGGTGGTTTGCGGCAAGTGCGGAAGACGGCATATATATTTCGCGAGACGGCCTTAATGGTTTTTCCGGCCGACGCCATAAATATCGGGAGCCGCGCGGATCGAACCCAATTTGGTGCGTATGTCAGGATGAGGACGGTGATATTACAGGTGGTCCCAACGAAGTCGCATATACGCAATATGGCAGCGACTATGCGAACAGCACTATCGATAGGCAAGACACGGACGTTGCCTGTTGCCTAATGATCGGGAACACAAATATACTTGGGAGATTAGGCGAGGGTGTGGAAATTGCACATCATTTCTATCTTCCCGACCGCCAAATCTGGACGCTCAAATCGTTTCTCATTACGCCATGAAATTGTATTACCAGGAGCAGTGGCGCAGCCGTTCTCGGCCGCGGGGCGGACTTTTAGTCCGCCCCCACCGACCCAGCGGCCGGAGCCAGACTAAAAGTCCGGCGCACAGGCGAGAACGCCTGTGCTACTTTCTTTTTGTGGCCATCATCTTTGCGTTCAGTACTACGTTCGCTCAATCCCCTCGCACCAAATCGCTCGTGCTTTCGCGGATTGCGGAGATGCCGGTGCGACGGGACTTTGCCGTCGTCGCCGCAAAACTCCGTACCGGGCGCGATACCGCCGCGGCTTACCGGGAACTCGATACGCTCCTTTCGCGGCCCTATGGCGATATGTTCTGGATGTATGGCTGCGCGGGGCTTTATTATGCGACGCGGGATATTTTGCGTCCGCCGTACCAGGATAAAATCCGGTGGTGCTGGAAGCATTTCACGCCATATCGCGGCGATACCGAGAACCATTTCCTGATGTACTATGGCTCGCTCTTGCTCATGTCCCAGGCGTGGCCGAATTTGCCGGACACCGATTGGTTCATGGGCAAATCGTCGAAGGAGATTTACGACGAATCGAAGGAATACCTCAATCACTGGATCGATGAGACGGTGCGCTATGGCCAGGAAGAATGGGACTCGCCACGATACGGCTACTATTATATCACGCCGCTTTTGCTGCTCGCGGAATACACAAAAGATCCTGCACTCCGACA
This sequence comes from Bacteroidota bacterium, assembly GCA_021825235.1. Taxonomy (GTDB): domain Bacteria; phylum Bacteroidota; class Ignavibacteria; order Palsa-1295; family Palsa-1295; genus PALSA-1295. The sequence goes on along the minus strand of JAKAIL010000185.1, from coordinate 3,636 downwards.
TCGGTTTGAGATGATGGTGGAATACGAACTGGCGAGTTACGCAGCCGATTACCTGGATGGCTGCTACTGCGGCGCGCACTCCCGCGTGGGCGACGATGCCGCAATCGATCCGCGCAAGGCGGAGATTACCGCGTATGGGAAATATTTCTTCGAAGATTCGGTGAGTCATCTTCTGCCGGATGTTGCGTTCACCGCGATGACGAAATTCGAATGCCCCAAAATCATTCGCCAGATCGCGATGGATCGCTCGGTTCCCTATGAGCAATTCTCCCTCAAGCGCGGCCGCCAAATGCTGCGATATATGAATAAGTGGAGCATCTACGATTCAACTTACGATTCGGAATTCCATGCTCCAGTTTATAAATACGATTACATGACGAAAGACTACTGCTTGGGCTCGATCCTGGGCGGCATCGTGCAGCCGATCCAGCAGCAATCGTGGTCGCTCGTGTTCAATTCGGATAAGCCAAATAATATTATTACAGGGTTGAATCCGTACGTGAGCGCAACGGAGCTTGGAATGTTCTTCCCGGAATATCCCAGTTTCATGCTGGAGCGCATCACCGGAACGAAGGCCAGCTATACGAATGAAGACAAGTGGGTAGGCGGCTCGCCATACGAGCGGATTTATCAGGATAAGAATGTGCTCGTGGCACTGTATGATTTGCCGGATAGCGAGAAGTATCGGGAGGTCGATATTTTCATTCCCTGGAACGCGCACCCGCTCGATTCCAGCCGCAGCTATGATTCACTTGCCGATTATACGCCGGATTGGCGGATATTTAAATTTGATTCCACACGTGTGGGAATCTATCCAACCTCGGATTTCAATGAGATTCCTGAACAGCAGGGCCTTCGTCTAAGAATGAAAGGTTCGCATACGGGATATATCGTCTATTGTGAACCGAGCAATCAAATTAGTGCTAAGGATTTTATTACAAAACTGGTGTCTTCCGATATCGCGCTGAGACCATCAAGAGTGTATTCAAACAACGATAATGGTAAGACCATCGATATTTCTGTTATGAAGAGCTATCCAAAGGACTGGATATTCAAATCCCCCTATCTCGAATCGAAGCGCGGCAGCGGCATTCTTACCATTCGATATAATGGTGAGCGGGAGGTCCTGAATTTCAATTAGCTTAAAGCCCGTATGGCTCCGGGAGTATACTCTCGGAGCCACACGATGGAGCCTATGTATCTGAGTAGAAATTGAGTAGTCAAAGTTGTAACTTTCGGGGTTCCGGCGGGTTATCTGGTTGTGCGAAGTGGAGTGATGGGCCCAGTTCGCGAGTCAATCACATAATCAAAAGAAAACAAAGCCATGAAACAACTTGGTAAAAAATCATTTGGCATACTGCTCGCGATCACGCTCCTCGTGGGACTTTCTGCACGTAGTTATGCCGATCAAATCTCGGTCTGGCCCGATTCGGTTACCATGAGTAGCACCATCGGAAGCTCGACACAAACACAAATCAACGTGTGGGTTACGAATATAGACTCCCTGGGCGATACCCTGCCTTTGCAAAACCAGACCGCCCGCGTGAGCCTGACCGGCAGCTCACAATTCCGGTTGATGAGCGATTCCATACTGCGTTTTCAGTATAATTATGGACCGGTTACGGTGCAATATTCCCCGACGGGTACGGGAATTAGCGTAGCTACACTCACCATTGTCGGCGATAGCAATACGGTCACGGTCACGCTCATTGGTCGTCCGATCAACCACTCTTCCCCGAACATTCTGGTCGGGCAGTATCAGAATCTCAACCCCAATCAGCAAGCCTGCCACCCATTCGAGGTCTATAACACGAGTGCCGATTCCATTTGGATTACACATGTAGTTCTTATGCAGGATTCCACGATGGGCAATGAATGGTCCCTTGAAAATCTGGTTTCCCTTCCGGACGGCTTCGCCGGAAATGCTTCGGATACCATGGGGCAGCTTTGCGTGAATGCTTCCATTATCGATACGTTTATTACTGGGAACCTGAAGGTTGTCTATGCTTATGCAAATCAATATGGAAGCGGTGTAGATTCGACTTCCATCAACATCAAGGCGTGGCACCGGCCGATCAACTCCACGTGCGTTACATCAAATGGGGCCAACTTTGATACAGTCGCGGAAGGTGCGAGCGTCACAAAAACGGTCACGTTCACGAATACAACGGACACTTCCGTGTACCTCGATTCGCCGCAAATGACCGGGGATTCGCACTTCACTGTCGATGCCTCACAGTTTCCCCTTACTATTCCCACGGGATCAAGCGCGTCGGTTAGTGTCGCATTCACTGCGCCAAGCCCAACGACTGAGGATAACTATTCTGCCTGGCTGACCGCCCAGGTGCATGGCACGAGTCCAGACGGAGTATCCTGCAATTCGGTTACAGCTTATCTTACAGCGGCTGTTCCCGTTCCGGTTGTTGATTCGATGACGCTGGATGTACCACCGGGAACAACAACCCTGTCCATCACGGCCCGTACGATGGAATCGCGCCATGCGATTTTCATCCATAATGGTGATTCAAGTGCTATCCGATTGCAAATGCTTCGGGTCGGAAACGTGGATACAGCCATGCGCGATAGCACACTTGCGTATTTCGGTTCGTATTACAATACCATTCAAGATTTACAGGATACCCTCGCGCCGGGTGCAACCTACGGACCAATTATTCTCACGCTCTATGCGGACACCGGCACCTATAACATCGACCTGACGCTGACTTACTGGACGCAGCAAGCTCACCAGAAAGGTGCAATTCCCTCATCGTCGAATTCCCTGACGTACACCGTCGTTGCGCACCGTCTTCCACCGCTCCCCGAAGCGGTTTTGGAACCGAATATGCCAGCACCCGTCGATTTCACGCTGTCGCCCAATCCGGCGCAGGGTGAAGTGACGATCGGCCTGCCGCAGGACGGTCCTTCAACGGTCGAAATCTACGATGTGCTTGGGAACCTCTTATTCCAGGGCACGGAGCACGGTCCATTCATCTGGAACGGAGTTGCCGGTGCTACATCACTCGCGAATGGAAGCTATATCGTTCGTGTGAGTCATGGGAACGCTGTGAGTTCCAAGCGGCTGGTATTAGTGAGGTAAGCCTTTTCTGATTTCAAACCATCAACCTTCTTGTGTGGGACCGGGAGTGTACTCCCGGTCTCACACACTACAATCAAAGAAAAATATAGAAATTCGAGTTGTAACTTTCGGGCTTCTGTCGGGTTCTATACGAAAAATATACTCCTCTGCGTCATTATGAAGTTCTCAAAATTTCTTTACTGCGTATCACTTGCATTACTTCTAAGCGGCTGTAATGTGGACTGGATTTGGACCCCTGTGCCCGGACCAGGACATGATCTTACTGGCACGTTCCTCATCGTCGATTCCACAGGTTATCATTCGTTGCCTGGGGATTGGAGTGGCATCACGGTACGACTAATGGAATACAACGGAACCGTCCTTGACTCTGCGGTCACGCTTGCCGACGGAAGTTGGAGAATGCTTAACGCGCCTCTATCAGGCTGTTGAAAAAGTCGTTTTGGGTGTGATTTTTGCTAAGGGAACTTGCATATCGCTCCATTGTAGATTCCAGTACTCATCACTCTAACTCTTTTACTCGCTATGCGCGGACAACCTTC
>JAKAIL010000184.1 GCA_021825235.1 Bacteroidota bacterium | reverse complement strand
GTTTCCGTGGCACAAGCTGAAGCATTCGCCGCATCGCATGAAATTGGTTATGTGTCATTGAAAATTATAACGCCGTGACCTGAAGTGCCTGCCCTGAGCCTGTCGAAGGGTCACGGCTACACCCGTTACGCGTTACCCGTTACTCCGCCCCTTCGGGGCTTGGGAATCTAAATCGCCCGGCTACCCAGGGTTCCGCTTCGCTCCACCCTGGGCTGCGAGTACATCGTCCCTTCGGGACTTGAACCCGCGCCCCATAATTTGTAATTTGTAATTTGTCATTTGTCATTGATAATTAAATTCCTGGGCTGCGAGTACTCCGCCCCTTCGGGGCTTGGGAATCTAAATCGCCCGGCTACCCAGGGTTCCGCTTCGCTCCACCCTGGGCTGCGAGTACATCGTCCCTTCGGGACTTGAACCCGCGCCCCATAATTTGTCATTTGTCATTGATCACTGAATGCCCCTTCAGTCGCACGCCACCGTTACCTCGAACGTGCCGGTGTACGCGCCGGAGTGCTGGTTCGCCGCCACGTGCAACTGGCCGCCGACGGCGATGTATTGCTCGCCCGAGCCTTCCTCGTCATCGTCATCTTCTTCGCACAGGCGGCCCGTGGTCCCCACGCTGGCGGTGAAATTATCCACCGTCATCGTCGAGCCGGAGTTCGGTTCCGTCAGCGTGATCGCGCTCGCGGGCAGCGCGATCGAATAATCGTCGTCGAAACCGCCGGTGACTTCGAAGACGGCCGGGCCGGGATTCGTCCCGCCTTCCTGGTTCGACATCACCGTTACGCCGCCCCCGGCGCTCGGCAGCTTGTAATAATAGCTCCCGCTCGTTAGCGTGATGCCGCTCACGGACATCGTAGCCGTCCCGATCGTACCCGATGGCGTGATGACGCCAAAGGAAAGCGGCTGCTTGTTCGCGATGACGGGCTGCGTTTCCAGCTCGCCGTGGCACTCCGTGTGGCCGTCATGGCCGCCATCGGCGCGCGCCACGCCCGCCGTCGCAATGAGGCCGAGGAGGAGCGCGAGAAGGATTCCTGAATGGTAAATGACAAATGACAAATGACAAATGGGGAACCGCGCGCTGCGCGACCGCAGGCCACGCTCGCGCGCCACGCGCAACCGCGCGCCCCCGTAGCCGCCGGAGCGTAGCCGTGAACTCGCCGTGACCTGAAGGTCACGGCTACACGTGACCTGAAGGTCACGGCTACACGTGACCTGAAGGTCACGGCTACAGCGTTCGCTATATCTTCCGCCATTCATAATTCATAATTCATAACTCATAATTAGTCATACGATACCACCTCGTCGATCGATGCGGAGACGCTCGTCTTCCCGTACGTGCCCGCGAATTTCAGGTCGATGCCAACGCCGAGGTACATCGGACTCGACCAGCCGCTCGAAACCGATTTCGAATTGTCGGACCCCGACCCGCCATTCGTGCATGTCACCGTTTCCCCGATCGAATTCATAATCGTTACCGTGCCCACCAAATGCGTGGGCGAAATGCTTACGTTGCTCACCTCGTGATCCACATTGAAAGCGAGGCCGCCATCGCCCGCGATCGTAAAATTCGCCTGCGTGGGCGTGGGGCTCTGCGGCGCGAGCTTGCACTCCGTCGAACTCACCGTCCCGGTGCCACCGTGGTTATCCGGCACGATCTCGACCTCGTTGGTCACGTTCGTGCCCTCCTGCGAATCCCACGTGCCGAATTCCAGCGCGTTATTCACCGTGATAGCCATCGGCTGAATAATCGTCGCGCTCGCCGAGCCGGTGGCGCTCGCGCGCGATTGACCGCGCGCAACCGAAAGCCCGAGCGCCGCGCCCAGGAGCGCGCCGGCGATCGCGAGGATGTATTGTAAAAGCTTATATCGCACGGCGATGCGTGATGCGTAATGCGTGATGCCCAAAAACGAAATCCTGTATCCTATGGCCAGTGACCTGCCGCCGTGTCATCCCCGCGAACGCGGACTGGGTTCCCGCTTTCGCGGGAATGACAATGTGTCGCGTGTCATGGCGCTTCGCGCACAATGCACTTGGCGCGCAGCGCCTCACGACCTGCTGCGCTGTCATCCCCGCGAAAGCGGGGACCCAGGCTTACTCGCTGGCGCTCGAAGCGGCGGCGGAAGCGGCGGTGGCTTGAAGCCGGTCGTTGCGAGGTCCACCCATTCTGGATTCTCTCGTTCGATCAGTTCGAGTTTCCATGCGCGCCGCCATTTTTTCAGTTGCTTCTCGCGCCGGATAGCATCGGCGATATCGCTGAACCATTCGAGATGCACCAGCAGATGAATGCCGTAGAGCTTCGTGAACCCTTCGACCACGCCCTGCTTGTGCTCGGCTACCCGCCGTTTGATGTCGTTCGTCACGCCGATGTACAGCGTGCCGTTTCGCTTGCTGGCCAGAATGTACACGTAATAGTTGTGCTCTCGCATCGTTCATCCTCTTGTCGGGTCTGGGTTCCCGCCCCCGATCAGGTCGAGGGCAGGCCTTTCGCGGGAATGACATTTGTTCGCCGGAGTGACAATTTGTCGCGTGTCATGGTCAATATTGCCCGATACCCCTCCCCGGCGCAAGCTGAAGCGTGCGCCACACACCGTCAATAATTTGTCATTTGTCATTGAAAATTAAATTTCTGCTGTATCATCAAAATTACCCGATACCCCCTTCATCATTCATCATTGCCCGGAAACATTGCCCGCAAACGGCAAACGGCGGCGCGGTATGCATCCCGCGGACCGCCATTTGTCAGTTGTCATTGAACATTCGTTCCTGCGTGCGTACAACCGGATTAGTTGTACTGCACGGTTTCCGTCCAGCCCTGCGAGATCGACTGTGCCGACGCACCACCAGGCACGGTGAGCGTGCCACCGACGGTGATCGTGTACGTTCCTCCTGGACCCATCTGGGCATTGGAGTTGTCCGCACCGGAAAGCGACAGGGAGAAGCCGCCGGGCAAAGCCGGCGTGAAGCTACCTGACGAGTACTCGAAATAGGCATTGTCCTCGCCGGTGACATCGAACACAGCGTCCTGGACCGTGCCGCGGTTATCGTTGCCCGGGTCCATGCTTGGGTTGCTGTACGAGTCGTGCCCGCCTGATTCCTTGACGTTGCCGCCGCTTCCCGTGCTGACGATAACCCCGAAGTCGAGCTTGCCGTCGTTCGCCGTGATCGTAATCGGCTTGATGATTGTGGCGTTGGCCGTGCCCGTGGCCGTCGCGGAATTCTGCGCGAACGCAGTTCCCGCGAAAGCAGCGAGCGAAGCCGCCACAAGCAAATTAATTATGGTTTTCATCGAAATCATGTATGGTTTAAGTGTACCGCGCAATGTCGCGATTGGGGCGAACGCATTAGTGGCACGCCCTCGGGCCATCCGAGGGCCTTTGCCGCTGTTCCGCAGCGCCCCAATCGTTCCATTGTCAATTAGTTCCGCAGCGCATAACCGGATTAGTTATGTGCTACCGACCGCCTTCGCCTCAGTTGTATTGCACCGTAATGGGGAACGTTCCGCTATGGGCGCCCAGGGCGGCCGTGGAAGTGACGTGCAGCTTACCTCCGACGTACACCGTAAAGTGCCCTTCGGAGTTCAGTTGCGCATACAGGTGCTCTTGCCAGTCAGGGTTCTGCTGAGGCTGCGACGGGAGCAACAGGTAGTAGTCGTACAAGTTGTCCAGCGTCGTGTTCTGATAAGGCACCATGATGTCGATGTCATAATTTGGCGCGCCGGTTACCAGGAATTCCGCCAATTCTGGCGGATTCTGCGCTGCCATGGACGCTCCCGGTTGTGTGCCGGGGGCGTACGTCAGCGTGTACGAACCGTCCTCCGCCAGGCTGGGGACTAGGATGACGTACCCAGCTGTCGAGGGTCGGACGACGTCGCCAAAGTTCAGGCCCGCGTTCTCGCCGGTCAGCGTAATCGGCTTGATGATTGTGGCGTTGGCCGTGCCCGTGGCCGTCGCTGGGCTCTGCGCGAACGCAGTTCCGGCGAAGGCAGCGAGCGAAGCCGCCACAAGCAAATTAAGTATGGTCTTCATTGAAATCATGTATGGTTTCAGTGTACCTTGCAATGTCGCGACCGGGGCGACCACATTAGTGGCACGCCCTCGCCATCCGAGAGCCTTTGCCGCTATTTCGTAGCGCCCCAATCGTTCCATTGTAATAGTTCCGCAGCCCATAACCGGATTAGTTATAGGCTACGGTGACGGGGAAGTCGCCGCTGTACCAACCGGTTGGCTGGTTAGCGTTGACATGTAGCGTTGCACCGACGGCGAAGAACGAAAACCCGCCAGTCGGATCGAGTTGCCCCGTCAAGCCGATGCCGGCGCCAACGAACGCCTTGAAGTCAGTCATGTACATCTGCGGGGGATCGCCCCCGCCGTACAGCGTGATGCTGGGCGCTAACGGAATCGACTGCGTTGGCAACGTGATCGTAAAGTAGCACCCTGGCTCTCCATGCGCTTCGAAGATCGCCGGCCCGGGCGGATCGCCCGTGTTATGTATCGTCTGTGGCGTATTGAGCAGCCCAAGCGTTCCCGACGTAACCACCGGGCCGAGCGTTATCGGACTCGACGAAGTGACCGAGGTCAGCGATGTCAGCTCCATGGTCAACTGCGCGTCTGCAGTTGGCTGAATGAACGTCCCGAAGTTGAGTGCGTCGTCCCATCGTAGGCTTAGCGACTTAATCACTGTAGCGTTTGCGGTTCCCGTCGCCGTTGCCGGCGGGGCCTGCGCCAGGAGCGGCGATGCCCGCACCGCGAGCAACGCCGCTATGATCAGAGGTGTATAACGTGCCCTCATGGTGTCTTAGCCTTTCTTAAAGCGCTGTGACACTGAGGGTCATTGATACTGTGCCGTGATGGTGAATGAGCCTTGGTAGTCACCGGACGTGGTGCCAGTGGTATTTGCGATCTGCGCCCCGTAGAAGAGGTACTCGGTGCCTGCTAGCCATGTGGCCGAACCCGTCGATGCGAGGGTATTGTCTTCGCTCGATGTCGCTGGGGAGCCGCTCTGCGAGGTATTGTGCCCCAAGTAGTTCAGTTGCACGGCGAGAGTGTGGCTGCCGGTGTTGTCGATGTCTTTCATCGTCACGGTAGCCGGGCCGTTGTCTGGGTAGGTGACTTCCGATCCGCTGATTCCAAGTGTCATGGCGACATTTGGTTCGCAAGTTATCTTCCAGACCCCGCGCTCCGGGCCATTGTCGTCGTCTGCTTGACTGCCCTGCCAAGCATCTGCTGGCGTCAGGCTTGTATTGCTAGTTGCGCCCAGAACGATTGGGCCATCGCTTACACCCGACAAAATGCGGCCGAAGCTCAAATCTTGCAGATCCGTTAACGTGATCGGCGCAATGACGGTCGCATTGGCCGTACCAGTTGCGCTCGCAGGGGTTTCCTGCGCGAACGCATTACCCGCGAATCCCGCGACGACGAGTGCCGCGAGGATCATAATGGATTTTTTCATCTTTGTTTGTTGTAGAAGAAGTTGAGAAATTTGGTACGCTCCTCCGGAAAAGGCGAGCGCGCCAAGTGGATTAAAACTTCGGGCTGGCGAACCACCCCCTGGCCCCCTCCTTGAAAAGGCGGGGGAATCTGCGGCGGTGGCAGCTGGCTCGAAGTGTTTCGGGGCATTGGCCCGTGGGCCACGCGCGGTTTGCGCCGGAGTCGCGGCTTGCGCAAAATAAGCCGGTGCTCCTCCGCGTGTAAAGGCCCGGGGCCAACGCCCGAAATAGTGGAAAAAGCGGTCGGACGCCCCGCCGCGCGGGGTAACCCCCCGTGGGTGTGAGTTGCGAGTATATCCGCATGTCTCTATTGTTGCGGCGCTGGTGTCCATCCTGTTCTTCCGAAGGATGATCGCTCATCCGAAGATGATCGGTCATCCGATTTGCCTGAAGCAAAAATCTGTGTTCGAGTACCGAGTACCGAGTACCGAGTGGCCATTGGCCAGTGGCGCAGGCGTTCTCGCCTGCGGCGCGGACTTTTAGTCCGCGCCCGCTGGGGGGCGGACTGAAAGTCCGCCGCACAGCCGAGAACGGCTGTGCCACTGCTGCCTGGCCATTTGTCATTTGTCATTTGTCATTGATATTGCACCTCCTCGGCGAAGGTGCCGGAATAGGTTCCGCTGGCTTGGTTGGGGCTCACGGTAATCGTTGCGCCGATGGCCCAGGCATCGAAGCCGTTGGAAGCGATGGTGCTGGAAGTGCCGTTCGCGTTCAGGTATCCGGATGGCGCGTATCCGCTGACGCTCTGGGCCGATGGGGCGGAGAGCGTAACCGTCATCGTGTGTCCCGCGCCGTCGGATACGGTGGAAGTGGCGGGCGTTATGATCGTGTAGCTGTATCCCGGCTCGCCGGTGACGTAAAACGTGGCGGCGGATGGATCGACGCGATAGGCCGATCCGGTATAGACGGCGGGTCCGTTGGCCACGCCATTGGAGGTAACCTGCCCGGCGGCGCTCACGGTTATCGTTCCCTGTGCCGCGCCGGAGATAATGCGGCCGAAGTTGAGTCCCGCCACGTTTACGAGCGCGATGGGCTGTGCCACGCTGGCGGATTCGCCGACGGTCTGGGTGCAATCCGAGCCGCCATCGAAGGCCGCGGCGAAGCGCGGCGCGAGGAGAGCGAGTGCGATACCGAATCCGATGTTACGATAATATGCCATGTTGCCAAAATCTATCTTTGCGCGCAGCGCCCGCGTAGCTATCCCCCTGTCATTCCCGCGAACGCGGGAAGCCCTTAGCCGCGAAGCGGCGCAGTACTCGCAGCCCAACGTGGAGCGAAGCGGAACGTTGGGATCGCGTTGCGGTTAGATTCCCAAGCCCTGAAAGGGCGTAGTACATCGCCCCTTCGAGGCTTCGCCCATTCCTCAGTTCCTGATCTGGTCCCCGCATTTGCGGGGATGACAGGCGCGTGCGGGCTTTCCGCTTCGCGCGAATACCGTGTATTATAAAGTACCTTCAGCAACCTATTCTACCGACTCCACACACTCACATAGGCGCACAGTATCCTGCGCCACGGCGGAAGCGCCGGGCGTGGTCCATGCACGATGTTATAGTTCCGTTGCCCCCTCCGCTATGATCGGAAGGGGACCGGGGTGGCCTTGTCGCTAAAGACCACCCCGCAAACTCCCTCTTAATTCGGAAAGGGGTTCGATTTTGAAGAAAATTTAAGGTTAAGCAACCGTACCGTGGGTTCCATATACCAATGTTGAAAGAGATCGCCACTGCGCCGCGTCACTGCGCGGCGTCACTGTGCGGCGTCACTGCGCTATGCAGGCTGGCAATCCGTCAGCCGTGCGGAGCACTGCGAGTCGAACCATTTGTGCGCGGCCCGCAGCCGCGCATAAGCTCGATTTCATCGGAACATTCGATGTTTGAAGTTTCCGTGGGCAGATGCAGTCCGTCCCACGAGCGGGGTGAATTGGTAAGTCCTTCCCCTCGGGCCACTCCGGGATTCGGAGGGGCACTTCTACGCAACGATCTATTCCAGCGAAAGCGAGAATACCAGATCCTGCTCCCCTCTACGCGCGAGGAGCAGACTTCGAAGGCGATTGGAGTAAATCCCCGGGAGCAACACTCGCGGAGGTGTGCGCCTTAGAAGTGATACAAAACTACAACGGATTTCGCCGAAACCTTCCCCTATAAAACCCTCAATTCTTGCACGCAACGATTTTTTTATGTTGAGTCTTCCGCGCGTGTCGCAGGCCGCGTGTCGCAGGCCGCGTGTCGGAGGCGTTCTCGCCTGCGCGGTGGAACTATAGCTCGGCGACGGCGCTCAACTTGGTTCCCGGCTTCAATCCCAGCTTGATGCGGGCAGACCGGAGATGGTTCTCGACGGTCTTCTCTGCAATGCCGAGCGTTTGTGCAATTTGGCGCGTGGGTATCTGCTCTTTGGTGAGCGCGCACACGCGGCACTCCATGAGCGTCAGCTCCGGATGCCGTCTCTCGATTTCGTCGAGGATGTGAACATACTCGCCGCCGGCGGCGATTTCATTTTGTTCCCAGCTAATACGGTGCGCGCACCGCTGGTGATTGGAAAGGGCCGTGGGTCCTCGGTGGGAGGGTCGAACGGCCGGCCGCATCGGCAGCACCGATTCGGTCTGGATGTCTCGATTGTACATTAGGTCTTCAGCCAGTCCTGTTATGCGAACTTCCTGCACGCGACGGGCGCACAGGACGATGTTGCCCGTACCGCGGCAACGACACGGTTTCTTCAGCGCGCTAAGGCTATTGATAGAAGGCTGCATGGAACGAATTAGTTGGAACGAATCCGTAGAGCCTTCGGGAACAGCAAGCGATGGGGCTGTTCGATTATTCGCATTCCGGGACGACGAGGCTCCCCAAGCTGGGAACCGCTCACACTATCGCTCCGCGAGAACTCACAGAGTGTAGGGAAGGCGGGACTGGTGCCCGCCGGTAATTCGGGGCACTATACAGGAAAGTGGATGGAAGAGTTCATCCACTGCCAATGATCCATGACCAATG
>JAKAIL010000183.1 GCA_021825235.1 Bacteroidota bacterium | reverse complement strand
TGTCCGGCATCTGATAAAAGTGGAGCACAAACGCTTTGTTCAGCACCAGAAGCTGCTGGCCGGGATCGAGTTCGATCGAATTCGTCACCGCATACCGCCCCGGCGCGACCTGCTTCTTATACGTTTTATCATAGGTCGAAAATTCATTCTTCCCCGGATAGCGGTAATGGGTATCGACATGGATAATCCCCTTCGTCTGTGGAATCGGGCTCTTGAAATTGATGACGCAGCCGGCAATAAGGGCGCCGAGGACCACAAGCGTTATTAAATTGAAATATCGGTGCATCTTTCTATGCTTATTAAATTTGCTTCATTGCTAAACTACGACCTAAACTATTTTATTCGAGCAGAGTTCTCATTCTTCCCGTTGCCACAATACGACGCGAAGAGCGCACGGCTCACGCTTGCTATCACCTTGAGGGTGGGCCAGTAATTCAATGCGGGCGAGGCGCGTGCGGCTTGCCTGGACCGACAAAAGAACGGTGCGCGCGAGGGAATCGTAACCCGGACACGGCGATGCCGTGGGTGAAATCATGAGCGTGGCGTTTGTATCCAGCGAACTCACGAGATTACGCAGCAGGAGCGAATCCTGAACCTTCACATTTGTATTCGAGGGATCGAGAAAGTAGTATTCTTTCCTTTCGATTCGTTCGGGAGTGTGTACGGTATCGAGCGTAAGCTCGAGCGTGTCGGCCACGGAGCGGGTTCCGCCGCGCCTATCGGTCACTTGCAGATTCGCAACGAGGGGCGCGAGTTTCGTTCCATTGGTTCCCAGGTCGATGGCGGCGTCCATCGTTTCGCGTTCGTTGGAATCCACGTTGGAATACTCGCTCACCGTGCGGCCATTCTGAGTGATGCGAATACGCCAGGTCTTTATACCAGCCTGGGACGCCATATATCGTGAAACCGAAAGATCGGGAACGATATAACTCCGGACAAGGCGCGATGTTGCATCGGGTATGCGCACGTCGAGCACCGTTGCGGCAAAACGCTCGATGAGCGTGTCCACTTCGCGGACCCATGCGTGATGTGCCGCTACGCCGTTAATATCCAGGTGCACGGCGGCATCGATTTTTGCCGGCGCGGGGGCGATTGGCTTTGCCTTAACCGGCGGGGACGGAGCCACCGGCTTTTGTTCGGCATTGCTTTCAGCGTGTGCTGCATGGCTAAAGCATAGGGCGATCGAAAGTCCAATCCCGACGCTTTCGCTTGCATATCCCGCGAAAACTTCGTTCAAGTCCACGGTGCCATGGAGGCGGCTTTCGAGGCTTAGCGCATCGGAAAGCGGGAAATGGTAACCGATGAATGCCGGAATTGCAATGCGAAACGGCGCGGAACTTATCGCCGCCGTCGTAGCGATGCTGTCGGTCGTGCTGCCATTCGAAAATGTTGCTCCTGCTGGCGAGAAGATTTCGCGCCATTCGGTAAGGGCGTCCGTTGTCCGATAGCTAAACTGAGCGCCTATGCCGGTTTCCATCGCGCCGCCAAACTGGTAGGTCCCGAACAGGGCAAGGCTGGCGGTCTGGTAGTTTGAAGTGAGGTGGAACTGCTGCACGCCCGCAAGTGAGAACGAGTTATCCGACGAGGTGAAGGTATTTGAAGTGAACGCGCCGTTACTGAACACATACTCCCCTACGAGCGAAAGTCCCACGCTGCTGGCAATAAGCCGTGGCAGCGATAGTTCCAGACCCGCGCCATAATTGTGAGCGTAGGAAGTTCCCAAGCCGTTCGAGCCCAGCGAGTTGACCGCCTGGCGGTCGATATCGAGCGGCGTGCCAAAAGAATAAGAAAACGTGGGTTCGAAAAAAACAGGGTTAGCCTGAGCCTTCAGAAGCAGAGGACTCGCAACAATGCCAGCGAATAATAAAACAAGGAGCCGGAGCATTACCAGCCATTCTCATGATAGAGGCTATCGATATCGGAAGGCAGTAGCGCGCCCCGGTAGATGCGGACATCGTCGATACTGCCCTTGAACGCGTGAGCCGCGCTGCCATCGCCGCCAATGAGCAGAGGTACGGTGTTCGGCATAGGGCCTCGCAACGCGCGCGCGATGCTTACATCTGTCCAAGTATAATAGGGATAGGTAACGCCATTGAAATAAAAGCTGGTCGTGCCGCTGGCATCGAACACAAATGCGATAAAGTTCCAATTGTTATCGGTCCCGAGGGCCGAGCCGGGGTTTTGGGTGGAAGCGGCTGTGGTGCCAGCAAATCCGTTAAATGCGTATTGGTAGTTCGATGCATCATAACCAATAGGCATTCCCGTAGAACTATCGATCTTGTGGATCAAATAATGATCGTTACTCGGTGGATTCTGCGCCTGGCATTTTACCCAGAAACAAAGCGTAAAGCTTTCAGAATTTCCAAAATTCAAGTCCGGTGCGTTCGGTATCGAGATATAATCGGAAGTTCCGTTGAGTTGCAATGCACTATTGGCATTTCCGAATCGATCATAGACAAACGTACCCCCATGCAGCGTGCCATCGTGCCCCTTGCCGCTCGAATCGACGGCGGAGCCGCTGAATTTGTATTCGGCAAGGAGTGTATCGAAATGGGGGACTAAATGAACCGTGTCGAAAATTTCCTCACCTGCGATCAGATAAACGCTTGCGACCACGGAGTCATATCTGGGAGCCCACACCGTATATACCATATCTCCGGTCGAATTAGAATACCACCGGGAGTTCCCAGCGGAATCCACCTGAAGGCCATCGACCGTTGCCGTTAGGATGGGCAAGCCTGTGACCGCATCCTCCACATGGAGCAACACGCTCGGCTGCGAACTCGTCTGAGAATAGCGCGAGAGATAAATCGTTCGTGTGATATTCGAGCCGGCTGTGATCGCGAGTTGTTCTACATACGTGTTATAATCTCCGGAATCTACTACAAAAAAGTAGGAACGCGGAGTAATCGCCCCGAGCGTGAAGTGACCGTTAACGTCGGACCGAATGGAATCGCGGAGCACTGTATCCGTTGCCGACCATAATGACACCCACGCTCCGGCGATTGGCGCGTGAGTAACCGAATCGAGAACGGTTCCGCTAATCGTTCCAGTACTCGAGGGCGAAGGCGGCCCGACTTTATCGGAGCACCCCGCGAGAAGAAGTGGCACTGCAACGAGAAGCAATAAGCAAGCATGAAAAAGGCGATTCGTCATATTCGAGTTCTAATCGTTTTGTCTTTTATTTCAGGGTATAAGATTGCAATTCCACTTCCTCCCCGTTCTGGTGGTGCTGGTAATCACTATGCGACTTAATGTCCCATCCAATTCCCGGCGCGAACCAATCCGTTTCCGTGCTATTATATTCCGAAGAAGGCGTGAACACATCCTCGATTTGGAACGATAATGCGTCGAAGGTTTGGCCGGCAAGATTTACGTTACTTTCGCCCGTGTAGGTAATGGTAAGATCATGCCGGTCGATCGAGCCATTGGGATAGGTTGTATCGAATTCGGTCATGGTGGTTGGGCTTTTACTTGCCACGGGCATCGTTTGCCAACCCGACCGTGAACCCGCGCTGCTCCCTCCTTGATAAAAGATGGAAATATCTCCATTCGACTCATAACTAATATAGCCGGGCTTACCCTGTGAAATCATCTCAGAGACATTGCTTTTGCCTTCATATTGAAGTCCGGTAGCAAGGACCCTCTCGGTATCGAATATGACGGTACCTGGGACCTGCACGCCGTTCGAATCGAGTTCCCACGCTTTGTAGATAAACACGCTCCCGGTTTTTGGCACCGTGACCGACGTACTGCCGGGACCGGTGGGTGGGCCAACTTTATCGGAGCAGCCGGAAACGAAAAATGTCACCACCAGAGAAAGTAAAAGAGACAGTTGAAATATTCGATTCATAATTTCATTATGGGATAGGAAAATGATATTATCGAAGCCACGTTGCCGCGAATCCCGGCGTTGCAACAATGCGCGACGCACCCGTGGCCACATCGATGATTTTGACGGAAGTGGTCGTGTGGTCCATATTATTCCCTACCCAGGAAATGCACGCGATCTTCTTTCCGTCCGGAGACCAACGAGGATAGGCTTCATTGAGTTGATTCGAATTCGTGATGTTTTGCTTTGTGTGTCCGAGATCGGAGGTGAGAATAATATCTCCCTCGCGATTGGAATACGCCAGTGTCTCCCCATCCGGCGACCAGTTTGGGCTAATGCCGGTGTCAACCGTAAAGACACCACGACTATCGACATTCACGACCCGTATCAGGTCATTATCGAAATATGCCAAACGATTTCCCATAGGTGACCAGTCGATCATGCCGTAGAAATCGACGCCCCAGTCGGTGATCGGCACATTAATAATAGTTCCGCTGCCGTCCGTGTTAGCAACCGTGAGCCACCGCCCGCCCTCGGCGCTATCGTAGAATGCGACTTTGCTCCCATCCGGCGAAAGGCACGGTAGTGTTTCATGCGCCACAGTGCTGGAGATGATAGCTTGGTGGCTAAAGTTGGTGCCGGAGAGAACGACAAGTTGCGTGTTCGCATACGTGCTGGTTGGATAGGTAACAGCTACGTGCGAGCCGTCCAAAGAAATCACGGGATTAGCAACCGAACCCGGCGCGATCAGCTTCGAACTTCCAAGCGCATTATCGGTGACAAATACGCCGGTATCCGAGCCATGCATCCCAAACCAAACGAACTCTCCAGCACCGCTGCTCCACACTAAGCCATTGCCAAGGTTCCCAAGCTGCGCCCCGGTTGAATCGATCATCCTTATGGAATAATCCAAGTTCGATTGTGCAAAGTCGACAGCGGAATAGACCAGCCGGCCCATTCCGCCATTCGTATCCGTCGAACCCGGCCCGGTTGGGTTCCCAACCTTATCGGCACATCCAGATTCGAAGAGGAGGAAGCCTACTGCGCAAAGAAGAGGAATTATGCGTTTCATAGTGAATTGAAATTACGTTGGGAGTTACTTCGACGTATCCACGAAGGCCAGCGCCGTGATGGACTGGCTGGCGAGAAAATCGGTTGAGGTCAGGACCATCGGATAATAATCGGCTTCGGCGAAATTGGTGGAGGGCGTAAGCCGCTTCACCGCGTCCATATTTACGTGGAGTGTCACGTGGTGAAATGTTGCCTCCAATGTATCATCGACCGTCCAGTAGAAACAGTTGGAATAGCCCGCGCTCATCCCGGGCACGAGCCGGAAACTCGATCCATCCGATAACTGAATCAGAACCGTGCTATCGGTGACCCATCGCGTGTCCGTAGTATCGACTCGAAATATCGGATACGCCCCATAGATATTGAGATACGGTTTTGTTCCGGGACCGGTCTGGTCCGAACACCCGAAGAGAACGAACGGCACAAGAAAGCAGAAGAAAAGCAATCCTATGAATTTCATCTTCGCGAGGTGGCTTAAAGCCACGGAATAGTGATACGTTCGGAGGCTATGACGATTGGACCAGCCAAAACCTTACAGGAATTTGTAAGGAAATTGATTCGTGAATCGTCATAGCATACGAAATCAACGGAATACGGATGGAAGCAATTGCGTTAGGCCTGGAAGAATTCGCGCTCCCGCGCGGGGCGCGACCGTTCCGCATTCGCACTGTGAAACCCATCGCTTCGCCGCAAGCCGCAGAATTATCCGATTCCGAACTCTTCGAGCGATTTTGTGCCGGCGAGGAAGCGGCGCTCACCGAACTCTTTGCGCGCCATAACGGCCATATTTTTCGCTATTGCGTAAAGCTTGTGGGCGATCCTGCCGCCGCACAGGATATTTCCCAGGCCACGTGGGAGCGAGTAATCGACCAGAGCCGGACCACGATCGAGGTGCGGAACGTTCCGGGCTTTCTCATCCGCATTGCCCGCAATTTGGCGCTCGATTATTTGAAGCACCGAAAGATCGAGGCATCGGTCGAGCCGAGTGTGGAGTTCGTCTCGATGGCGAGCGAACTTCCTGAGCGCGAGCAATTGGTCGTCGATTGCCTGGACCTGTTGCCGCTTGCTTCGCGCGAGCTGCTCATTCTCCATTATTACAGCGGCTATAGCTTCGAGGAAATCGCGGCCATGCTCGGTAAAAAACCGAATGCAATCTGGACCCACGCTTCGCGAGCGCGTGCGGAACTAAAGCAACTGGTGGAACGGAGGCTTTCCGAAGAACGATGAAGCACGGACCATTATCGGAAACGGACCGGCTCATCGAGCGCGCCCTCCAGCATGACCGCGCGCGGCTGCCGGAGTCTGCATCGAGTCCTGCCCCGCAGTTACTACGGAGATTTTCTTCGCGCATTGGTCCGAGCGACCATGCATCGCTTCTTTCGGGCTCGATCGTGTCAAAACTGGCGATAGCCAGCGCCATCGGCCTGGTCTCTGCGGGAGTGGTCTATTTTGCTGCGAATCAAAAGCCGGCCGTTTCCCCGCGTCCGGTTCCCAGGCATTCGGTTACAATCCACAGCGTGGATTCTGCGACTCCGCCGAACAAGCCTGTTTTCTCCGCACTTCCGCACACGCCCGAAGCAAAAGTGCGACATCGTGCGGCTGCCGTACCCAAACCAATGATTTCCGAAGACAGCCTTCTTCGGCAAGAGGTAGCTCGCCCAATAGTAATTCCTCCTTCGGACACAGCCAGGACAACGATTCACGGTCCCGCGAGCCGGTAAGACTCACACCGTGCCGGGAGCGATTTGCACGCATACCGGTTTTGGAGGATTTCACTTCTCTCGGGTTCCGTTATTCATTTGAGATCCCCATGCGATGGAAAGCACCGGAACCTCCTCGGCAGTCTTACTTTTTCGGCGGGAGATAGTTCTTCGTTGAGATAACTTTTTGGCCCGTTCGACCTTCGAGTTCAAGGCGAGCCTTTTTCGCAATACCACCGCCCTTCCTGCCTGCTTCCTTGTTTGGTTCGAGCCCGCGAGCTTCCATTGTTTCTGCGATTTGCCGGGTGCTTAGTTCGGCCAGAGCAGTAAAAATAAGTTCCGCCTCACTCATGTGGTCCCGAAGGTTTTCCGTTTTAAGCCCTTTGACAGCTTTATGTTCGCTCGGGGTTATACCCGACCATTCCTTATGGATGATGGCCGTTAGCAGACCGTATTCCTGGTGCCGTACTTCGTGATTTTTCCAGTAGTCCGTGAGCTTGTTGCGAGTTTCCTGTCCCATCATGCGTTGCTGAATCCATTTATCGGAGCGTCCGATCTTTCGCCAATTTTCGCGTGCTCGATCAATGGAGCGTTCCGGATCGGCAATTTCCTGCAGCCGTTCGTGCCCGACCTTTGCCAGCCATAACTTGATCGGCTCTGCTTTTGGACTGGGTACCGATTGTATTAGCCGCAAGAGGGTCTCCGGATCGGCGGCATCGGTCTCACGCATCTTGCCATCCGGAGCGCGCATTTTCAACTGGTGACAATTTGTCACCACTTCAGAGCCTTCTTTGGAAAGTCGTTTCTTTTAGCTTATTGCTGTATTTTTTGCTGTTTGAAAATCGGCTGTTGCGTGAGGATCCGGATGATGTCCACGACGGAAAAGTACCAGGTATCCGTCGCTTCATCATAGACGCGTCGGATGGTATGTTCTTCAAAAGGAAGGATCGAATGATTCAATCTGGTCTCCATTGGTGCATCGGAGGATAGGTGCCTATCAGAGAATGCACGAATATACGAAAGATTACTGGGCGCTTGATCGAGTCGGAAAATTATCAGTCGGGTTTTGCCGGGAGCGATTTCCGCCGGTTCGGGCTTTGGTGGAGTCCATGTCGCTCGAACTATTTCACGATACGATAGCCGCTCCGGCCACGGCCGAGGGCCGCGGCGCACTGGCTATCGTTCGCATTTCCGGCGCAGATGCCATCCGAGTCGTTTCGAAGATCGTGAGCGATCCCACGGCGCTCGTAGCGGCACGGAGCGGCAGTTCGATTTACACACGGATACCGGACCCCGGACCCCGGACCCCGGACATTGACGACGTGGTAATCCACATTTTTCGCGCGCCACGCTCTTATACCGGCGAAGATTTGTGCGAAGTCACGGCGCACGGATCCCCTGTCATATCAAGGGAAATCGTTAGGCTACTCGTTCTGCATGGCGCACGCATGGCAGAGCCGGGGGAGTTTTCTCGCCGTGCTTTTTTTAATGGTAAGATTGGCCTCGAAGAAGCGGAACTTATTTCTATAAAGGCCGAGGCGCAATCCGAACAGGAACTTCACGGCGCGGGGCTTGCGCTTGCGGAGAAGTTCGAACGGCTGCGTGACGCCTACGACAAGCTAATTAGCCTGATTGCGCACGTCGATGCTGAAATAGATTTCGGCGATTCGGACCAGGTCCATGTCCGCGATTTCGATGCGCGTGTTGCGGAAGTTGCCGACTCACTGGAACATCTGGTCCGCGCAAGCCAGAATCGGCGCGCCAACGCGGGGTATTTTACGGTGGCGCTTACCGGCCCGCCCAACGTGGGCAAAAGCAGCATTTTCAACGCGCTGCTCGAGTTCGAACGAAGTGTCGTCAGTGAAGTACCCGGCACCACGCG
>JAKAIL010000182.1 GCA_021825235.1 Bacteroidota bacterium | reverse complement strand
ACTATCGGAACTTATGGCGCTGGCTGCGGCAGCGGGTGGATTTGTGATCGCACTCGTGTTCTTTCTGCTACGACCCCGTTGGGGTTCGTCCGTGCGCCGGATCCTTTCACCAATTTATTACTTTAGCCTGCGCGGATGGTATTTGGATGCATTGTATGATTTCGTCGTCGTTGGTGCGGTTGTGCTCGTTGCTCGAATCGTGGCATGGTTCGATCGCCGTGTTGTCGATGGCACCGTGAATTTAGCAGGCGATGCGACTGTTCTTTTAGCGCGCATCGCCGGCGCGTTCGATAAGTATGTTATAGATGGGGCGGTAACTTTAGTCGGTGCAACCATACAGTTCTTTGGTCTGATGGCCCGCTCCCTTCAGACGGGACGGATTCAAACCTATTTGGCGTGGGTGGCCGCCACCCTGCTGTTAATTTTAGTTCTCATTCGATTTACTCTGTTCCATTCCTGACTTTCACTATGAATTCGAACATTTGGAGTACACCCGAAGCAGGTCGCGCCACACACCGGAGCGCAGATTACTCGCTCCATAACGATCTTGCGATAGAGGAGCATCATCCACTGTTTTTTCACCGATAATACGGAATGATTACTGATTATCCGGTCCTGAGCCTAATCACATTCCTACCGCTGGTGGGAATAGCAATAACGGCATTTATTCCGCGCGAGTGGACGAAATCGCTGCGAGGTGTAACCGTAGCGATCACGCTTCTGCAACTTGCCATTGCCATTGTGATCGCACTGAACTTTAATGGTTCGCTTGGTGGTATAACTCATGCGAAGGATTTTCAGTTTGTCGAACGTTTTTCGTGGATACGGCTGTCCGGTCTCGGATTGTTTGGAAATGTAGCCATCGATTACTTCATGGGTCTCGATGGGCTTTCGATCACGATGGTTTTGCTCACCGCGATTATCGTAGCCATAGGCGCAATCGCCAGCTTTTCGATCCAGCGAAATATCAAAGGCTATTTTCTGATGTACCTGCTGCTCGATATTGGCATGATGGGTACATTTTGTGCGCTCGATTTCTTTCTGTTTTATATCTTTTGGGAGTTAATGCTGCTGCCAATGTACTTCCTCATTGGCATCTGGGGAGGAGCCAGAAGAGAATATGCGGCGATGAAGTTTTTTCTCTATACGTTGCTGGGTTCCATTTTCATGCTGCTGGTAATGATTGGACTCTATTTTTCCAATCAGGTGATGATCTTTATTCCCGGCACACACCAGGTACTTATGAATCCAGTCACGCACCGTCCGGAACTGTTCCATACGTTCAACATGCTGCGGATGATGGATCCTGCCGCGCGCGTCCCGGGAAGTATTTTCGATGGATTTGGTACAAGCTGGCGCTATGTGGGCTTCCTGGCGCTTTTCTTCGCCTTCGCCGTAAAGATTCCCATGGTGCCGTTCCATACCTGGTTACCGGATGCGCACGTCGAAGCGCCCACCGCCATATCGGTGATCCTTGCAGGCGTGCTGCTCAAAATGGGGGGGTATGGGATCCTCCGGCTCTCCCTCGGGATTTTTCCGGAAATCGCCGTCGCGCTCTCGTGGTATCTCGCGATGTTCGGCGTTATCAATATTGTTTACGGCGCGCTGTGCGCGATGGCGCAGAGCGATTTCAAGCGGCTTATTGCATACAGTTCCGTGAGTCACATGGGATTTGTACTGTTGGGTATTGCGGCGCTGAATGCGCAGGGTATGATGGGAGCGGTTCTCCAAATGTTTAACCACGGAATCGTGACCGCTATGCTTTTCCTGATCGTCGGCGTGCTCTACGATCGGACGCAAACACGAGGGGTGTTCGAGTTTGGCGGGCTTGCGGATCAAATGCCACGCTATTTTGCACTCGTAGTGATTGCGTTCTTTGCCGCGCTGGGTTTACCGGCACTTTCGATGTTCGTTTCCGAAGCACTGGTCTTTATTGGATCGTTCGAAGCGTGGCAACCGTGGACCATTGCTGCGTCTGTTGGCATTATCTTGACGGCGGCGTACTTTCTGTTGACCCTCCAGCGTATCTTTTTTGGAACGGTTCCGGAAAAATGGAGCGGCTTAAAAGATGTGACCGCTCGTGAACTGATATCGATGGTCCCACTGGCTGTTCTTATCTTCGCAGCCGGTGTGTATCCCGGGCCACTGTTAGACCTGATGACATCGAGCATTAATACACTTGCCACGCTGGTGCATGCCCATGGAGCATCGGCCATGGCTACGACGCTTCCATAGTTACCTGCACGATGCCTCTGCAACCTCCGGTGAATCCAGCAGTCTTAGGGTATACGATTCGAGAGTATGCCGCTTATAGCGTGAATGGCTTTGTGCCAGAGCTCATTCTTGTCGTAGGATTTCTCCTTGCGATTCTTCTGGATGCCGTTACGCGGAAAGCCAAATCGAAATTGTTTTCCATTTGGTTTGCAATTGCTGTGCTTGCACTTGCGGGGTTTTTTTCAGCATTGGAATGGCACGGCTTCGATGCGCTTCATCCAGGACAGTGGGTTCCAGGCAGTCTCATTTTTCCTTATAGTCAAACGCTTTTTTTGCCGGTAGTGCATCAAAGCGTGATCGAGAGTGGCTATAGCATGGCGGTCGTTGATAATTTCAGTGTGTTCTTAAAATTACTGGTCTCTCTTGGGGGTATTCTGGTTCTACTCATGTCACTTTCTTCTAAGGAGGTTCGAAGCCGTTCCTCGCGACTCGGGGAATATGCCTCCCTCATTCTTGGCATGTCTGTCGGGCTCTATCTGATGCCCGCTTCCACCGATCTGGTGATGATGTACATCTCGCTGGAACTTGTTTCGATTGCTGGGTATATTCTTGCGGGGTTTTCACGGGAAACAGAACGTGGTTCCGAAGCTGCTCTTAAATATATCCTGTTTGGAGCATTTTCTTCCGGCCTAATGATTTATGGATTTTCCCTTTTCTATGGACTTACAGGAACGACGAACATCATCGCCATTCGCCAGATCCTTGCACTTTCAGGAACTGCTCATACCGGTGTTAATATTTATATTCTCTGGACGGCGACGATCCTGGCTCTCGCAGGAATGGCCTATAAGATTAGTGCAGTACCATTCCATTTTTGGACCCCAGATGTCTATGAAGGTGCTCCGTTGCCGGTCACGACATTGCTATCGGTTGCTTCGAAGGCGGCAGGTTTTGGCCTGCTCATTCGATTTGTATTTTTCATTTTTCCGCAGGGTCGCCAAACCGGCGCACCTCTCATAGATTGGCAAATGATCCTTGCTGTTGGCGCGGTACTCACGATGACCTTTGGCAACCTGGCAGCTCTCTTGCAAACGAATGTCCGTCGAATGCTTGCGTATAGTACGATCGCTCATGCGGGATATATGCTTGCTGCACTTGCGATTGCCCGAGCTTCGGGGATTGTAGCGGTCATGATTTATCTTGCTGCATATTTATTCATGCAAGTCGGCGCATTCTACGCCGTAATGCTTATCGCAAATAAGATAGGTTCCGAAGAGATTGACGATTACCGTGGTTTGGGCGCGCGTTCGCCTCTGGTCTCTTCTGCACTCGTCGTTTTCCTGATCTCACTTACCGGTATTCCACTCACAGCGGGATTCATTGGGAAGTTTTATGTGCTCAGTGCAATCCTTTCGTCCAGCGGTGCGACCCATACAGTGCAGTGGCTCTGGCTTGCAATTGCAGTCATTCTTAATTCCCTGATTTCGTTATACTATTATCTTCGCGTTGCGGCAGCGCTTTTCTTGCGCCGGCCACTGCGCGAGTTGGCACTCGAAAGGATCGGTAAATCGACACCTTCGACGGAGAGAATTGCGTATTCCATTCCGGCGATGTCTTTGCTTATGTTTCTGGTCATACCGGTCGTAGTGCTGGGCATATACTTTCAGCCGTTGGTGGATTTTGCAAGCAGTGTTATTCGATTTTTCAATTTTCAAAATATTCCATATTAATTACGATGGCTCTTAAAATTCCCTTTGAAGTATCCGTCCAGGAACTTAAGGAATGGATAGACACCGGAAAAGCATTCACGCTGTTGGATGTTCGTGAACCTGCCGAGCGTTCGATCGCAAGTATTGGTGGCACACTCATACCGCTCAAGACTCTTCCAGAGCACCTACGTGAACTTGATCCCGATTCGGATATAATAGTTTATTGCCGTTCCGGCGGCCGTAGTGGTATGGCCGTAGAATTTATGCGCCGCAATGGTTTGGAGCGCGCACGGAATCTGCGGGGCGGCATATTAGCTTGGAGCCGCGAGATCGACCCTACGATTCGGCAATATTAACAATTTGTGTTAAAATTTTGATGGAATGTCCTTCCAAGTTCTGTTCGTTTGTATCGGGAGCCATGAATATTAAAGAATTAGCTTCCACGGTCGGTGCACTCACGATCGAAAAAGCGCAGGGGGATGAGGAAATAACCTGTGCTACGGGTATCGAGGACGGGGTGCCCGGTGCCGTGACGTTTATTGGGAACCCGCTTTACGAGCGATTCCTCTCGACGACCAAAGCAACGGTGGTCATCGTTAGCGAATATCTTAGTGCATCCTATGCACTGGGCGCGGGACCGGCGCTGCTGCGCGTGAACAATCCCTACGAAGGCTTTGCCCGTGCACTCGAGTCCTTCAGCCCGAAGAAGGAACGGCCGGGCCGCGGCGTGCATCCAACGGCGGTTATCGCCCCATCGGCAGAGATTCATCCGGATGCGCATATCGGGGCTCATGTTTTTATCGGACCTCGTGTAACGGTTGGTGCGAACACCATCATTCGGCATGGCGTACATATCGGCGCAGATACGCGGATTGGATCCGAGTGTGAGGTTCATCCGAATGCTGTCATCTATGATAATATGCGGTTAGGTAACCGTGTCGTAGTGGGGGCTGGAAGCGTCATTGGCTTTGATGGATTCGGATATGTTCCAATGGGAGATGGGACCTACCGAAAAATTCCTCAGATTGGCATCGTGGTCCTGGAAGATGATGTAGAGATTGGCGCAAACACGACCATTGATCGGGCAACCGTAGCAGAGACGCGCATTCGCCGTGGTGTAAAGCTTGACAACTTGGTACAGATCGCACACAACGTCGAGCTTGGCGAGGATACCGTAATGGCTGCACAATCCGGCATTGCCGGTTCCACCACGCTTGGAAGGCAAAATATCGTTGGTGGTCAAGCCGGTTTTACGGGTCATATCGTGACCGTAAACCAGGTTATTGTCAGCGCACAGGCGGGAGTTTCGAAGTCGATCACAAAGCCGGGCCTTTACATGGGAACTCCCGCGCGTAATGGCAGGGAGGTCCTAAAGCTCGAGGGGGCGATCCGATCGTTGCCCGAACTTATCGAACGAGTCAAAAAACTCGAGGCACAACTGGAAGCTGTTACTAATCTGGACCACAATCATTAAGAATATTCCGTGGAATTTAAAACCATCACTCTCACGATATCCGGCCATGTTGCGGAACTCACGCTCAATCGTCCGGATAAATTAAATGCGCTGAACACTCAGGTGCTTTCGGAATTGCGCGAAGCGGTTGCCCTCCTTCGAAGGCAGGAAGAAGTTCGTGCTGCCATTATTACAGGTTCCGGCGGCAAGGCGTTTGCTGCGGGTGCAGATATCGGTGAACTCGCAGATTTGTCGAAGTCGGAGGAAGGTGCTTCCTTTTCTCAAAGCGGACAGCATATCTTCGAATTAATCGAAAATTCCCGCATGCCATTCATTGCTGCCGTAAACGGCTTTGCACTGGGAGGTGGCTGCGAACTCGCATTGGCCTGCCATATTCGCATGTGTTCCGAAACCGCAAAATTCGGCCAGCCGGAAGTGGCTTTGGGAATTATCCCGGGGTACGGTGGAACGCAACGGTTGACTCGTATTACGGGGCCAACCTACGCCGCAGATCTTATCCTCACGGGACGGACGATAGATGCTCAGGAGGCCTTAGCCTCTGGTCTTGTTTCGCGCGTGGTTTCGAGCGAGAAATTATTGGATACGGCCCGAGAAGTTGCGAATGCTATTTGTGAAAAAGCGCCGCTCGCCATACGAGCTGCCATTGAAGCAATTTATTCCACAGATCAATCCGGATACGAGCGTGAAGCAAATCTCTTTGGAAAGTTGATTACCACAAATGATTTCCGAGAGGGGACGGCAGCATTTCTCGCAAAGCGAAAGTCGAAGTTTACTGGTCAATAAGTCCGCACGGTGGAAATATCTGAACTTACGTATTACCTCGCGCTTCACTATACCAGCGGCATCGGTTCGCGCAGGTTGCTTGCGCTTATGGAATACTTTTCGAGTGCCGAGAGAGCCTTTAATGCTCCGGCTCATGAGGTAATACATGTTCCCGGATTTGGAAAAGGGACAACGGAAGCACTCATTTCTGACCGCTCGGAAGCACTCCGGGAAGCGGTGACACAAATCGAACGACTGCCGGAAGATACCGCAATTATTACGTATTTCGATAGTGACGAATATCCGGATGACTTAAAGCGCATTTATTCGCCTCCGCCACTTTTGTATGTCCGCGGTAATAAGGAGTTGTTGAAATCGGAGCGAATGATTGCCATTGTCGGATCTCGGAAAACCAGTGATTATGGTCGGCGCATAGCACAGGAATTTGCCGAAGGAATTGCCCGGGAGCGTGTGACCATTGTAAGCGGATTTGCAAAAGGAATCGATACCGCGGCACACCAGGCTTGTTTTGACGCAGGCGGCAATACCATTGCAGTGTTGGGTTCTGGAGTAGATGTCATATATCCCCATTCCAATAAATCCTTTTCGGAAGAGTTGGTGCGAAGTGGCCGTGGAGCGATTGTTTCCGAACTGCCACTCGGAACGAAACCAGACGCGCGCAATTTTCCGTGGCGCAACCGGATTGTGAGTGGATTCGCACGGGCTACCATTGTGGTCGAGAGCGAAGTACAGGGTGGTTCCATGATCACGGCTTCCCTTGCGCTTGATGAAAATCGTGACGTCTTCGCGGTACCGGGAGATATTTACCGGAGTTCTTCCTCTGGACCCAATGTGCTCATCCGGGATAGCCGTGCAAAACTCGCATCGAGCCCCGAACAAGTACTCGCAGAACTCGCGTGGTCCAGTGTCGAAGCACGAAAAGCAAAACCTATTGACCGGTCAGGACTTTCTATCTTCGAGTCAAGAATTATCGAGGTGCTGGAGGCCGCCGGTGGACCGTTACAAGCGGATGTGTTGGCCGAACGAGCAGGACTCGAAGTACAGGACATACTGGTTCAATTACTGACACTGGAACTTAAGTCCATTGTTCGACAAATGGCAGGAAAACAGTTTATCTTAGCAAACTGAGAAGCACGAATTCCGATCTGTCTGCGTTCACCGGTACGCTGATGAACAAGCTATCGCCTTCCAATTTCTTTTGCGCTATTTCTTGACGAATTGCACGGCGAGCTATACACGAAAGTCATCGTATTCACTCTTATTTCTAAGTGGCACCAAAACGAAACCCCGGATCTATTAAACGAAGTGAATTGATTCACTTTTCGAAGTCTTCCTCGCGGAATGATGTACTGCTTCTTGACCTGGAAAAGCGAGCCCTCTTGATTGAAAGTGCACTGGTTTCGATTTATCGAACCAGTACAAAAATGGAACGAGATGAACTTCTCTCACTGATCCAAACTATTCTTCGTCACGACCCAGTGGTTTCGAGTTTGTTTACGGACGTAGGCTATGTGATCTGCAATCGCCATCTTGTCCACACCTATGTGAATGATGTTTTCTTGAATCGCTCTCATGCCGAACGGAAGGATATCATCGGCAGGAGCCTGTATTTCGAGCAGGGCTACGAGGGAACTCAAATAGAACAATTATACAGTATGGTCATGGAAACGCGCATGGTAGCCGATGCGCTTGTGCGGTATGTCGGGGTTGCCTCTTCCGGAAAAAAATTCGACGGCTGGTTTGTGGTCGTCGTGATTCCACTCGAAGAGGGAGGGATTGGTGTTCTAAGTCGCTTTGCAAAAAATCGGGAAGAGATCGCCGAAGAGATCGATCCCGATCTTCCCGATGCTCCGCGCTACATTATGTTGAACTCCTAATCGGCAAGGATTAGTGGGAGTGCAGAGAATCGTCTTCACACTCCCCCTTGGTTATAAGTGTACGCTTACTTTTAGGATAACATTTCGTGGCTCTTCCCAGCTTGCGGCGCTGAAGTACGCACCTTTGAGGAGATGTTCGTTGTCAAAGAGATTGCCAACGTATAGCGAAGGAACGATGGTCCCGCCGCCGTGCATGTGAATCGTGTATCCAGCGGATAGATTGAAGATCCAGGAGGGCGTTACGTGTGCAAATTGATTGAAATCGAACAGGCCAGTTTGACAGGGTAGGTTTTCCGGATTCCCATTGGTCAGACCTGAGCCGTAAATACCCATGACGTTTGCGAACCAATCGGATGGCTGATAATTTAATGAGGCGACGACGGAGAGCCGCTGATCATGGTCGAGATCGGTACCGAGACCATCGCTCGCGATAGGAAGGAACCCCCCGGTAATCGCTCCAACCCCGTAAGCATGGATGAGAGACGTATTCACGTATCCTGAAAA
>JAKAIL010000181.1 GCA_021825235.1 Bacteroidota bacterium | reverse complement strand
CATTGTCAGTAGTTCCGTCATCGACCGCTCCTGCTGAAAGTTCGTCCAAACAGCAGTAGCGGTCTTCCCGAAACCCTGACATTTCTATTGTGCTAAGAACCTGACATTTCTAAGGTGCTACTACAGTGAAATTCGGTTTTTGAGAGCACCAGGACTTCCACTTCCTCTCCTTTCGGAATATTTGGAACAGTGAGGCGCAGGATGTGATCCTGAGGGATTCGCATATTTTGACGTAGCGCGATCATATCCTCGTAACCGGATTCGAACTGTAGTGGCTCAGGGCGCTAATGCTCTCCACAACGCTTTTCGAGAGAGTATGCCCATAACTTGGAGCGTTTGTGGCAAAGATACAAAGAAATTAGGGCGGTTACCGGAATCCGATTGCTTCGGCTCAGTGGCTCAGGCGTTCTCCCCTGAGTTAGCGGACTTTTAGTTCGCGACCGCAGAGGCAGCCTCCCGACCGGACTAAAAGTCCGTCGCACAGCCGAGAACGGCTGTGCTACTTGTGGAAGGTTTGGAGCGTTCCCACTCACTCTTTCACATACCGCAGCGCAATACATCCCGATCTAAGCGTCTTCGATTCCACCAGTTTCAATTGCAATGTTTCGGGCAGGCTCGCGCCCTCCATCAGGCGCGGTCCGGCTCCGGCAAGGATGGGTGCTACGACAAAACGGTATTCATCCACCAGGCCCAGCTCGATGAGTTGGGAAGGAATGCTCACACCGCCAACGAGAATGCTTTTGCCCGCTTCCCGCTTCAATTTACGGATTGCTCCCTCAAGATCTGTGTGGATGATACGCGTGTTCTTGTCTTCTACGCTCGCTAACGTTCGGGAGAAAACAACTTTTGGGAGTGCGTCGAACGTGCGGGCAAATTCATTGATAGCCTTTGTCTCCGACTGGCTTTCCGCGACATCCGGCCAGAAGGGAACCATAAGTTCGTACGTTTTGCGTCCGAAGAGGAGCAGGTCCACGCTCCGCAGGAGATTGGTGTAATATTCGTGCGTTTCATCGTCGGCAATTCCTTTGGTGTGGTCGCAGTTGCCATCCAGCGTAGTGTTGATCGCGAAGATTAGATTTCTCATTGGATTGTCCTTGCGGTTCCAGCAGGGTCTTTAAAAATACAAAGAATTTGGACCTTATGTAGGAAATCTATTATCTGCAAAAAGTCGTTCGGGGATTCGAGTGGTCTGGAATGTCATAAACTGCAGTTAAGGAAAAAACTTATCCACAAAATAGCATTCTGATCGCCGGCGCCCAAATCGTGCTATTTTAGGCACCCATCGGGAACTCGCTTTTGTTTTTTATAGTATGCGTGAGAGATCCCTTTTTGCGAAATTTGAATCTTTTTGGGACAGAGAATTTCATTCATGAACAATTTCCCAACACCGACTATAAATTTTGCGGTTCAAAAGCATGTTACCACTCTTGAAATCTCACTACAGCCTAATGAACTCGGTTAATCAATGAACTATATCGCCCGGCATCCTCAACCTTCCTCCACCTCAAAGCCACCGACCCTCCTTGTTCTCCATGGATATGGCACCGACGAACACGATCTGCTACCCATTGCGGAGCAGGTCTCCCGGGGCCGGTTTCTCATCGTCAGCCTTCAGGGACCGATTGAGCTACCCAACAGCGGACACGCGTGGTATCACCTGCTGCAAACGCCGGATGGAATCATTCCAGATAACCCCTCTCGCCATGACAGCGAGGAGCAACTCCTGGCGGCGCTGCCGAATATTATAGAACAGGAAGGCGGAGATCCGTCGCGTGTTGTGCTCATGGGATTTAGCCAGGGAGCAGCAGTGCTATACTCGCTCGTGGCAATTTATGATCTAACATCCCCTCTCCCATCGGGGCGAGGGGCAGGGGTGAGGGCCCTCGCCTCGATCAACATGTCCGGCTACCTTCCGCGTGATATTTTTGAGGCGCTTGCGGAGCGTCCGTTCAATGGGTTCCCATTCTTCCTGTGCCATGGCGAATACGACGAACTTATCCCATCCCAGGCATTAGCTGAAGCCGAAGAATGGCTCGCGAAACAAGGCGCTCAGGTTACGGCGAAGATGTATCCAGTCGGGCATGGGGTACTGCCGGAAACGGTAGAGGAAATAACGGTCTGGCTTCGACAACTTATGAACGATTGAATTATGAAGCGCTTCCGTGTGTTTTCGCGCCTCTCAAACTGAGATTTTTCAACCACTACTTTCCTCCATGCCAGAAACAATGATCGCCCTGCGAAAGACGCGCCGTGCGCGCGGAGCCGAGATGCAGGAAATTCCGATACCAGATATTAACCCCAACGAAGTTCTCATTAAAATTCAGGCCGCCAGCCTGTGCGGGACCGATGTCCACATTTACCAATGGGATGACTGGGCACAATCGCGGGTGCAGCAAGTTCCCTATACTGTAGGGCATGAAACGACCGGCATCGTCGTGAAAAAGGGCAGCATGGTTACCCGCGTGGAAGAAGGCGATGCCGTTTCGGTTGAAACGCACATTCCGTGCGGTCACTGCAAGCAATGCCTGACCGGCCAGATGCACGTGTGCCAGAACCTCAAAATTTTAGGAGTCGATACCAACGGCGCCTTCGCCGACTATCTGGCGGTCCCGGAAATCGTTGTATGGAAGAACGATCCCTCTGTACCTCCAGAGTACATGAGCATCCAGGAACCGCTGGGCAACGCGGTACATGCCACGCTTATCGAGCCGGTGCATGGGAAGAGCGTAGCAATCCTTGGCGATGGCCCGGTGGGACTTTTCTCCGCCGGCGTTGCACGAGCTTCGGGGGCCACGCAAATCTTTATGACCGGCATAGAACCGTTTCGCCTGAACATCGGGAAGCAAATGGGCGTCGATCGCATAATTAATGTGGCAAATGAGAATGCGGTCCAAATTATTAAGGATGCAACGGACGGACTGGGAGTGGATGTGGTACTCGAAATGTCCGGCGTAGCCAGTGCGATGAAGGACGGCATTGCAATGCTCCGCCGTGGCGGGCGTTATTGTTTCTTTGGCATCTTCAAGGATAATTTAGTTCCGACTCCGCTGAATGATATCATCTTCAATGGAGGCCGGTTCTATGGCATCAACGGCCGGCTTATGTTCGATACCTGGTTTACCGTTTCGAACCTGCTGGCCAGCAAACGGCTGGATGTTCGTCCAGTGGTGACGCATAAGCTTCCGCTCGCCAATTTCGAGGAAGCCTTCGAGTTGATGATCGAATCGCCGAAGAAGGCCGGGAAGATCGTGATGTTTCCGAATGGGACGATGGCAAATGGAAAACATTGAGACTTGGATTGGGAATCAATCATTGGTTATGCGTGCCTTGGCCTTTTGTTCTGGTTCCTTACGTATCGGGGAATGAAAACATGGTTCAGCCGAAATGAAGGAATGGGAAAGGACGTTGATTTATCGAGGGTCGGGCATCGCGGCCCTTGGGAAGGCGGGGATTTCGAACCGGATACGATTGGCAATATTGAACGAATGCTTGAAGAACAAGCGAACGACAATACACAATAATACTAAATATCTATAATTCTTACTACGTGAATCTCCTTAAAATCGGCCACTCGCCCGACCCTGACGATGCCTTTATGTTTTACGGCTTTGCCGCGAAGAAGGTAACCATTCCAGGATATGAGATCGACCATGTGCTCGATGACATCCAATCGCTGAACGTTCGCGCCATGACCGGGGAACTTCCGGTGACCGCCATCAGCGCCCATGCCTATCCCTACGTTGCGGATAAATATTGGATTATGAAGACCGGCGCCTCCATGGGCGAAGGCTACGGGCCGATCATCGTCTCGAAAAAGTACAAAACGATGGTGGAACTCGAAGCCGATCCGAATGCCGTCATCGCACAGCCAGGAAAACTCACTACGGCCAACCTATTGCTTCGCGCCTGGTTCGGACATATCCGGTCAGTCGAGATGGCGTTCGATACCATTATCGATGCTGTGCTTGAAGGAAAGGTAAGCGCCGGGCTCTTGATCCACGAAGGCCAGATCACCTGGCAGGACCATGGCCTAAACAAGCTCGCCGATTTTGGAGAGATCTGGCGAGACCAAACCGGCGGCTTGCCCTTGCCGCTCGGTCTCGACTGCGTTCGCAAGGACATGGGCGAAGAGATGGCGCGAAAAGTCTCGCAAGCCTTGCGCGATTCGATCAAGGCGGCCTACGATAACGAAAAGGAATCCGTCGAATATGCCCTGCAATGGGGCCGCGGCATTGACCATCCCACGGGAGCGAAATTCGTGAAGATGTATGTGAACGACGTCACCATTGATATGGGTGAGCGTGGGAAAAAGGCGCTGGAATTTCTGTTCCGGCTGGGAACGGAGAAAAGGATTGTGCCAGCCGTTGGTGCGATCGAATTGTATTAGTTCCTATCGTTCCGCGCGGGCTGGAATCGCCTTCGTTGCCGACTGTTCTTCCAGCATCTTCGGCTGGCTACCCTCTACGTTGCTGGCAAAAACATCCCAACGCTCTGCATCGCTGGCGGCATCGAAACGGGTGCTTTGCATAAGGCGCCCATCGCGATCGCGCAGGAAGCCACAATCGGTTTCGATGAAGGAACTAATCGCCGGGTCCCATTGCCGGACCCGTAACTTTTCGTAGGTCACAAAGTAACCTTCGAACCGTGCGACTTGTGAGGCAACGGAGTAAATCGCTCCCAATTTTCCGTCGATACCAGTCAATCCGTATTGACCTATCGTAACATCGCTCGTATGTCCATGGAGCATCGTTTCATCCACTGCGACCTGCTGGCCGATGAGGGCACCATGGTCCGTCACCTGAAATGCCACCGCCCGGGTTTCGCGGGGACGGTTTGCATCATTGACGGCAAAGATCAGCATGGGAACCGGGGACTCGCCAAAATGCCCGAAATACATTCGTTCCCTGACGCCATGTGCATAGACCCACGCGAGCGAACCGCCTTTCACAACATCTCGGGTAAGGGAACCCGTTTGCGTTCGTACTTCGATCTTGTTGTTACCGAGTTCCGAGACGGTCACTGTCCCATGAAAACCTTTCATGCGAATGTGGCGCTCGAAGGAATGTTTTGCTGGCTGGGATGCGAAAGCGGAGGAAGCGAAAGCGAGGGCAAATGCCCCAATAACAGTTAATTTCATGGTTTTTGCAATTTCTCAACACTAATATCGTCAATTTGGGGACAAAAGTCAAGTACAAACGCAACACGCTCTAAAAGCTCAATTGTCATTGACCAGGGATATTCCGAGTACAGGGTGAATCTCAATTCCATTAGCTGCGGCTTCCGATACATTATGTTTTTTGTCAAAAAATGGATAGCCGACAATGACAACTTCACCTGTATCATCCGGTTGCAGTCCCTTTTGCCATCTAGGTTCGGTCCAATGCCCATTTTCCCACGAAGCAGGTTCCCCAAATTTGTCTTGCAGCCATTTTCGAACTGCAGCGCATTGTGGCTTCGCCCATGCAACCACTTCTTTCGGATCAGGAACTTCGGCGATTATTGAGGAGTCACCGTCGCTTAGTATCAAATGAATATCCCCATCCGGCTCTATTCTATAACCTTCGATCCATCCTTCTAGATTAACAATATCATATTCCCCCTGATTACTATTCCCATCAGGCCAATATCTCGGTGAACCCGCATGATCAACTTCTTCCGGTTTTTTCCACTCTGTCAATTTCTTAACGGTCAAGTGGCGCTGATATGGCATTCCATAAGCTGTTTGCCAATGGGGATATCGTGAAGTTCCTGCGAGGGAATCGCACAGGGTTTTTACCGACCAACGCCAAGCCCTTTCTTCTTTGACGCTTTCTGGGCCTACCGTATCCTTTGACCACGCCATTGTTCTGCGTTCCACTTGATGCGAGCAACTACTCATCATTGCAGAAAAGAGAAGCAATGCTGAACACAATGAAGCAATACGAATTTTATTCATCTTAACAATCTCTAAAATCTCCCCAAATCCAGGTTCAGGCCTCCACCACCGGCAGGCTCGTCAGCAATTCCGTGCCTTCGAGATGATGGTCCAGTCGCGCGGAGGATATTGCCGCCGCGGGATATTCACCATCGCCATACTCCGCAATAATGTCGTAAAGGGTCGTGCGTTCCGCCGGCGTGTAACCAGCGCTCCGGATCAAATCCACGGTTTCCTTTACCGAAGTCGTGTGAACGAAGTTGGCCGAAGCATGAACGTTCTCTTCTTCGAGGACTCCGCCGAAATCGTCCGCACCGAAACTTAGCGCAATCTGGCCAATCTTCTTCCCTTCGGAGAACCAGCTCGCCTGAATATGTGGAAAGTTATCTAAGAAAATTCGCGCAATGGCGATCATTTGTAGATAGCGGGTTCCCGTCGCATAGTGAGGAATGATTTTTTCGAGTGGGGTATTGCCGGGCTTGAAACTCCACGGTATGTATGCTGTAAATCCGCCATACTCGTCCTGCAAATCGCGGATCACCGACAAATGCTCAATTATGTCTTCGTCCTTTTCGAGATGGCCATACATCATCGTAGCGGTCGTTTTATAACCAAGCTTGTGTGCTTCGCGCATCACGCTTAGCCAATCGGCGCTGGTGCCTTTGCGATTAGAGATTTTCTTCTTTACCTGATCGCTTAGGATTTCTGCGCCACCACCGGGGATGGAGTTTAGGCCGGCTTCCTTCAGCTTTGCAAGGACTTCAGGGACGGTGAGGGACGAAACGTTGGCCATGCCGAGAATTTCGCTCGTGGAGAAAAAGTGAGGATGAATCTCGGGAACTTCTTCTCTTGTCCTTTTGACCATTTCCAAATAGTACTCGAATGGAATTGCCGGATTTACGCCGCCCTGCAAAAGCACCGTCCGCACGCCGCGTTTTGCGGCAGCTTTGAAACGGGCGATCATTTCATCGACCGTGTAGGTATAGGTATCCTCATCGCCTTCATGACGGTAGAAGGCGCAGAAGATGCAGTCGATATTGCAGATGTTGGTGTAATTCGGGTTCGAGTCGATAACGAACGTCACACGCCGCTTCGGATTCCAGCGATAGCGAACCGTCTCCGCCAGCTCCGCGAGATCGAGGAGCGAAGCATTTTGGAGGAGCCAGAGGCCCTCTTCGCGGGTGAGGCGCGTGGCGTTCTGGATTTTGAATTTGATATTTTCTAGCATTTCGAGTCGCTCAAACGGAACAATAGATTAAGAGAATCCCTGAATTGTCATTCCCGCGAAAGCGGGAATCCAGAAATTGTCATTAGTACTCAATTGTTTCCTACCAAATAATAGATGCAACGGGAACCGTTCGCTCACAAGGGGAAACAATGAGCAATTCTATCCTGATTGATACGCGCACGTTTCCGACGGGCCTCTATTATGTGCATGCACGCTCAGCATGCGGCGCGACGGCTGTGGGAAAGTTCATGGTGGAAAGGTAAACACCGAGTTACGGGAACCCGGCACGCTGCAGTTATGTGCAGGAGCCAAGGAGGTTGTTCGGCTCGGTAGTCTGACGGGCGACCCGAATGGCCAGCACAAAGAAGCAACGGTTTTCACAATTCGGTGTTTCATGAGTTCCATGCCGCGTAATCGAGTTGCTCACGCTGATATGGCCAGTGCTTCTGACATTTGGCCGAATAGTAAGCCTGTTCTCTCTATTGCTTTTGCAATTTTGGTTCTACTCGTTCCCGAGAGTAAGAGCGTCGCCCAGTGGAAGAAGGTCGGCAATTGTGGTCACATCGTCACGGCGATACACTTCGTAGACCTTCCCGGCCCGCCTCGAATCGGTTTTGCTGGAGCGGGTGGCGGGCTAATAGGCGATACACTCGGTGACACCCTTCGCGAGGAAGGCATCGCTCAGTGGCCACAAGGTGGATACATCTGGAAAACGACTAATGGGGGGATAAATTGGACCTTTATTGATTCCACCAATCCATACATTGTCGCATTTGCTTCGAAGGATAGCGAAATGGTATGGTATTCTTGCAACAGCGCGGGGGATACCAAAATCGGTTGCTGGAATTCGTTGGATGGTGGTTTAAGCTGGAAAGAGCAGGACAGCGGGGGATACTGGCTAAGACCATCTGACATCTATTACAATTCGTCAGATGGGTTCCTGTTTCGCGAGGGTTGGGAAGACTGGCCTGTTGCGGGGGTGGCAGATTTTTCTACTAATGAAGGTAAATCATGGCACCGGATACTTGTTGACACTGGCATTTATGAAAGAATCGAAGTGGGAAGTGGCGTCTCTTTCAACGACAGCATCCACGGAATCTCGGGGGGAGATCCTGATTTTTGGAGTTCATCCATTACCTCCGACGGAGGCATTACGTGGCACCTGGACTCTCTCTGGGAGGAATGTTACCAACCCGCTGCCATTAGAGGAATGGCAGCTGATTTTGTTGCCTGCGAAGACTCGCAAAAAATATATCGGAGTGACGATTACGGACTTACATGGAGGAGCATATTTTCCTTTCCTTATCAACCCAAGGAAGGTCTTGCAGGAAATACTACGGCCCGCGGTCTTACCGGCATGATAGCCGGCGACCTTAAGCATTTGGTGGTGCAGACGAGGTACGATGGGATGTTTGTTTCCAATGATGAGGGAAACTCATGGCAGTCGATCTGCGGGCCTGGGAACACTATAGATACTCGCTTCTATTTCAGGCCGCCATATCTCTTTGCCGGGGATACAGGCGGCGGCAT
>JAKAIL010000180.1 GCA_021825235.1 Bacteroidota bacterium | reverse complement strand
TCATGGCGTACCAGCCGGAATACCGCAGCTTTGCCGATGAGGAACTCGTCCGGTTGTTCCAGTCCGGCGAGGAGTCCCGCTCGCTACGGGACGCGGCCTTTACCGAAATCGTCGAGCGCTACCAAACGCGCATCTATCACGCCGCGCGAAAGATGGTGCATGGCGATCACGACGAAGCGGATGAAATTGCGCAGGAGACCTTCGTCAAAGCCTACGAGGCACTCGCCAAGTTCCGGCGCGAGTCCCAGCTTTATACCTGGCTGTACCGGATCATGATGAACGCGGTAATCCAGAAATCCCGTCGAGCGAAAGCGCGGCCCTCCACGGACCTGGAAGGCGTTCAGGAACTGGCCGAAGAAGGCGTAGCCCCGGAGGATTCGCTGCTAAAGAGCGAACAAAGCCGCCTCATCGAGGAAGCCATCGAAAGCCTTCCTCCAAAGCAGCAGCGCGTTTTTATGATGCGCTTTTATGACGAAATGTCGTATGAAGAAATCGCCACGATTGTCGGGACGAGTGTCGGTGGCCTCAAAGCCAATTACTTCCACGCCGTTCAGAAAATAGGGGATTTCCTGAAGGCAAAAGAACGAATCCCGACCGGCGAAAGATTAGGATTTCCGGAGGTTTCTGAGGAAGGATTAGCCGAAGAGTATTAGATTAAACTTGCGGCGCGTTGCTGCGTCCATTCTATAAGGGTTTGGAATATGCGAAACGAGGATTTAAACGAACGGGAAATTGCGAAGCTAGAGGAGGATCTCCGCAAGCTCGGCACTCCGTACGCTTTGAACGAACCGGACCCCTTGTACTGGGCGAATTTCCGCGTCCGCGTCATGGACCGCATCGCCGAAAAGCGAAAGAAAGCGACCTGGCCAACACGCGTTCTCGAATTTATCGCCGAGCATCTTATTGCGACGAGCATTGTAACTGCGGCCGCCTGCCTCGTCGCGGCCGGGATTATAGCACTGCAAACTTCCGGGACGACCAGCGAAGCGCCGCCACTGGCCGCTGTGCCGGCACCGGTGCAGCAAGCGCCATCGCAGGAAGCGCCGATTACGCCTCGGCCAAACCTGGCCTATGTGGCCCATCGGTCCGATCGGTCCGTACTTGCGAACGCTGCAAAGCGACGCAACTCTACTGAGGACCTCGCCACTGCCGAACCCTTTGCCGCCTCGTCATCGGAAGAAGCTGTGAGCCTCCAATCGCTCTCGCAGCCGGAACTGGAAGCCGTATTACAGGGCCTCCAAAGCAATGAATAATGGAATTTATCGGACTACTATGAAACGCTTATCCTTACTTATTATCGTTGGTGCCTGTGCGCTCGCGCCTCTCGCGCGAGCACAGCAACCGGCTACGCCTCCCAACGCCGAGCAACAGGCGATCCGCCAGGCAATCATCGCAAAAATCGAAGCCATTAAATACCAGAAGATGCAGAGTGTCCTCCAGTTGGATGACGCTACAGCCAACCGCTTCTTTAATGTCTATAAGCCCGCCGAGCAGGACGTGCAATCGCTCGTCAAGCAGCGAAATGACCTCATGAAGCAGCTTGCGGCCGCGACCAATTCTAATTCCACGAACGCGGATGTCGGGGCAATGGCGCAACAGATTCGGAGCCTGAACGAACAAATCAGCGACCGGGAACAGAAGTTGGACAACGACCTGAAGCCCATCCTCACGCCGCTCCAGCGCGCCAAGCTCCTCGTCTTCGAACACCAGTTCGAGCAACGCGTGCGCGAGCAGATTGCCGCGCACCGCCTGCAAATGCAGAAAATGCGCGATGCCCGGCGCGAGGTACGACAGCAACGGATTCAGAAAATGCTGCGGCGGAACGGTGGAAACGCAAAAGCTATCCAAGCAAAGTAGCACGGGCGGCACACGCCGGTACTTTCGGATGTTTCCGGCTCCATGGTCTATCTCGATAATGCCGCTACCACCCCGCTTGCGCCCGAAGTGCGCCAAGCCATGCGGCCCTTCCTCGAACATGAGTTTGGCAATGCCTCCAGCGTCCACCGATTAGGCCGGGAGGCCCGCGTTGCGCTCGAAGAGGCGCGGGAAACCATAGCCCGCGCCATCCATGCCGAGCCGCGCGAAATCGTCTTCACCTCCGGCGCAACCGAAGCCGATAATGCGGCCATCAAAGGGGCACTCTTCCACGCATTCTCCGAGCAGAAATCGTTTGAGCGACTTGGAATCGTCACCACGCCCGCGGAACACGATGCGGTGCTTGCGCCGGTGAAGTGGCTCGCTTCGTTGGGAACGCTCGTGACCTATGCGTCCCTCGATGGCTTCGGCAAAACGACTCCCGAAGCGGTGGGCGAAAACGTTACCGGGGACACTACGCTCGTTTCCACGATGATGGTCAACAATGAGACGGGTGCTATCAACCCAGTTCGCGAAATTGGGGAAGTAGCGAAAGCACGCTCGAAGGCGCTCGTTCATACGGACGCCGTCCAGGCGCTCGGAAAAATTCCCATTAACGTGAAGGAGTTGGGCGTGGACCTGCTTTCGCTCTCGGCGCACAAAATCCACGGGCCGAAAGGCGTGGGCGCGCTCTATATCCACAGCGGTTCGCCATGGACGCCCTTCGTCCAGGGCGGCGCGCAGGAACGAAACCGCCGCGGCGGGACCGAAGCCGTGGCGCTCGCAATCGGCTTTGCCGAGGCAATCAAGATATTACCCTCTCCCACTGGGAAAGGGAAGGGGGGTGAATTACGCGCCTATCTTCTCGCAAAGCTCGCAGAAATTCCAGAAGTCGTCCTCCATTCCGCTACCGATGCCAGCTCTTCGGATTGGATCGTAAGCATTACCTTCGTTCCCAATGTGCTGGCGAACCTCGAAGGCGATGCGCTGCTCATCCGCTACGATTTGGATGGCATCGCCGTTTCTAATGGGGCGGCGTGTACCTCCGGCAGCCAACAACCCTCGCATGTGCTCCTGGCAATGGGAAAATCCCGTGAAGCAGCGATGAAATCCGTGCGCGTTTCGTTCTCGCGCTATACGACCATGGAAGACCTCGACCGATTCCTCGAAACGACTCGGACCATTCTTCACTCGCTCTGAGCCAGAGCGGCCGACACAGCATGTCATCCATCACACCACCCCATTCGATCCGCGAAGCGCGGCGCGAAGAAATTCCCGCCATCGTGGCGCTCGTCAATCGTGCCTTCTACATCGAGCAGCAGCACTTTCTGGAAGGGGTGCGCACGAACGCGGCCGATGTGCTGGCAATGCGTTCAAAAGGTGTCTTCTTCGTCATGGACAACCCCCCGGACGGATTGCTTGCTACGATCTATGTTGAACTTCGCGGTGAACAAGCCTATTTCGGCATGTTGGCCGTTGAACCCGA
This sequence comes from Bacteroidota bacterium, assembly GCA_021825235.1. Classification (GTDB taxonomy): domain Bacteria; phylum Bacteroidota; class Ignavibacteria; order Palsa-1295; family Palsa-1295; genus PALSA-1295. The sequence continues at coordinate 5,339 of JAKAIL010000180.1, read as the reverse complement.
AGTGCAGGGCTTGGGGCTGGGACAGGCATTGATCGCTCATGCCGAAGCCTTCGCACGCGAACACGGCTGCCGCGTCATGGACCTCAAAGTCCTCAGTCCACGCAAAGAACTCGTGCCGTTTTACCGAAATCTGGGCTATCGGGAAAGCGGCACGGAGGAATTCGTCTCCACCCGGCCGCTGAAGCCGGGCATCGAATGCCACAAAATTCTGATGCGGAAGCCGCTGTGACCCGATTTTCCGCCGCACTTTTCCGCCGCCCCCTGCTGTTCAAAGACCTTTTGGCAGACTGGGGACGGATTTCATTCTCGCGTTCTTCCCAGCGCTTGCTTTTCATTCATTCTTAGACCGAAAGTTCGAGACTATGCCAGTAATGACCAAGATGCGCGACTCGATGCCCTACGTATTCGCGGGCCTCGCCGCCGTCTTTCTCTTAATGATCATCTTCCAATGGGGCGGACAGGGAATGCTCTTCGAGTCCAAAGGCGAGGCCGGAGTCCTCGGCACCGTCAACGGTTATCCCATCACCCAAAAGATGTACGACAAGATCCTCCAGACCGTCGAGGACCAGATGAAGCAGAAGGCGAATGTGACCGATCTTTCCGAATCGGCGCAGGCAACCGCCGAAGGACAGGCATGGGACCAAGCGGTCGGACAGGCAATTACGGACCAGAGCATCAAGCAAATGGGCATTACGGTGACCAATCAGGAAATCCGGGACATGCTCTTCACGAATCCGCCCGAAAACATTCGTAAGCAATTTACCGATAGTGCCACGGGCCGCTTCAACCAGGAAGAATACATCAAGGCGCTGCGCGACCCACGGAACGATTCCATCGTTCGTATTATGGAAAGCCAGACACGCGATCAACTCCTGAATATGAAGTGGCAGCAGGCCATGGCCGGCACCGTGCGCGTCACGGATACCGAGGCGTACATCCGCTTTATGACCGACAGCGCAAAAGCCATGCTGCAGGTCATCAAACTGGCGGCGCCGCAGGTCACTCCACAAATGATGGCGCAAGTCCCCGAATCGCAAATTCAGGCCTATTACAATACGCACAAGTGGATGTATCATCAGGACGAAGTCCGCAAGTTCAAGTTCGTTCCGTTCCCGCTCATCCCAAATGCGCGGGACACCGCGAACGTGCTGGAAACCGCCGCCTCGCTCCGAGCACGGCTTGCCGAAGCGCCGCTCGATAACATCGACACTGTGGCCAAAAACCTGGCCGAAGACTACAGCGACCTGCCCTATCAGCCGCGCCATGTGGTCGGAATGGCACAATTGGGCAACGATACTGCGCTGCTTTCCGCCCAGACGGGCGATGCGGTCGTCACACAAATTGCCGGAATGATTACTGCGGTCCGCGTCCTGCAAGTAATGGACACGGGGCGAACGGTCTTTCATATCCGGCATATCGTCATTGGTTTCCCCAGCTTTACGGCAAGCCAGCAACAGAAGGATAGTACACTGGCGGTTGCCCAGCAGGTGATCGGGCAACTTGATTCCGGGGCCAATTTTGCCGAGATGGCCCGGACCCGTTCTGCTGACCCGCGGAGCGCGCTTACCGGCGGTGACATGGGCTGGGCCGACACGATGATGTTTCCTCTGGATTTCCGCGCTCCGATTGCGAAGGCGGCACCGGGAGCAATCATTGGGCCGCTCGAATCGCCCCGCGGATATGATATTATGCAAGTCCTGGGCAGCTCGCGCAAGTCCTGGCTTGTCGTGGGCGTGCCGCTGGACGTGAAGCCAAGCCATCAGACGCTCGAAATTAAATCGCAGTCCGCAAATCTCTTCCGGGATCAGGCCGCAAAAGTTGGCTTCGACCAGGCGGCAACAACCGCGGGGTATCATCCTATCACGAATGCCCCGCCGGTCAGCCGCACCGGATCGCCCATCTTCAGCAGCCATGAATTTGTGGATTGGTGCTTCGAGTCCGAAAAAGGCGATATTTCTCCGGCGCTCACGCTCCAAGAGGTGCATGCGATCATTGTCGCACAACTAACGGATATTATTCCGGCGGGTCCGAAACCGCTCGATGAAGTAAGGGCCGACATTGCCCAGGTGCTCGCGCTGCGGAATGCGGTGGCTTCGCTGGCACCGCGTGCGCAGCAGATTCGTGGGATGCTCGGCTCGAACGGCGACATGAGTTCCGTCGCCACGCAGACCGGCGATCAGACGCTCGCGCCCATTACCGTGCTCATGGGACCCGCCGAATCCGTCAACGGACTTCCTAACAGCGAATACGTTATCAACAACTGGGCGTATGCGGCACAGCCGGGAACGATCAGTCCCCCACTCAAAGGCGAGCACGGATACTACGTGGCAAAGTTAATCGGCCGCAACATTCCAAGCCAGCAGGATTTCGAGCGCGCCAAACCAACCATCGTCCGCGAGGTTCAGCAGGAGAAGGAACAACGCCTGCTCATGGACTGGCTGAACACCCAAAAAGCGAATGCTACCATCGAAGACTACCGCTTCAAACACTGAGGCATGATTCGTAACGCGTAATGCGTAAAGCAAAACGGTAGCACCTGGCCCGTGGCGCGAAGCGCCTACTGATTCGACATTCCTTGTCATCCCCGCGAATGCGCCCGCGAATGCGGGGAGCCAGGCGGGAGCAAGGATGAATGATGACATTTACGGACGCGACTTTCATCTTTCATCATTCCTATTTCATCATTGCACGGGGCCTGGGTTCCCGCATTCGCGGGAAGGACAACCACCTTGCCCGGGTAAGGCATTTGGCCTGTTACGCATTACGCGCTACGGGTTCGGCGTCAGGCTCGATGCGGGCCGCGCATTTTCGTTCCGCTCGGACTGCATCTCGAAGCGGCGGCCGTCATTGTTGGCGTGCAGGTCCCGCGGATCGATAAATCCTCCCCCGACGAACCAGTTTTCTCCTACCTCCACGGCTTGCCCGGCAAGTTCCACCAGCCAGTCCATTCCAAGCGTGCGCTTGAGCCACGCACTGGCGAAAAAGTGCTGGAGCTTATCGCGGTCCAACTCCCGCGTGTGATAGAGATGCGCGGGCAGGTGAGACCATCGCCGCACAAAGCGCGCGTGCGGTTCGCTGGTGAGCGGGATGTTAATGCGAATACCGAGAATGTCCAGCGGAATCCATTCGTGCTCAAAGCTTCCAATGGACGCACCGAGGAACGCATTCGAGCGATCGCCGTGCGCCAGTTCCAGCGCCTCATAGTAGATCTCGTCGAACGAAGCCTCCGGCGAAACGCTCGAATCGAACGCGCCGAAGGCATGGCTTGCAATGTAACTCCGCATTTCATAGCCGATACGAACACCTGTCGGAAGCACAAGCGAAAGCGGGAAGGGAACTGCGTAGCGCGCCTGGGCCGAAGCGCGGTCGAGTGGCGGTTGCGCCAGCACTCCTCTGGAGATTACCATCGCAAGTATGGCCAGCACAATCGCGTTACGCACGGCGCTCGCGGGATGGTCTCGCTTTCTCCGAAGGTGAGCGCTCCTCCGATGAGCGATCATCCGGGCGTGAACCGTTCGCATGCTTCCATTCCTCCAGGACCTTCGGCATAAGTTTTTCCAGACGCAGCGCGAAATCGCGGCGGCGTTCGTCCAAGCTCGCATTCACACGGAGCGGAGCCTGAAAGAGTGAAACTTCTTCGAGCGAATACTTCCGGGCGGCGTGGCTTTCGCCGTTCTCCTTCGGGACCGGACCCTGTATAAGAATGGCGCAGCGGGTAACGTGACGTTGGACAAGTTCTACGAATGGGCGCAACCGTGGCGCGATGAGCGATTCCTCGCTCGGCGCAAGCACAAGGGCATGCGAAAACTCGCCGCGCGCAATCGCCTGCTCGATCTGCGAGGCTTCGAGCACCAGATCAAAGCCATCGCGGACCTCTGCGCCCAGGAGCGAGACGAGACCGAATTCAATGGCACTTGCACTTAATCCATCACCGGAGGGAAGGATACCGGTATCGCGCTCGATGATTTCGGCAAGCCGGCCAAGTTCTTCGCTCAACTCGCGGGTGGGCCGGGATGCCAAAGCCGTTTGCGAGCGAGCAAGGAACAACCGGGAACTGAGTAGCGCAAAGCTGCGGCCGGAGGTATCCACACGCGCGATTTCCGAGAGCGGATGGTGCTTCGCTTCGCCATGTGCCGCTCCGGAGGCGGTTCCCAGATAATCGAGCTCCTCGCCCGTGCGATGGAAGAACCGGACGCCGAGCGCGGCCGCCGCGCCGAAACCGGCATCCGCCGCAAGCGGCTCTTCCTGGCATAGCACGATGGAAAATGCGCCCTCATCCAGCGCGTCCTGAATGAGCTGGCCAACTCCGGCAGTCGTCCCGGGCTTACCCAGGCGCTCCACACCCGCCACGCGGGACATCTCGATGATCGCTAACTTCCCGTCCTCACCGGCAAAGCCGATAGGCGCTACGACTTCTTCGCCGCTGGCAGAAGTCGCTTCCACTTCCAGGAACGAGCCAAGCGTGTGCGTGACGAGGAAATCGAGCGTGCCGCGCGAACCGTCCAGCCAGGGAACGGATACAAGCTCCCGGTTCCCGATAGAAGGATCGGCCGCGCGAATATGCCGCGTAAGCAGCGTCGCGGTTTCGCCGGCGTCGTACACGTCCGGCAGGGCGAGTGCTATGGCAAGGATCGTTCGTGGCATGGTCGTAAGGCGGAATGTGTGATAACGCGGGCGATGGCCAAAGCGTCGCACCGTGCCGAGGGCGCGAAGCGCTACAGGAATCCCCGCCCGGTCATCCCCGCGAGTGCGGGGATGACAAGGGAATGTGGAATCCCTGGGCGCTTCGCGCACGCCTACCACCTTATGGTGCGGCGCTGGGAGAGGGAGCGAAAGCGTAGGCTGTGGCCCGTGCCTGCCGAATTCAGCGGAAGGCGAAGTTTCCAGTGATTACCGAAGCCACCCCAATTCCCCGAAATCATCGACGCGGTGTGCCGCTACGGCCTCTTCGACACTTCGGCATGGCACGAGCGGTGGCGAACAACTACTCGACCTTGAGTTCGGCAACGACGGCTACGCGACGTACCACCGGATGCTCCGGGCGCTCTGGAAAGAGGCAAAAGGCACGCTCGATTGCTCCTCGCCGCGTACGCGGAAGCTCCACGCGAGAGCCTGCCACCTTACAGTGGGACGCTGGGAAAGGATTATGGCTTGCGCCGCGGACGTGGGTCTCTTCGAACGGGAGGCGTGGGCGGAGCGCTGGCACCTCGCCTCGCCAGCGTATACGGCGCTCATACTAAACACCGTTCGCTTGGCGTCGTTGCACAGTGGTGGCACGCCCGAGCGCGAACGTCCCTCAGACAACGTTGAAAACAAAGGACTTACAGAGAATACTGCCC
>JAKAIL010000179.1 GCA_021825235.1 Bacteroidota bacterium | reverse complement strand
CGAAAGTTATTCACACATAACCGTGGATAAATATTGAGTATGCCAAAAATTGGCATCTTTTCACAATATGTTCCACGTGGAACATATTGGGTTATAACTCTCGGAGATTGCTTTTTCTTCCTCTGGACTCCCTCCAAATGTCAGGTGGAAAATACCTCAAAAAACATATAGAATTATTGTGGAAAGAAAGTTGGGGGACTTGTGTTATACGCGCCGGAAAATTAGGTCCGTGGCCCTACAGCACCCCTTCTCTCACAGAAAATTGGGGAATCGGAGCCGAAATAGAGCGCGGAAAATAGACACAAATCACACACTCGCATGGCTACACTAACGAAAGACCTCCCACACAATGGCACCACGGCCGCGGCTATAGCGCCTTCTATTTATAAGGAACCAGCTCCGATCGTGGACCGCGATAATCCGCTGGAATCCATGATGCAGCGCTTCGATAAGGCTGCGGAAATCCTCGCTCTCGAACCGGGAATTTATCAATATCTTAAGACGCCCGTAAAATCGGTTATCGTTTCCATTCCGATCCAAATGGACGATGGCTCGATCCAGGTTTTTGAAGGCTACCGCGTTATCCATAACGATATTCTGGGCCCCAGTAAAGGCGGTATCCGCTATGCCCCCGATGTAAATTTGGACGAAGTAAAGGCCCTCGCCGCATGGATGACCTGGAAATGCGCTGTGGTGGATATTCCATTTGGCGGCGCCAAGGGCGGTGTTCGCTGCGATCCACGGCACCTTTCGATCCAGCAGATCGAAAAGATTACCCGCCGTTATACCGCCGATATGCTCGATGTCTTCGGCCCGGACCGCGATATTCCCGCGCCAGATGTGAACACGAACGAGCAGATTATGGCGTGGATCCTCGATACCTATTCCATGCACGTGAAGCGCACGGAACCGGGCGTCGTGACGGGTAAGCCGCTCGTCCTGGGTGGTAGCAAAGGCCGCCGCGAAGCCACAGGACGCGGCGTTATGCACTCGGCCTTACGCGCGATGGAAAAGATTGGCATCAAGCCGAAGAGCGCTACGGTAGCGGTCGAAGGTTTCGGGAATGTCGGTTCGATTTCGGCGGAACTGCTCGCAGCCGAAGGCTGCAAGATTATCGGAATATCCGATATCAGCGGCGCCTATCATAATGATGGCGGAATTGACGTGGCGGATGCGATTAAGTATGCCGAAACGCATGACCACCTGCTCGATGGATGGAAGGGCGGCGATAAGATTACGAACGAGCAACTCCTGACGCTCGATTGTGATGTGCTTGTTCCAGCGGCCCGCGAAGACCGGATCACCAAGCGCAATGCTGACAAGATTCAGGCGAAGCTTATCGTGGAAGGCGCCAATGGCCCCACCACGGCCGGTGCCGACCCAATTCTGGAATCGAAGAGCGTGCTCGTTGTGCCAGATATTCTGGCGAACGCCGGCGGCGTTACCGTTAGCTACTTTGAGTGGGTCCAGAACCGCATGGGTTACCACTGGACGCTGGAAGTGGTGAACGAGCGCCTCGCCGAAACGATGAACGGCGCATTCGACCGCGTCTTCGAAATTTCGCAGAAGCACAAGATACCGCTGCGTCTGGCTTCGTATGTCCTCGCAATCGATAAGGTGGCCAAGACCCTGCGGTTGCGCGGTATTTATGGTTAATCCCATTCCATATTGAAGCGATTTTCAACATTGAGAATGACACGCTACCCCGGAATTTACCGGGGTAGTGTTTTTCTATGGTTCTCTTTACTTTTGGGAGCTTCAGGAACAAGCTTTGGGCAGTGTTCCCATTTGGATAGTGCTCTTGCCATTCGGCTGGGAACGGCGCTTTCTCAGGAGGCAGGTGGCAAGCCGTTTATGTTGGCTGCCGATAGTGGGCTGGGGCCATTCATTGCGGTGGTGCCGCACGGTAATGCAGGAACCTTGCTACAAATTAGTAATTTTTCGGCTAAAATTGGTACTGAGGATAGCAAGCACCTTGGGGACTCGAAGATTGCCAGAGTTTCGGTGGAATGCTACGGTACCTCGGTGGAGCAAGGGAGTGCCGTGGCCCGGCGTTGGGCGTTGCTACAAGTGTTTCCACTTCCGGTAACCCCGGCCGACATTGCCGTACTCGAAACAAACCGAGACCGGTACGTAACGATAGAGCGACCTGCTGCGGAATCCTGGTGGGCCAGCACGGTAGAACCGGCGCTCGTTGTTCTGGGAGCGGCTGTTATTATTGCACTCTTTTTTCTTATCCGCAGTTAAAGGCACTCTTGTTCGCACGGAACATCATTAAATCATTCTACGTGAAGCATCGCCGTCAAATACTTTTGTCCGCAGCGCTAATTTTCGTAATCTGGGGCTGTGGCAGCTCGACCGATGAACTGACGAAGACTCCGACGCCGCAAGGTTCTGCCGAGCAGTTGTTTGCCGAAGGCAAGGCGGACTACGCCAAACAGGATTACGAAGAGGCCATCCGGGTCTTCGATCAGGTCCGCATTCAGGCTCCGGCATCGCCGATGGCTGCGGAAGCAACCTACCTGGAAGGCATGTCGCGGTTCAATCAAGAGATGTATGCCGGATCTGCTCAGGATTTTCGCGCGGTCCGTCGGAGTTATCCCAGCTCCCCTTATGCGGCACGGGCGCAGTATATGGTCGGGGAGAGCTACTTCCAGATTTCTCCGCAGCCGCTCTTAGATCAGTCCTACTCCATTCTTGCGCTAACGGAATTCGAGAATTTTCTGCACGATTATCCGAATGCTTCGGTCACACTTGCCGATAGTGCCCAGAAACGAATCGTGGATATTCGGGACAAATTGGCCGAGAAATATTTTCTTGCGGCGAAGCTGTATGAGAAACTCGATGCTCCTAAGTCCGCAATTATCTATTATCAGCGGGTACTGGACAATTTCTACGACACGCCGCCTGCCACGGAATCGCAACTTCGAATAGCCGAAATTGACTTGGATTTGAAAAAATATGACGATGCTCGCAAAGCCCTTGCGAATTTCGACACAAAATATTTGCAATTAGCCTCTCCATCCGAGCGGAAACGAGCGCTCGAGTTGCATTCAAAACTCTCCGTGCCGCAATAATGGCTTCTCCCGATACTCGATCTATGAAAACGCCATCCACTTCGCTCGTGGAAATGACGGAAGTCGTTCTGCCCAACGATACGAACCAGCTTGGCAATTTGCTTGGGGGGCGGCTTATGCACTGGGTGGATATTGCCGCGGCACTTAGCGCACAGCGGCACTCTCACCGCATCGCCGTAACAGCCAGCATTGACGAAATGACGTTTCTGATGCCCGTGAAATTAGGGCAGGTGGTCCGATTGCGGGCCAGCGTCAACCGAGCCTTCCATACGTCCATGGAGGTTGGCGTTCATGCGGATGTGGAAGATTTCAAGACCGGGGATATTCGACATGTCAGCACGGCTTACCTTACGTTTGTCGCCATAGACGAATTCGGCCATGTGGTAAAGGTGCCGGAAATTGTGCCGGAAACGGCCGAGGAGAAGCGCCGATATGAGGGTGCTGCCGAACGGCGAGAGCATCGACTCCAAAAGCGGCGCGAAATGACAGAATCCGATAAGCGCACCGCGTGATGCCAGCCACAGAGTCCCTCATGATTTATGCAGAAGGCGTTCAAAAGCGCTTTACGCAACGGCCCATTTTTAAACCAGTTTCGTTTGAGGCTTCTGCCGGGGATATTATCGCCATCACAGGATTCAATGGCGCAGGCAAGAGCACGCTGCTGAAGATTATTGGGAATGTTCTTTCGCCGTCGAAAGGCTCCTGCTCCTGGAAAATGGCAGGCAAAACGCTGGACCATGATGGCATTCGAACTCGGCTTGGCTATGTTGCCCCATATTTGGAACTTTATGACGAGCTAACGGCGGTCGAGCACGTTCAATTGGTTGCGCAACTCAAAGGAATCCCAATAGCAGAACAAGCGGCGGCTGGGTTGCTCAATGACTTTGGTCTCGATCCAAAAATTGCGAAAAGCGACCGGCACCTGCGAGCTTATAGCTCCGGGATGAAACAGCGAGTCCGGTGTGCCATGGCGTTTGCGTGCACTCCTTCTGCGCTCCTTCTTGATGAGCCCACTTCGAATTTGGACGAAGCCGGAACGTCTATTGTCTTGGTCCAGGCTCACAATGCTGCCGCTCGCGGAGCGATTGTGTTCATCGCCACGAACGACCCGCGTGAGCGGGCAATTGCGCAACGGGAAATTGTGATCGAACCGGTGTAGTATGAATTCTTAACTTCCTATCGTAGCCAAGCCCCACTTAAACCAGCAGGTGTGATAGATTTTGATGCGCCTGATGCAACATCGATGACTTCGAGCGCCTCATGTCCGGTTTTCGATTCTGCCGTACACAATATTTTAGTTCCGTCAGGTGACCAGTTGGGCAAAAAGCGAAGTTCTTGGTTCGGATTTGCCAGGATTTGTTTCGTTGCCCCAAAATCCGATGTCAGAAAAATATTCGAACTCCCGCCATTAAAAAAGTACGGACTTTCATACGCTATGGTTTTACTATCCGGTGACCAGGTTGGATCGCCTCCGCTATCGACTGCAATAGGATTGCTTCCATCTGCATCCACTACGCGAACCACGGCATCTCCTCCGAAGGCAATTTTGCCTCCAGAAGGTGACCACTCAACATTCCCGGGCATATTACCCTGGTCCTCACCATTAGGAATGTTAGCAATGAACGTTCCGTCGTTCCCACGAATCATCAGGAACTGGTTTGGACCAATATGGGAGTAATACGCGATTTTGGAACCGTCCGGAGAGAACGACGGCATGATCTTATCGTGAACCGTGCTGTCAATGACGTGATCGTTCGTAATGGCGGTGCCATCGGGAGTCACATCGAAAATATGAAGGCGACGCACATTCACTGCGCTCTCATCCGTAATAAAAGCGATGTGCGAGCCATCGGGCGAAATAACCGGCATGGAGACGAGGCGCTCCTCAAGGCTCGATCTCCAGACCTCTTTGCTCGATCCACTATTCGTAGAAATCATAATAGCAGCATCACCCTTACCATCGTCTAAATCGGTACCAACTGTACTATCCCAGACAATTCGATTACTCCCCGCACTCCAGACAAAGCCAGCACCCAACGGCATATTCATAGTTCCGGTCGAGTCAATAATGACAACGGAGGACGAAGTCGGATTCGGCGAAAGAGCGGCAGTCATATAAACGATTTTTCCTTGGCCGCTACTCGATGCTGGAGTAGCCGGCCCAGTGCTGGAGCTACAGGAAGACAGGACGAGAGTAATGAGAAGGAAGGCCACACCTAACAGGATGGAAATTCGGAAATTATTCATGGTAAAAGTCTCAATTTGGAGAGGTCAACAAAAGTAAGAAGTGATCTTAAAGGTTCCGTACGTTGGACGTTTCGAATCGTACTATACACACGAGCGATGATGCGGAAGTATTCGTGGATGTTCGCGGTTTGTTTATGGCATCATGCAGTTTCGACTTCACACTACAGATTCTCGCACCAAGGCCCGTGCAGGAATATTGCATACTGCCCACGGGGAGATTCTTACTCCGGCCTTCATGCCCGTTGGAACGAATGCAACGGTAAAAGCTCTGACCGCTCGCGAGGTGTGGGAAACCGGCGCACGGATGGTGCTTGCCAATGCGTATCATCTCTACCTTCGACCGGGAATAGAGATAATTGCGAAGGCCGGAGGGATACACAAATTTGCGAATTGGCCGGGAAGTGTCCTCACCGATTCCGGTGGTTACCAGGTCTATTCCCTTGCCGATTTACGCAAAACGACGGACGAAGGCGTTCATTTCAAGAGCCATTTGGATGGCTCCTCACATTTTTTCACGCCCGAAAAAGTGATCGAGATTGAGCGCGCACTTGGGCCAGACATTATGATGCCCTTCGATGAGTGTCCACCATCGCAAGCGCCACGAGAAACTATCGAGCGTGCTGTTTATCGTACGACGCAATGGGCGGCTCGGGCGATGGAACATTTCAGGAGAACGCAGACGCAGCATGGTTATGAGCAGATGCTGTTCCTCATTGTCCAAGGCGGTACGATGCGTGATTTGCGCGAATTGTGTGCGGAGGAACTTGTTGGGATGGACGCAGCGGGCTATGCGATCGGTGGGCTGGCCGTTGGCGAACCAAATGAAGTAATGTATGAAGTAACCGACTGGGTAACCGACGCTCTGCCAATCCAGAAACCGCGCTATTTGATGGGAGTTGGGACTCCCGTGGACCTTGTGGAATCCATTGCGCGGGGTGTGGACTTGTTCGATTGCGTACTACCCACACGGAATGCCCGGAACGGACAGCTTTTCACACGCGACGGGAAGATTAACATTCGTAATGCGAAATGGAAGAACGATTATAGCCCTATCGACCCCGAAACCCCCTCGTACGCTTCGCGGAATTTCTCGAAAGCGTATCTCGCGCATTTGTTCAATGCCGATGAGATTTTGGGTCTCACGCTTGCCACGATGCACAACGTAGCGTTTTACGAGCAACTGGTAAAAGAGGCAAGAGAACAAATCCTTATGGGAACGTACTATGCATGGTCGCAACAATTTCGAGAACGCTATGAACAATCCAACATCCCTCAAGGTACATGATCAGGCACGAGGCATTGTTATTAACGTTCATCCCCAAAGGAATTCTGGAAAGTTTTAGCACGGCACTCGAAGATTTCGAGCCGCATTTGGGGGAACAGATTTGACCCTTTGGAGCTTTAGCATTCGACAACATTTAGTTTTTCTAACGAGAAGGTATCCCAGCGCCGACAATCCGGGGATGCCTTCTCCTTTTATTTGAAGGCGGGTACAAGCTATCCGCATTTATCGGGATGGGTTAAACATGGAGCAATCCAAGATTTACGTTACAAAACAGCGATTAAGCGAAATCGAGCAGGAAATTCGCCAGCTAAAATTCCACGGACGGAAGGACATTGCGCAGCGCATTGCGGAAGCGCGCGCGCAAGGTGATCTTTCCGAAAACGCCGAATACGATGCCGCGCGCGAAGAGCAGGGACTGCTCGAACTGCGCATACGCAAAATGGAAGAGGTACTCGCTCGGGTTGCGATTATTGACGAAAGCGAGATTTCGACCGACAAGGTCGGCATTATGACCCGTGTAACAGTTACAAATGTGAAGACTGGTAAAGAGAACAGTTACCAAATCGTTTCTGCCGAAGAAGCCGATTTCGAAGGCGGACGTATTTCCGTTTCCTCGCCCATTGGTAAAGCATTATTCAATAAAGTGGTAGGAGACCAAGTTCAAATTAAAGTCCCCGCCGGAATGTTAGACTTGAAAGTTAAAGCGATAGGAAAGTAGAACCTGGATTTGGGTAGATTTTTGAGAGTAGGGAGAACATTGAAGTCTCCGTTTATTTCTTCTGGTCGAAGATGCAAATCTCATCAATCTAAAAAATCTCTCCAAATCCAGGTTCAGGCGATTGCCCGAGTGGCGTAATTGGTAGCCGCAGCAGACTCAAAATCTGCCGTCCGCAAGGACATGCCGGTTCGAGTCCGGCCTCGGGCACTGAAGAATTGCAAGCACGATTGGGCATTCGCTGCTTTTTCAGGTTCTGCCTATTCTCGTATCACCTTTTTTGTTATGAACCCTCGTGGTGTCTGGAAGCGCACGAAATAGGTCCCTGCCGGTAGAGCGCTCAGGTCAATCTCGAAACGGGGTCCCTGCGGAGTTCGTGCTTCGAGCACGGTGGCTCCCAGCGGATTCGTGACCACAATGGACTCGATATTCGTCGGAATTCCGGATGCGAGGACGATCCCGGTTGTCGGATTGGGCGAAAGCGATAGTTGTGCCGCTATTGGATCCGGAGCAACAGCATTCGCAGCATCGTAACTAATCCGGAAAATTGCGGGCGTCGAATGCGGCGATGTGTGGTCTGAAGAGAAATAGATATTGCCCCTGTGGTCGAGGAGAATTCCACACGGTCGTGCCCAGCGGAGGTAGTGTATGGAATCGGTTAGGAACCCCGTGCAGAAATTCTGCGTGGCCCACGCGCCGCCAATTTTTTGGAGAAGAACGATCTTCGAACCGTTGGCTATCAAACGTCCGTCCGTTCCATCACATTTGTGCGGTCGGATTCGATTCATCGTAGTGGAATGTGCAGCAATCGTAGCGTCGGGAACTCGCATGTCGGCAACGCGGATGGAATCCTCATGCGTTATCGGAAGCATCGCGCGATATTCGGAGTCGATCTCGAAATCGTCCCACGTATGGTTGCCGAAGGCGAGCGGCCATCCATAGAACGCGCCCTGCTCGATGCCGGTCAGAAGTTCTGCGGGAGTGTCTGCTCCCTGGTTGTTTCGTTCAGCGACCGTGGCCCACAACTGGCCCGAGCTATCCAGTGCCAACCCCACCGCATTCCGCAGGCCCGATGCGAAGAGCGTGGGATCGGTCCCATCCTGATTATAGCGGACGATTGAGGCCCGCATGGTATCGAGCTCTCGGCACGCATCGCAGGGAGATCCCACACTCATGAACAGCGAATTGGAATGATCATCGAAGAGGAGCGTACGCGAAGTGTGATTATCGGTGCCCTGTGGGGCATTGCCAATACCCATGATAAAAACATCCCGTGCCGAGAATATTCCGCGCGCATCCGGAGCACTATATTTATAGGTCTGTCCGGAGGCCGCAGCAAAGAGATCGCCATGGTGA
>JAKAIL010000178.1 GCA_021825235.1 Bacteroidota bacterium | reverse complement strand
ATCTCACGACATGGCTTCAAAATGTTTCATGGGTTAACCCGCCGCTGGTGGTAACCTCACGAGCAGTTATGGTGCCTAACGCGACCGCAGTAGCGCCGGCCGATTACAATGCCCTCGAGATTGTTGATCAATGGAACGCGCAGCGGGCCATGACGGCGCTTACTAATCAATATCCACTATCCGTCGAGAAAATAATGTTTTTAATTGCCGGAAGGCGGTTCGCAAATAATATTTACCTTGACTGGACCGGTGGGGATACCGCTAGCGATATCGAGTTTAGCTTCCGCGATAATTCGCTGACGAGTGGCGATTTCACGAGTGGAGCGCAAGGAACTATTCCGGTTTTTCAGTTCGCAACTTCCACTTTCGGCGGCGTGACGCGCAATCTTCAGGTTACGGTGTTGCGCCGTGGGAGGTTCCCGGTTTGCCTGCGAATTAAGGATACCAGCGGCAACTGGAGCATGTATGAAATGCTCTGGATCGTCAAATAGTTAACAACCGTTTATCACCGGAGGAATCATTTTATGGCGGCAGCAAAGCGAAGTGGAGGGAAGAGGCACAACATCGGCTACCACGATGATGGCATGGGCGATGGCGACTTCCTTGGCGATGACGACACCGGAGATGATTCCCTCGGTGATGATGGCGGCGGTGACGGCGGTGGTGATACCGGCGGCGACACTGGCGACTGGCTTGGGGATGACACCGGAGACGGGCTGGGGGATGACACCGGCGGCGGTGACACGACGGGTGATGATACATCAACCGATGATACCACGGGCGACGATACCACGGGCGACGATACCACGGGCGACGATACAACGGGCGACGATACATCGGGCGACGATACAACGGGCGGTGACGATTCGACGGGTGACCCATGGGCGGATGGGTGGGGTCCGGGTGGCATGCATCCTAATGATGGCGATGACGCCGGCCTTGACTCACTCGTAGATTATCTTCTCGGGGATGACTCGCTTGGTGATCCCGGCGATCCATTTGATGGGTTATTTGATGATTCCCTCGATGATGGGGATGACGACGGGGATGATGATGGATGGGATGATGACGGACTGAATCAGCCGAACATAACTGTTGACAGCCCTTGCGTGATCGTTCTGGACTCGACTAATCAAAATGCCCTCGATCGACTCGATAGTTTCACGTCGATTCTTGCCGGCGCAACTGGCGACACAGCGCAGTACCTGGCAGGTTGGGCATGGGATCTCTATGGTTATTTTTCGGACATTAGCAATGCTTTTTCTGGAGATCTCTACGGGCAAATTATCGACGGGATAGAAGGTATTCTCGAAGCGATTGCAAGCAGAATGGGCATTGGGACTACATTGCAGCAGAATTTTAACAGGGAACGCGCAGGTTGGCTAAACGCCCTGAATCAAGCTTATAACGAACTTCTTGATCAGTCAACGATTGACACCCTATCTGCCGTGCAAGCAATGAATGGCGGAATGCTACCCGTGCCATGCCAGCAGGTGCTTGATACACTCACCGGCGGATTTGGTGGCTTGGATGGAATTCTTGCCGATGGTGGTGATGGCGGAGACGACTATGCTGGAGTTGCAAAGCCGTTGCAACCAAATGGAGGAACCTTCGTTCCGATTAGCGCAGTTGCCATTCCATCAGTGCCGAAGGCACTTCGTGCTTCTAGGGCAACTCTTCTGCGCTCGCCCGATGTGGTGCCGCCTAGCTCTACTCGGATTGTTGGGAACGTTCCTGTCGTGATTCAGCGGAAGAAGAAACCGGGTTCCTTGTCGGGTGCATCATTTAATGGACCATTGCCTGTCATGTGAGACCATGAGAAGTGCTCCTATTTTAATCGCGCTATTGCCCTTTGCATTTTGCTGTGCATCGAAACAACCGGCGAATGAATTCAACTTGCAACTTCGAATGCGGCAGAATGTGGCATTAGATATCGTTAGGGCAAGCGGATGGAAAGTTTCTGATTCCGCAACAGCTGAAACAGACAGCACGCTGAAGAAGGGTGGCGTGCTTTACGAATTCCTTGATGTTCATTTTCCAGGCGTTAAGGGTCTTGGACGAGCAAGCCTTTGGTTTGCGGCAGGGAAGCTCACCATGATAAACTGGCAGTCCTGGCCGTCCGATAGCGAGCTTCGCGCACATTCCGCTCCAAAGCCTTCAATGGCGGATTTCCGGGGTTTGGACGCTTGGGCAACGGCCCTGTATGGCATGCCCGATGATTCAGTGATTGAATACTCGCCACTCGCGGACCGGGCGTTTCACACGTCCGACCGCAGGATTGTCGTGCGTTGGGGCCCCCCATCGCCCTCGCGCACAAGGCAATCTTTCAAGGCCGATGTGTCCTACCTCGTTAATGGACTGCTTATCTATCACGCTGAATTGTTACCCGACACCGTCTGACGAAAGGATCGTTTAGCAAAATAATATCGAGCACTCATGGAAGCAGGAGCAAACGTAGCAGCCATCCAGGTATTCGACGACCTGATCGCGCCCGACGCAATCGAGGCCGTTCGCAACCTTACACAACGTCGCGGATATTTATACGGCTGGCATTCTAATAAGAATGTTGTCTTCAGTCATTGGAACACGAATTTTAGCAGAACTGGACAGAATTCGAGGAACCGCCTCGACATTCGCGCCGAGCTGCCTTCGACGGTGATTAAAATATGGGAATCTTTTCAGCCTAAGGTGCTTCCTGAGAATCCGGTGCTCGTTCGCGCCTATTGCAACGCCTACACGTACGGCTGCGATGGGTACATTCATAGCGACTCTGACGTTACAGAGGATATTACCGCCATTATGTACTTGAACAAACAATGGAACCCGAACTGGGCAGGTGAAACAGCTTTCTTTGACGACTCCGGCGAAATTGTAAGATCCGTTATTCCAAAATACGGAAGGCTGGTTACGTTCCCATCTCGGATGCGGCATGTCGGGCGCGCGGTTTCCAGGATTTGCCCACAGCTTCGGACGGTGCTCGTCTTCAAGGCCCGCCCGGAAGGTGAGGTCGTTCCAATAGTTGAAGTAGCTCCGGATAAGCAAAGAGAATTGCTGCGGAAGACGTTGTCAAATATCGGAGCGAACCAAATACAGCATTCTGGCCGCACGCTGCTTGACCATTTGGTCGGAACTTATGATCTTCTTAAAAAATGGGGTTGTAAACCGCAGGTTTGTCTTGCCGGTGGCTTGCATTCCATTTATGGAACGAATGCATTTAAAAAAGTTACTGTTGGCGCTCAGCACCGTCCCGCTGTCAGCAAGCGGTTCGGAGAAGCTGCGGAAAAATTAGCCTGGCTTTTTTGCAGCTTGAATCGGCCAAAGGCATTAGACGAGGCCGCTCTGATAGATCGTCGCACAGGTACACCCCTTATCATTAGTGATGAAGAATTGCAAGTATTGCGCCTCATTGAAGCCGCCAATTTGCTGGAGCAAGGGTCGTCGCTGGATCGGTGGCCCAATATTAAAGCTGCAATACAACGGCAAATCGTAAGACTGGAACCCGCGCGCTCGATGTGAGCGCGCTTCCGCAGGGGGTTTACTCCATCAGCGATGGGCAGGAGCGGGCGGAGTTCGTGAAGGAATAGCCAACCGGGGGCTCACGCCCTCAGCTACAATTATGTCGAAGTTTTCGGGACTTTAGCTTTGAAAAAAGTCGAAGAATTATGAACACAAAATTCATAATTGCCTAAGATGCGTGGAATAGGCCGAAGTTCATGAAGCACAAATGCTGTGTGCGTTGTTGCAACACAAGTTCTTTTTTCTTCTTGACAAGACGCTTGGCAGGGCTTTCGAAGGAACGCCTACCCGCTCATCCTCGCGACACCATCGTTTTTCGCCAGAGCCGGATTTCTCTTGATAAGCTCTGCGGCGAGATCGAGATAATTTTTCGTTCCGCTCGACGCGGCATCGTAGAGCACGACGGGCTGACCGAAACTTGGTGCTTCGGAGAGGCGAACATTTCGAGAAATAATCGTCGTAAAGACCTTCTCGCCAAAATACTTTTTTACTTCCTCCGCCACCTGATTCGAAAGCCGGAGCCGGCTATCGTACATCGTGAGAAGCACGCCTTCGATGTCCAGCTTCGGATTCAAATGCCGCTTCACGATATTGATGGTATTGAGGAGCTGCCCCAGCCCTTCGAGCGCGTAGTATTCGCACTGCACCGGGATGAGCACGCTGTCCGAGGCCGTAAGCGCATTCAGCGTAAGCAAACTGAGCGATGGCGGGCAGTCGATGATAATAAAATCGTACTTATCGCGAATGGATGCGAGCGCTTTCGTCATAATCCGTTCCCGCTCCGGAAAGTCAATCAGCTCTACTTCCGCACCTACGAGGTTCAAGTGCGCAGGCAGAAGATCGAGATACGGGACGGTCGTCGTAATAATGGCATTCTCGGCCGGTTCCCCATTTACCAGTACTTCGTAAATGGTCTTCGACAGCGTTTTCGAATCGATTCCGAGGCCGCTCGTGGCGTTGGCTTGAGCATCAATATCGACGAGAAGCGTTTTATACTCTCCCACCGCCAGCGAAGCAGCGAGGTTCACCGCCGTGGTCGTCTTCGCAACCCCACCCTTCTGATTTGCAATTGTGATGATTTTTCCCATTTCCGGCCAGCATAACGCAGGGATGGAGGGAGCTGTTCAAATTTGGAGAAAGTCAGGCCAAATTTAACCCGCGAACCCGTTCGAAATCGCGTTTATTGAGAGTGATAAGAGAGTGGGCTCCATACATACAGGTTGCGGCAATCCAAGAATCGTGAAGACCAATCATTTCATTCCGCTTCACTAGATCAGCCCAAATCTTTGCGTGGATTTTAGCAGTTTCGCTATCTATCGGCAACACGCGAAAATTATTAAGGACGGCGTCGAGAAATTGAATTCGTTCCTTTCGGAGCTGCTCGCTGGAAGCTCGTTCCAATCCATGAAACAACTCGCTGACTGTAATAGCCGAAATGAAATATTCCGCCATCGGATCATGGCGTACAATATCGGAAAGACGAGAACGCTGACGTTCCGCGTTTATCAGAACGTCGGTATCGATTACGAAGCCCATGGGTCCGGAGGAAGCGGTGCGTTCCCCATCCTGCGAATTTCACGAATATCTTCCGAGAATGCATCGGCATTCTCTTCCGAGAGTTTGGGAAGCGAATCGAGAACGCTCAACAGATCCTTCCCGAGTACACCTTTGGGAAATGCCGGAGCCGATTCTTCCGGAGTTACAGAAATGCGAATATATTTATGGGCGAACATTGCCTTGAGCTTCTCCAGAAAGGAAGGCTCTAATTCGTCTGCATTCAGCCGAAAGGTGGTGCTCATGATTCTAGAAAGTCTATTGCGTTAGGCTTTGGTTCCACGGACAAATATCGCGTCACACCAGCTCCGCCTGCGTCTCCAAGCTCGTCTCCTTCGCGTAGGCTGGCCTCACCAAATTGTTATTTCAAGCCCTTCAATATATCCGAAATGCCGGTCTTTCGTTGCCAACGTTAGCTCATGTTGCAGCGCGATTGCGGCGATCCAAATATCATTGTCAGGAATTGGCCTTCCGATTTGCTTTAGCTGGAACCGAATTTTTCCATACCAATCGGCCGTCACGCGATCGGCAGCAAGCACATCGACACTCCTCAGAAAGTTATGAAGCCTGCGAAGGTTGGTTTCCACCCGGACGGAGTTGTATGCGCCGAAATAAAGTTCACCGAGAACGGGAGCTGGAATAACTATTGTGTTGCGGGCGAATATCTCTTCCCGTAATGGGAAGTCGCCAATAATATCGATTACACAATTAGAATCGAGCAGGAGTTTACCAGCCCTCGGGATCGATACGCTCACATTCCTCCTCGATGGCTTTCTTCATGGCTTCTGCTTCTTCGCGAGAAATAATGCCCCGATACTTTCTCATCTCTTCCCAGGATAACCCGTCCGGAATTTTGGAAACGGTCAATTCCCGCGCGAACGCAAGCAGGCGCTCCTGTTGATCGGGCTGGAGATGCTCGATCTCTTCCAAAAGCTCATGACGAAATTCTGCCTCTGACATACTCGGATAACCATGAGACTGCCGATATTGTGCCACCTGCCTCAAACCAACTCCGCCTGCATCTCCAAACTCGTCTCCTGCGCGTAGGCTTCGATGGGCGGGCAGGTGCAGATAAGCTGGCGGTCGCCGTAGGCATTATTGACTCGTCCCACGCTCGGCCAGAATTTATTCAGACGCAGGCTCTTCACTGGGAACGCCGCTTTCTCCCGCGAATAAGGGTGCTGCCAGTTATCCGCAATAACGGATTCGGCAGTGTGCGGCGCATTCTTGAGCACATTGTCCGTGGCGTCCATCTCGCCGCGCGCAACTTCCTCCATTTCCGCACGGATCGCGAGCATCGCGTCGCAGAAGCGATCGAGCTCTTCGAGCGGCTCGCTTTCGGTCGGCTCGACCATGAGCGTCCCCGCCACCGGGAAGGATAGCGTCGGCGCATGGAAGCCATAGTCCATCAGGCGCTTGGCAATATCCTCCACATCGATATGAGAGGATTTAAATCCGCGCATATCGAGGATCATTTCATGTGCAACCCGGCCATGAATCCCTTCATAGAGGACGGGAAATTCTTTCTCCAGCCGCGCCTTGATGTAGTTCGCATTCAGGATAGCAAATTCGGAGGCGCGTGTAAGTCCTTCTGCGCCCATCATCGCGATGTAAGCATACGAAATCAGGAGAATGCTTGCACTTCCCCACGGTGCCGCGCTCACGGCGCCAATGGCATGGTCACCACCGGTTCCAATAACGGAATGTCCCGGAAGAAACGGCGCCAGATGCGCCGCAACCGCTATGGGCCCCATACCCGGCCCGCCACCGCCGTGCGGTATGCAGAAGGTTTTGTGAAGATTAAGATGGCACACATCGGCGCCGATCGTGGCCGGGTTCGTGAGGCCGACCTGGGCGTTCATATTGGCCCCGTCCATATATACCTGCCCGCCGTTTTCGTGGATGATCTTGCAAATATCCTTGATGCTCTCCTCGAAGACGCCATGCGTGGAGGGATATGTCACCATGAGCGCGGCGAGCTTCTCTCGATTTGCATCCGCTTTGGCCCGAAGGTCCGCAACATCGATATTTCCGCGATCATCGGTTTTGACCACCTCTACCCGAAGTCCGGCCATGATCGCGCTGGCCGGATTCGTTCCATGGGCGGAGGCGGGAATGAGCACCAGATCGCGGTGCAACTCCCCACGGGATTTCAGATACTCGCGGATGACGAGCAAGCCCGTATATTCTCCCTGCGCACCAGCATTTGGCTGAAGCGAAACCGCGTGGAAGCCGGTGATATGCTTTAGCATCGTTTCCAACTCGCTGAATATTTCGAGATAGCCCTCGGTCTGGTCCAGCGGAGCGAACGGATGTAAGCCACCAAACTCCGGCATCGTAATGGGGATCATTTCGCTCGTCGCGTTAAGCTTCATCGTGCAGCTCCCCAATGGAATCATTCCATGTACAAGCGAGAAATCTTTATTTTCCAGCCGCTTTAAATACCGCAGCATCTCGGTTTCCGAGTGGTGCAGATTGAACGTCTCATGCGAAAGGTATGCCGAGGTCCGTTCGAACGGAGGCTCATACCCCAGGTGCAATTTCATTTCCAATGCGGGCAAATAGCTTGCTACTCCATTGGAAGCGGAAAGCGCATGATGAAACACTCCGAGGATCGCTGTCACATCATGTACGGTCGTCGTCTCGTCGAGCGAAATTCCGATGGCACGTTCGTCGAAATAACGGAAGTTCATTTTCGATTTGACTGCCTCGTGCCGAATGGCTTCAAGCTGCGCAACGCTTTCGATTTCAATTTTCAGCGTATCGAAAAAGCGCTCGTTCGAAATTTTGAAGCTAATGTCTTTCAGACCTTCTGCCAGGAGCGCCGTAAGCGCATGAATGCGCTCGGCGATCCTCCGCAATCCTTTCGGTCCGTGATAGACCGCATACATCGCTGCAATATTGGCGAGCAGCGCCTGCGCCGTGCAAATGTTACTCGTTGCTTTATCGCGCCGGATGTGCTGCTCGCGCGTTTGCAGCGCCATGCGGTAGGCCGGGTTCCCGTGCGAATCAATGGTGAGGCCGATGATGCGGCCGGGAATCGAGCGCTTATATTCATCGCGCGTGGCGAAGAAGGCCGCGTGCGGGCCGCCATAGCCCATCGGAACTCCAAATCGCTGGGCGGAGCCAACGGCCACATCCGCGCCAAATTCTCCGGGCGGCGTAAGCAGCAGCAGCGCCATGAGATCGCACGCAACCGTTACAAGCGAACCATTCTTATGCGCCGCTTCGCAAAATTCGCGATAATCGTAAAGCTCGCCATCGCCGGCAGGATATTGCACGATGGCGCCAAAAATATTCGGGTTCCACTCCAGCGTCCGATGATCGCCAACAACAATAGTTACACCGATGGCCTCGGCCCGCGTGCGCAGCACATCGAGCGTTTGCGGAAAAATATTTTCGGAAACGAACAGCGTTTTCGCGGTATGGCTCTTGTTGATGGCAAGCATCAGGTGCATGGCCTCGGCCGCTGCCGTTCCCTCATCGAGCAGCGAAGCATTCGCGATTTCGAGCGCGGTCAGGTCCACGATCATCGTCTGGAAATTCACGAGCGATTCGAGCCGGCCTTGTGAGATTTCCGCCTGATACGGCGTGTACTGCGTGTTCGATCCG
>JAKAIL010000177.1 GCA_021825235.1 Bacteroidota bacterium | reverse complement strand
CTCCACGCCGAGTTTCGTTGGATTGGAGTGAATTTCCTGATGGGTTTCCCATTCATCGAGCGACCAATGCAAAATAAATGGTTCCTGAGCCTGCACGCGCAGTGTCTCCCCTTTTCGAATACGTTTCGAATGACGGTTCGGCTTCCACAGGTCCAGAGCTTTACGCCGGCCACGGTCGTGGACATAGCGTTCCGCCACTTGCGGGATGAGATCGAAAACTCGTTTGTCGCGAATGGACCGCAGAAGCCGAATGTACTCTGCATGCGCCCAGCAGAGTGGCATCGCCGCACCGGTCGGAGAACCAATTTTCAGCCAATCGGCAGGAGACTCCTCCGAATCCCACACTTGTTCGCTTAAGAGTCCGGTGGAGGTCGCGAAATGTTCCATTGCCTTCAGGTACGGACGGGGATCGCGGCCAGCCGCGAGTTCGTAATGTCCCCGTTCTCCGGAGAGCAACGGCCAGAGCCGCCCGCGGCCCCAGTCGACAAAACCCGTTCCATCGTCGCGCTGGCCGTAGCCATCGTGATTGTAGCGATAAAACGCGGGACCCTTCGGGGTCTTGCGCCGGAGCACCTGATCGATGACGTTGACGGAATCCACGATCACGGGATCGTCCGCTCGGCGAATTCCATAACGGACCAGTTCCAGGAACCCGCCGTCCACGATTTCCTTTGCCGGATATTCGGCGCGCGCGCCCGGTTCCTGGTTATTCATGGTTAGCACCGCACTGTCGGGATCTTCCGATGCCGCGGGATCCTCAATATCTACTGGCAGAATTCGGATATAATGTCTTCGAATGCCCTCGACCAACGTTCCTTCATTCGTGACTGTCCATGCCTCCAGATGGGATTCCAGAAAATCGGCATACTCCCGCAGATACCGGGCAGTATCAGCATCCCGATGCTCCTCGGCAAAGCAGGACGCTGAAATAATAGCCGCAATCACGACCGCCAGCGTCGATGGCGAATAGCCACTCGATTCTTCCCAACGTTCCTGCTCCGTCGCAGGACCGTGGATAAGCAGATACGAAGCCGCGCGCATGACCATTTCGTAGGGATCGAAATCGCGCAAGCCATGCTCGTTCGCCAGGCGGCGGGCCAAGAGTATTGGAAAGGCAACTTCGTCCAATTGAATGCCGCTCCAATAGCGCTCGCCATTTACCCAGAAGTTTTGCGGGAACCCTCCATCTTCCTGCTGCGTGGATGCAACGTAGATAAGGGCACGCAAGGCAATATCTCGTTCCCCCGCGGCGAGCAAGCCCGTTGCCGTATTCACCAGATCGCGCGTCCAGACCAGATGATAGCCTCCTAAATCTTCATCCCCTTTCATTTCGCCCCAGGGAATGGAAAGCGAAGCAATGAACGCGCCGGAAAACGTTTTATCCTCGTGCGCGATGAGTTGCGCCGTGCTGCTGGCATAGAGCGTTCCTCCATCCGAAGCAAAGGAGCCAAGCGGCAGGAACAGTTTTTCGGCCTCCTTCCAATCGGTAAGAGCAAGGGCTTTACAATCGTCGAAGGAAAAGCCGAGCGTTTGATAGAGCGTCGCAATCGCGCTCTGGAGCGATCGCCCAAAGGCAAGACCAATCGTGAAGTCCGCATGTTCGCCTCCATCGATCTCGGCCGTAAGCGCTACGTTACCGTTCTTGGCCTGATCGAATTCCCACGTCATTTCCAGATGTTCAGAAATATCCGTCCAGCCATCGCTTTGGCCAACGAAGCCGCAGGAAAGCTTCGTAAAAGGAACCGTTCCAGCAAGCGCGCACCAGGAACCATCGCGGCAGGCAACCAGAATATCGCGCCCGGCATGTTGCATAACAAACGCATTATTGCCGCTGCCGCCACGGTCCAGGTGCGGAGCAAAGAGGAGGAAGAGCTTCAGTTTCTTCGCCAGGGTTTTCTCGGCATGGACTTTCGTGCGTTGCAGGACGCATGGGAACCGGGGATCGGCCACGAACTCCTTCTCGATCGTATAGCGCCCTTCGGGATCACTGTTACGCGCGTGATACCCGAGTACGTGGGGTCCAATCGGGTGCATGTTCGAGAGGAGATCGCGCTTCTCCTCATGAAAGAACGTCTCACCGTCGGTAATGAGGAATTGCAGGTCCCGCGTTTGCGGCGAGTCCACACTGGGCCAATAAATTTCGGTTAGGATGCCGCGCCACAGTGTGAACCATACTTTGCTGGCGTCGGAGTATGCGGTTCCCACGCCGTCCTTGCTTCCGGCGGTCCACCGCGGCGGAATTCCGGGCCAGCCAAAGGCGTGTTGCTCTCCGCGAATAATTGCCATAGTGTTGTGTGTTCGTGCAGCCGTGACGGTAAGAGTGATCGAGGCGGCACTCCGATGGCTATGAGAACGCTTCGACGGGGTCTCCTGTTCACCAGAACGTTATCCTCCATTTTTTTCAACGACCATGCAACAATTTCTCCTCCTCTTTGTCCTCAGCGTGTTCCTTGGAATTTCCGCCAGTGCTAATGCGTCCGGTGGCAGCAAAGCGCACACCAAATACCATAACGGCAAAGCGTCCGTTACATGCACGACCGCCAAGTGCATGAAGAACGGGACCTGTACGGACCCCACATGCATGAAGAATGGCAAATGCACGATGGGAACATCCGCCAGGGGTTCAAAAAGCGATTGTATGAAAGCGTCCCCCGCCATGCACCACTGCTGCATGGGTAAGAACGATAAAAGTTAACTTGCCGCCTCCTTCAATTCGGCAATGAAACGGGTATGACCTGAATATCCGAGTTCGAACCGCCGGAGAGTTGGTGAATAAACGCAACGCGGTCGGCATTCGGCGAAATAAAGGGAGCGATCATGCCGGAGGCAATCGCGGTCTTATGTCCGTTCGCAACATTGACGGCATAGCCTTGGTATTGTTGCGTCGATTCGCCGGAGCAATAGACGAGCAAGGTCCCATCGCTCGAGGCATCCATGCTCTCGACGGAATCATTGGTAATGACGGACGTCCGCGTATCGGTTTTCAAATTGAACTTATCGATACCCAACGCGTGCGTCTCCACGAAGAGATCGCCGGACTTTGGCGAGTACGCGCTGGCATGGAGCTGGACGGACGCATTGGGAATGATTTGCGTGATGTGCCCGGAGGTATCGTAGATGGTCACGTGGTCCCACGGCACATTGTCCGATCCCGTGGAATCGTAGGTGGTGAGAGCGAAATGCCCGCCATCGATCCAAAGGGCACGCGTGCTGACGACGCCGAGCGCGGTCTGCTCCGGTAATCGGACGGGCTGGGCCGGAAGTACATTGTACGCGAGCAATATGCGGGTAGAATATTGCGCGGAAGTCACGGTCGTGAGAACATATTTCGCGTCCGGAGAAACGCCGAGAAGATTCGTGTTCGAGAACAGATCGGTGAGGTTCCCGCTGGGAAGGTCCACGCGATAAATGTCGGTCCCAAATGGCGTGTAGGCCGTATGCCCATCCGGAGAAACGAAGAGCAGCGAGGTGTATCCGGTTGTCGAATTCGGGGCATAATCCACCGGATTGATGGAATTTCCGATGGAACCATCCGTCCCGACATTATACAAATTCTCCCCATAAATCGTCGAGCCATCGAGCGAGGAGATGGTCGTCTTTTCCATCGTCGCGAGCAGGCCGGATTCGTTCGGCAGCCATGCAATTTCATCCACCATTTGAGAGACGACAGAATTCGTCGTCGAGGAGCATCCGGCGCCAGCCAGCAAAAGAAGCCCGATAAGTGCAAAGCGAAATTTCACCATGTACCGTAAAACACCAATCGTGCCGGTTTGTCGCCCCCTGATTTCGTATCTTTGCATTATCTTAGACGAATAATCTTTCATACTATGCACGCCATTATTCCCGTAGCGGGGTTTGGAACGCGGCTCCGGCCCCACACCTACAGCCTCCCCAAAGTGCTCCTGAACGTTGCCGGCAAGCCGATTATTGCTCATATTATCGATGACCTGCTCGCCAATGGCATTACCAGCGCCACGGTCGTAGTCGGCTATCTGGGCGAAGCCGTCGAGCAATATCTTCGTAATCGTTATCCCAGGGTTCCGCTCCATTTTATCGAACAGGAGCAGCCCAGGGGGCTTGGCCACGCCATCTGGACCGCGCGCGAAGACATTCCCAACGACGGTTCCCCGTTCGTCATTGCACTGGGCGATACCATCTTCGAAACGGATTTGAAGCGCATCTTGAGCGGTAACACAAGCGCCATCGGAGTCTATGAAGTCGAAGACCCGCGCCGGTTTGGCGTCGTGGAGTCCGAAGGCGGATTTGCCACGAAGCTCGTCGAGAAACCGGAACATCCGAAGAGCAACCTCATGATTGCCGGGCCCTACTTTTTCCGAAATCCCTCGATGCTCCGCGCCGCATTGGATGAGCTTGTCGCAAGCGACCGCCGGACAAAAAACGAATATCAACTTACGGACGCGCTGCAAATGATGATCGAGCGCGGAGAACAATTTGCCATTGTCCCGCTCCTGGGCTGGTACGATTGCGGCAAACCGGAAACATTGCTGAGTACGAACCGGGCGCTGCTCGATAAACAATCCAACGCTCACACGTTACCGCGAACGGTCATTCACGAACCTGTTTTCATTGCCGATAGCGCGGTCATTGTGGATTCCGTGCTCGGACCCTATGCCACCATTGGCGCAGGCGCGCACATCAAGAACGCGATCGTTCGCGATAGCATTATTGGGGATGAGGCCCGTATTGAAGGAGTGCTCCTCGAAGGAAGTATTCTCGGAAATAATGTGCAACTTCATGGCACGTTTAGGCAAGTCAACGCCGGTGATTCTTCGGAAATAGACTTGCGATAGGATTCATTTTCGTTCAAGGCACATAATATTGCCATACGTTTGGTAATAGACACGTTTACCGCGAACGAGGAATGGATGAATGGCTGGATAGCCTTCCGAATCCGGAACTAAAGGAGCGTAGAGCGTCCTGCTTCCATCGGTAAGACTTTGGCCGAATAATTCGTCCGCATCGCTGAACGTGTAGAAATTATTAGAATCAATTATTGGCGAGGCAAAATTCGAGGTTGCCGATAAGTTAATTGCATGCTTCGCCCAATGAATCGCTCCGGTTTCAGGGTCGAGAGCGTAGGTAAAAAAGTAACCATTTCCTACGTTAAGCCCATATAAATCTTTATTTAACATGATTGGCTGCGCGTCATACGGTGAGAAACCGCCATTGACATTTGGTGCACTGCGCCATAATAGCGTGCCAGTCGAATCCATCAGCGCAACACAGAAGCCCGGCTCGATAATGACACCATCGTTCGTTGGCACAGGTGGCGCTTGGATCTCATTATCATTTAGTAGCTTCCAATTGGCGTATCCAATGATCGAGCTATCGGGAGGTGGAATAATTTTAGTCCAGAGAACATTGCCTGTATTTGCTTCGAAAGCGACGACAATTCCGTCGCGATAGACACCGGGCGATACATTGACTCCTTGCGCGGAGCCAACATAGACTACTCCATTCCGGTAACAAGGCTGACCCATATGCAATGGTGTTGGCGTTGTGGAACCATTCGGGGAATCCCATAAAACCGAGCCATCGGCCTTAGAAAGTGCCACAACATGACCGGATTGAGTCGAGTAAAAAATTGCAGTTGGCGAAGCTGAATATTGGCACCAAAACCAGGCAAAAAATTGATCTTGATCAAGGTCATGACGCCAAATAAGGCTTCCATCCGAAACAGACAGGCAAACCGCCGAAGCTTTGGAACCTCTTAATCCTGCGGCGCCATAACTGGTGCCCGGCAGGAATTAAAAAAGAGAAGAGCAATGAGTATCGCTCTTATAGTGTAAAATCGCCAAGGACCGTGGACGGTGGATCGTGGACCGTGGACCGTGGACCGTGGACCGTGGACCGTGGACCGTGGACCGTGGACCGTGGACCGTGGATCGTGGACCGTGGACCGTGGACCGTGGACGGTGTATCGTGGACCGTGGACCGTGGACCGTGGACCGTGGACCGTGGACCGTGGACCGTGGACGGTGGATCGTGGACCGTGGACGGTGGATCGTGGACCGTGGACCGTGGACCGTGGACGAATGGTAACGAGAATCGGTTCATAGGTTTAAGAATGTTAAGTACGGGTTACGAAAAATTAACCCATCCATTTGCTATGACACCTTAGTCTTAATTTTGTCACATTTTCATGATTCTAACGTTTATTTAAATTAAAATTTTGAAGGAAAGCCTTCTGTTGGATAAAGATTTATAATACTTTTGTTACTTTTCACCATGCACAAAGCTCGCAAATTTTTTAGCTTCCCGGAATTTCGGGAGTACGTTTTATCGCTCTATCTCGAATATTATCCTACCACGGCCTCCTCGCTCGGCCTGCACGAATACGATGGCTTCGTCGAGGATTACAGCGCGCCGCGGCGGGAACAATACCTCGCCGACCTGCGCGCGGCGCTCGACACCTTCGAGCACGATTTCCGAGGCGGCTCCGCGCACTCGCCCTCCGATACACTCAGCCGTTTCGAGTGCCATGCCTTCGACTGGAAGCTGCGCGATGAAATTTTCCGTTTGACCGAACTGCGCGAGTTCGAGTGGAACCCGATGGTCTATAACGACCAGTTGGAACTTACTCACCTTACCGACCGCGATTTCGCTCCTATTACGGAGCGCATGCGATCGGTCCTTTCGCGGCTCCGCTCATACCCACGCGTGCTCGCCATCGCGCGTCAGAATTTGAGCGCGCAGCTCGACCGCACCATCGTCGAAACCGCGATCGAAGCATTCCAGGGGCGGCTCGAATTTCTGGACGGACTTCCGGACCTCACCTTCGGCTCCATCGAAGATACCGCGCTTATCCAGGACTTGACCGATGCCATTCAGGGCGCGAAACTGGCGATTACAAGCTTTATCGAAGCCGTGCAGACCGTCGTGCTGCCGCACGCGATGTACGATTCGTTCCGGCTGGGAGCGGAACTTTTAGGACGCTTCATACATACCTCTGAATTAGTCGAGGATTCGCTGGAGATGCTGCTCCTGAAAGGCCGGCAGGAGTTAGACCGGCTCACCCTGGAACTCTTCAAGTTGAGCGAAGAAATCGATCCCCACCTGAGCCCGCGCGAAGTGTTCCATACCTACATCGAAAGCGAGCACTTTAACGAGCAAAACATCCTGCGGGAAACGGAGAGTATGCTCGAACGCATTCGATCCTATATCATTCGCGAAGGGTTGATTGCTATTCCCTCCGAAGTCCGCTGTACGGTGAAGGAAACGCCGCCGCACATGCGCTGGGCCTTCGCCGCGATGTTTAGTCCCGGCGCGTTCGAAAAAGTGGCCACCGAAGCGTTCTACTACATCACCCTGCCGGAACCCGATTGGGACGAAGCCAAGCGCAAGGATTTCCTGCACGGACTGAATCGATCCGTCATGGAAATCGTCTCCATCCATGAAGCCTATCCAGGGCACTACACACACTTCCTTCATATTCAGAACGTCAAGAGTAAAGTTGGGAAGGTTTTCTGGTCCTATGCCTTTTTAGAAGGCTGGGCACATTATACGGAAGAGATGATGATCGAAGCCGGGTGGGGCGAAGGCGATGCCCGCATCAAGCTGGCGTATGTGCAGGAGGCGCTCATCCGCGTGGCGCGCTATCTCGCTTCGATCGGACTGCATTCGGGAACGATGACGCTCTCCGAAGCCCAGCACCTCTTCGAGGAGAAGGCGCTGCTGCGTCCCGTGGCCGCGCGGCGTGAAGCCCAACGCGGCGTGTTCGATCCGGGCTATCTCTTTTACACGCTTGGAAAGTTCCAGATCAAAGAACTCCGCGCGCGCCTCGAGCGCGAAGCGAAAAACGAGTTCTCCCGTTACGATTTCCATAATACGCTGCTCTCTTTCGGCTCCCCACCCGTAAAAATCGTGGCGGATATGATGGAAACGTAGGGGCGCATGGCAATGCGCCCCGGCATGGCAATGCGCCCGTGCATGGCAATGCGCCCGCGCATCGTAGGGGCGCATGGCAATGCGCCCCGCATGGCAATGCGCCCGCGGAGCAATAACTATCCACACACACATGGCAATACATCCAAATCCTCCCGGTATGAAGAAACAGCGTCGTTCAATTCGATTATCGCAATACGATTACGGTCAACCCGGATCTTATTTTATAACTTTTTGTACAAATAATAGAGCGTGCATACTCAGCTCGATACTAGACGGGAAGATTACGCTACTTCCAATTGGAAAAATTGTTGAAGAGGAGATACTTCGCACTCAGACCATTCGTGAGAATGTTACAATAGATGCGTTTGTCATCATGCCGAACCATGTTCACTTATTAGTTACCATTCTTCGGGAAGATAGCCTTGAAACCCAGTCGGGGCACTTTTATCGTCAATCCTTTTCTATTCCTTCCATTGTTGCAGCCGCTGAAAGCGGCGGTTACAAGAAGGTGTATGAAAGAGAAGCTTATCGGAGGAACGGACCTGTGGCAAAGAAATTATTTCGAACACGTTATTCGTAACGATGAAGACTTCGAACGGGTCAATCATTATATCGAATTAAATCCGGTAAAATGGGAGGAGGATTCGGAATATCCGAACAACTCGTAGGGGCGCATTGCCATGCGCCCCTACGGTACGGTTTTGGGCGCATCGCCATGCGCCCCTACGATATGGGTTTTGGGCGCATCGCCATGCGCCCCTATGATACGGTTTTGGGCGCAT
>JAKAIL010000004.1 GCA_021825235.1 Bacteroidota bacterium | reverse complement strand
GTCTAAACGCTGTCGGCCTACGGCCTCCAGCGTTTAGACCGGTCGAGCACACACATCAAGGCATACAGAAACCCTGACATTTCTATTGTGCCTAAAACCATGACATTTCTATTGTGCGGCTACAGAAATTGAATTTTAGACTTCCAGCGCGGGTCGGAGATTTGCAATGAAATGACACTTAAGATGAGGATCAGTGCAATCATCGGCGATAATGTCCGGGGCTTTCGAATGAAGCGTGGCTGGTCCCAAGCCAGATTAGGTGAAGAGGCGAGACTGCATCCGAATTACATCGGCTATATCGAAAGAGGAGAGCGCAACGTTACAGTTAATAAGCTTATTGAAATTGCCCGCGCTTTGAAAGTAAGACCATATTTATTTCTGATTGAAGGCGCCTATAAGAAAAGCATTAAGGAGCGAAACAAATTGCTGCAATTGGATTGATTTCAAAAAGAAAATCGTATAGTTCCCAAGATGCTGAAAATAGCCCAATTGGGGCACCATAAAAGCTCCGTACAGAAAAGTAGGTTATCCACATATTTTTGTGGATAAGATCGACATTTGCCATTTTCGCAATCAAAATGGCAGTTGGAGTTGTTCGGGTGCGCTATGCTGCCATCGAGCCTGTACGGTCATGCCATTGAGGCATTTTCTCAATTCCGGGCGAATCCGGCTATCCCGGCGGATGCGCTTATCCGGAGGTTTTACATGGGCCGAAAATATTTGGGAGCCAAAGATCGGCGCTTTATTGCCGAAGCGTATTTTGGAACTATCAAGAATTGGCGCAGGCTCGAATCGCTCGTACAACATTGCTTCGACGATAAAAGCGTTACCTCCGAGCGTCTCATAGCCGCGTATGCCATCCTTTATAAGGGAACCGATCCCACTACGGCGCAGTATATTTTCGGCAAGTATGATCTGGCACTCACCGCGCTCGAATGTTTAGCGGACCGCACTTGCGAGACGGCTCGCCTGGAGCCATTACCGGTTGCGGAGCGCCTCGGTGTTTTGTATTCGTTCCCTGAGTGGTTTGTCCATCGTGTGGCGGAAGAATACGGCCCGGATCGCGTGGAACCGATTCTTGCGGCCCTCAATGAAGAAGCTCCGACTACGGTGCGCACGAATACACTCCTCACTTCCCGAGATGCATTGCAAGACGAACTTTGGAGCGAGGGATGTAAAACGTCGCTTTCGCTTATTTCGCCGGAAGCATTGGTACTGGAGCGCCGCGTGAACGTCTTTAGTTTACCGGCCTTCAAACGCGGTGCTTTCGAAGTGCAGGACGAGGCCAGCCAGCTCATTGCGCCCTTTGCGGAGATTCGCAAGACGGCAATAAAAGTTCTCGATACCTGTGCCGGTGCGGGCGGAAAAACCCTCCATCTTTCGGTGCTGATGAAGAACCGGGGAGAGATTTTTGCCACCGATGTCGATCCTCGCAAGCTCGACGCATTGCAGCAGCGCGCAAGCCGGAGTGGCGCGCAAAATATTCGAGTTGTGCTACCCGATGATAAGGAGAAGGCATTCAGCGATAAAGCTGCCTG
Organism: Bacteroidota bacterium; assembly: GCA_021825235.1. GTDB lineage: Bacteria > Bacteroidota > Ignavibacteria > Palsa-1295 > Palsa-1295 > PALSA-1295. The sequence goes on along the minus strand of JAKAIL010000004.1, from coordinate 36,520 downwards.
GTTCGATCTTGTTCTGGTTGATGCGCCCTGCACGGGAACGGGAACCCTACGAAGGAATCCTGGAATTAAATGGCTGCTGACGGAACAAATGATTGTGGAACTCATTTCCAAGCAACGAGCGATATTGGAAGAGAACCTGCATTTTGTAAAGCGGGGCGGCACCCTCCTCTATGCGACGTGTTCTCTGCTCCGTGAAGAAGGAGAAGATCAGGTAGAATGGTTAACCGGCAAATACCCTGAATTCACATTGGAGGAAATCCTTCGTACCCGTCCCGACGAGAAAGGCTGCGATGGATTTTTTGCGGCGCGGCTTCGCAGAAAATCCGAGGCTCTTTAGGCTGTATAGTATTTTTTTATGACCTCTTGTAACTTTTGGGGTGGTTCATGTGTCGCTCCCATAAAGGGAAGAAGTCAGCCGTCTAGAGGGCATTATATAAGCCTATTCGGTGGTTGCGATTTGATATGCCTGAAGATCGGACTAAAGAGGTTTCCCATGGAATTCCGCCTGCGGATCCGCTGGATCTTGCAGCCGGTATTTTTCCTTTTGACAATGGATCTGATTCCGCTAAAATCGATACCCATACGGAAGCTTTCATAAGCTTTCTGAATGGAAACGATGATGCATTCCGGGCCTTGTACGACACATTCGAGCGGCCACTTTACCTGTATATCGTGCGCCTTATGGGGTCGAAAAGCGACGCTGAGGATGTATTTCAGGACGTGTGGATCCGGATGTATCGGCTCCGTGGCGAAATGAAGGCAGTCCGGCGTTTTTCTGGCCTGCTCTTCACGGTGGCGCGAAATCTTTCGATAAATGCCATTAGGGACAGGAAACTGCTGCCGAGCCTTTCTACGGACGATGCGCCGTTCGAGGTCGAGCTGGTGGCCCGAAGCCACGAGGTGGACGAGGCTGATATGCGGGATATGGTCGAACGGGCGTTGATGAAGCTCCCGATCGAACAGCGGGAAGCCTTCGTACTTAGGGAATATTTCGGCTATTCCTATGAGGAGGTAGCCGCCATTACCGGGACGGTAATGGTGACCGCAAAAACGCGAGCCTGGCGAGCCCGCGAGCGGCTTCGAAAGGTGATTGGCGCCTGGTTGGATCTGAAGAATTCTACCGAATAGATGAGATTATGACACACGACGAACGTATTAGTTCTTATATCGATAACGAGCTGAATGCCGAGCAGGAGCAGGAATTCCTGATTTCGCTGGCGGCCAGCGAAGGGCTTCGGAAGTCCTTCCGCTCGGAGCTTGTGCTCAAGAAGGTATTACACCACGACGAGGTGACGATGAATCCGCCCCATCGGCTGCGCTCCACCGTCTTTGCGACGATCGGTCTTGGCATAGCGGCCAGCACGGCGAGTAAATCCAGCGCCGCTCCGCGGCTTGCCGGACGTTCATTCGTTAAGTCGCTTTTTGCGACGAAGATGAGCACGCTCATTACAGCGGCAGGCATCTCAATCTCGGCGCTTGCAGGCTATGGCGTTCACTCCCTTACAGAACCAGCCGCACCAGTTGCAAAAGCCGCCATGGTTCAGGTAAGGAATCCTGGGGGTATTCCAGCCCCGGCAACGACGGTGTCCACAGTTACCGAACCAGCGGTTGCTGCACCGGCACCCGTAGTACAAAGTATATCTGCTTCATCCGCTCCGGCGGTTCATCATGCGAGCCACCTACAGCGCTCTGCTGTCAAGAACGTTAATCATACGGCGACAGCGCAAAAACAGATCGTAGGAACGGCAGGTGGCGGAAACGTCAGCATCGTGCCGCCGACCATTGTAAAACAGCCGTAAGGGATTATTTGGGACGACCTGCTTGCATGAATGTAACACATGGGAATCCATGTGTATCTAACACATCTCATCTCGAAACCCGCCTTGGACGGACTATAGGACGGAGAAGTTCTCCTCCGATCCAAGGCGGGCTTTTAATTTCCGGCAAGGCTCTGTTCTGGATGTGTTGCAGGAAATAATTCGCGGTGCGGCCCGTTATGTTGCTGAGAATGAAGGGCCGAACATTACTTCTCCGATACGAAGCGCTCCTCGCGTTTAGTATAAGTTGGTTGGTCTGGTTTGTCCCTTCTGCGGCAGTTGCGCAGCCTGGCGAAAATGGAACCGGATATATCACTCGCGATACATTAGTCCAAACGATGTACCTTCTCCATCATAAACCGCTTCAGGTGGGGCTTGAAGGCAGCTTTACCTGGGGATGGTACTCAGGCGCGAATTTTCCTGAGTGGCTTGCACCGAAGGGGTGCGATTTTTATTCGACGGGCTCCTGGAACGGATTTTCTTCGTTGCGCACCTTTGCAGATATGCCTCTTTGGGGTGATGCTTCGCCGTTCTCAGTTAAGCCCAGCCTCTTTTGGAATCTACACCGGCCTGATTTCCAGTGGTTCCTTCCCATAAAGCGCTATAACTCACAGACGAATACCCTCGGGCCGGACAGCATTCGGTACGAGATTGCGACGACCTTAGATGAAGTTGGCTTTGGCGGATCTTTCGAGTACCAAGCAGCAAATAATTTCCGATTTGAAGCGGGACTGGATCTGGGAATTCTATTCTTACAACACTATGTCAATTCTGTAAGCCACGCAGAAGCCGGCCCATTGCTTGAAAGTGGCAAGCTCGATACCATTCTCTCGACCGGGAAGCTTTTCAATCATCTTGCGGTGTTCCCAACGCTTTCGATTGGCGCAAGCTACGAGGTGCCGCTTTCCAGGACGCTCCATGCGCGGCCCGGAATAAGCTTTAGCATTCCATTCGGTGGCGATGCTGCCACAAGCCCAAGTTGGCTCGGAAGCATGAGTTATTGGCACGCAGTGGAATTGCATGCGAACCTTGCCCTTTTATTCGATCTCACACCACGAACGGAAGCCTATCCCGTTTTTGTGAAGCGGGAAATTCGAGTTCCAGCTCCACCGCCTGTTCTACCGCCGCCAGCACCGAAACTGAACGCTTCTATCCGTGCCGTCGCGGTTTCAAGGTCCGGAGTCGAATCCAATGTCGTGCGAATGACGGTCGAGGAAGTTCGTACACGCAATGCAGATCCCATTCTCAATTATATCTTTTTCGATCCGGGATCGGATAAATTCCCGAGCCGTTATGTGACCTATGCCTCTGCAGAAGCGGCGGAGCAGGAGTTTCAAGGTTCCACCGACCGGCACGATATTTCGCTCATGGCCCTCTATCGAGAGACGTTGAATATCATTGGCGATCGCCTGCGTAAATATCCGGAGGCTAAACTTATCCTTACCGGCACGACGGATAACACCGATGATAAAACAGCGAACGTGCATGAGGTCCGCACCACGAAAGCATTGCTTGCACTGGCACATGCACGGGCAGAAGCAGTGAAGAATTACCTGGTAAACATTTGGAAAATCGAACCTACTCGATTGAAAGTCGAGGCTATGCTTTTGCCGGGAAAGCCGAGCCCAGTCTCGAACGAAGCTGGCCGTGCCGAGGACCGCCGTGTGGAGATGCGATTGGTATCTAACAGCGCCGTCAATCTTCACGTATTGGACCCAGTAATCGTTACCAATATCGAGCACCTTGCAACTCCGGACCAAATCCGATTAATTCCCACTGTGTCGGAATCGGATATTCTTCGGACCTTCGCGGCGATCAGTGCTGGGGGAGTGGAACTTCAAACATTTAGCACGACCGCTACATCGCAACAGGAAGAAAAGGTGTGGGCACCGACGGAGGCCATCCTCAAAAAGCTCCGGGATTCGCTCGAGATAGATTACGATGTCTGGGATTCTACCGGCAATCATGCTCATGCGCATTCCAGCATTCCCCTTGACGTTATTCATATCAAGGGTAATCGACCGGAGCGCATCGAGCGGTTCAGCCTTATTTTGTTTGGCTTCGATGAAGCGTCACTCAATTCCAATAATGAGCGTTCGATTCGAAGTGCCGCAGAAATGATCCCGAAAATTCCGGTGCGCCGCGTGCTCATCCAGGGCTATACCGATGAGACCGGCGAACCGGTCCATAATGACGAACTCAGCACCGCCCGTGCCGATGCGGTCCGCGATAGGCTTGACCAAATGCTTCAGTCCGAAGGAGCAACGATTCCTTCCGATATTCATATCGAGGGTCATGGCTCGCGAGATATACTTTATGATAATAGTTTACCCGAGGGACGTTTCTTCTCCCGTACAGTTAACATTACTATCGAGCGTGAGCCATGAGGAAGAGCAAAATTCGGAGTATGAACAGGAGAGGCTGGCACTTGGCTGGAACGGTGTTCCGTAGTCGCCATCTTGTTTTCCTTTGGTTCTTACTCGCTTTCGCCGCACCATGCAGCGCGCAGTTTAATCAAACGATTCCGATTGCAACCGTGCGCCCGGACGTGGCAGCGCCGGGAATGAACGTAGTCCTCGAAATCCTTGCTCGAGATTCTCTTCGTCCGTTCGGAACCGATGGCCTTGCTTCGCTTTCGCAAATAGTACTTGTCCATCCGGAGGATAGTGATCGAGTGGTGTTTGGGCCGATCGAAGTGAGTTGGAACGGGAGGCTTTTGCAAGTACCGGCCTACATTCTTCCGAATGCAGCATTGGGAACGGTTCCATTCCTTGTACATAGTATTAAAGTGGGGCAATTTTCGGATACGATCGACTTTTCTATCGATACCCCGCAGCATCTTGGCAGATTGTCCGGCCCCATAACGATTGGCGGCGGACTCGGCCAGCTTTCGCAGGAGAATACCTTGCTTGTGGATTCACTCATAGCCACGAACGCCACAATTCATTTCTCGGAACAGAACCCGGACACGCTTCCGAGCAATCCGCGGCTTTTGCCCGTGGTCATACTCTCGAAAGGTCCAGTTCGCCTTACGAATAGCACTCTTTCAGTGGATGCCAGCGGGGTAAAAGGTGGTCCAGGCGGTGGCGGAGGTGGTCATGGATTCCAGGGGTCAGGCGGAATTGGTTTTACGGGTGGTGGAAGCTGCCCAGCCGATTCCCTTAGCAATAGTGGCTCGGATTCCTCCGCAACTCTTGCGGCGGGCGGGCGTGCGGCGACCGGCGTTATTGGTGGGCAAAGTGCTGTTTTTGCCGATGATCTTGGCGGCGGGGGTGGAACGGGTGCACCATTTGGATTGAGCGGAGCAGCCGGCGTCAGTGCTCAAACCACAACTCGGGCGGGTGGTTATGGTGGAGGGTCGGGCGCAGGCGAACAACTCCAGCCGTTTACGCTGGAATTCGGCGGTGGAGGTGGGGGCTTTGGTACTGCTGGAACCGGTGGGTTAGCCCTCAATGGCCCCGGGCCAAACGGGGGGAACCCGAATGGCGGTCGTTTTTTAGTTCCGCTTGCGGGTGGTTCTGGCGGTGCTGCTGGCAAGGCCAACGCAGTCGCAGATAACTCTACCATTGGTGGCTCCGGTGGCGGCGGTGGGGGGGCGCTCGAAATTACCGCGTTCGATTCGATTATTTGCAAAGGCTCGGTTTTGTCTGCGCGCGGCGATTCGGGCACGACCGGATATAAGATCGCCGCGGGCGGTGGCGGCGGCTCCGGTGGGTCAATCTATCTGGAAGCCACGGATGGGGTTCAAACTCAGCAAACCAGTGTCCGCGTAGAAGGAGGCGATTCCGGTCAGGGTGCTATGAGCGGTTTGGCTGGTGGTTCTGGTGGTCTGGGGCGTGTGCGGATAGACGGGCCATCGAATCTTGTTCCCACGCCAACACTTGTGCCCGTCTGGAGCGAAGGCATCTCACTTTCGCCGATAGTGCAGGCGCCTGCGTTGGGTTTTGTTAAGATTAGCGGTGTTGCACCCGATACGATCAATACCACGGACAGCATCCAGATTTATTATTGGACGCGGCATTCCGCAGTGCAGGTGGTCGATACCATTCGTGCCTCGGATGGATCGTGGTCTAAATGGTTACCGCTCGCGCACGATTCACTGCTCTTTGTTGCAGCCATGGTGCAAGTGTATAACCCCGCTTCCTCAGGCTCCACGTACGATTACGAACCGCCGTGGCTGATGTCGAATGTAAGTATTGGCCTTATCCGTCATCCCGCCTCGGCATTTTTGGTGAGCGTGGATACACTGAATTTTGGCACCGTCCGCGTCGGGCGTTGCAAAACGCTTTTGCTACGCATTGCCAATGAAGGAGAAGATCCCCTTATTTTGAAGGGTGGCACCATTCCCAATTCAACGCATTTTTCGATTTTGCCGGATACAACGGTTACTATTCCCGCGTACCATGCCGATACGTTAGAGGTGGAATACTGTCCCACCGATACCGGAGCAGCAGATGCTACGCTCTCTTTTGTTTCGAATGATTCAACCAATCTTCCTAAATTAATTACATTGATTGGCAATGGTTCCGCGATTCACGATTCCCTCGTAATAAGCCCCGCGCGCCTTGACTTCTCTCGCGTTCGGATCGATAATTGTGCAACGGATACGGTGCTCTTAAAATCCGTTGGTCATGATACTCTGTTTCTGACTCAGAGCACGTGGAGCCATCCACCGTTTAGCTTGCGGCTTGTGCCACCGGACACCGCGCTGGATTCTGGCGCTATGGCAAAGCTTCTCGTTACATTCTGCCCGGCTGACACTGGCACGTTCTATTATGCTCCGGTCCTCGATGGGCGCGGCGATACCCTTTCTATTGTTGGCCACGGCATCCTGCGGCGAGCCCGGAGCATGATATTCGACTCGGTTGGAACTATTTGTATGGGGCACTCCACAGTCGTTTTTGATACGGTGCAGAACCTGGGAAACGATACGATTTCAATTATATCGATCGAAGGTCATCATATTCCAAAACGGCTCCTTGGAAATATTTTACGGCCTGATAGCTTTGTTATCATTCCGATTATGGTTCCTGCGGATACCTTAGGCAAATTCGCGGATACTGTTTCAATTCTGTTGCCTGATTCTGTCCTTTCAACCATAATCGTATATCAAGTTTCCGGTGCCTCGCTATTCTTGAATCATTCGTCCGTTTCATTCGATTATGCATGTATCGGCGATAGCCTGTTCCGAAGTCTAACGATCACTTCCACGGGCCAGGATACTTTAGAACTGTCGAATTTTAGCATTCAGTTACCATTCCGATTACTCGATTCAATCCGTTCGCTTCCGCCGGGTGCAGTGGATTCTCTGCTCTTCGAATTTCGACCGCAACCTGCGGATACTGTGATGCAGACCGACACGTTCTTTTTTACTGCAACCGTTAATGGCTGCGATTCTGCGATTGCGATACCGGTAAGCGGGAGTGGGCTCGATAGCGGCCTCGCTGCGGAGCCATTGTCGTTCGATTCGGTGCTGGTTGGCAAATGTAAAAATGATTCCATCGTGATTGGGAATCCGTGCGGTCCAACGGCCATTCTCGATACCGCAATTCTTGCGAACAAAGATTTTACCATCATTTCCACATTCCCAGATACCGTTTATTCGCCGCAGGGTGCGCGGCTCACGATTCAATTTTGCCCGAGCCATGCTGGAATGGACATGGATACAGCAACACTGGTGTTTCGTTCCGGGGTGCGGATTGCCGATGTGCTTTCCGGCGTGGGAATTATTCGTGCAAATCCGTGGGCACATTTCACTGTTTCGAGCACAACCGTTCCGCTGGATACTCAGGCGATAATTTCGATTCGGCTCGATTCCTCATCGCTTACCGGAAAGCATCCGATTAAAGCCATTGTTACATTCGATCCCACGGTACTTTCACTGGTTAGTTCCTTCGGTCCGATTGCAACACCGGTTAGAGCCGATTCGGTGACGTTTTCGGATCCCGCACTTGACTTTAGCAAGTCTTCCATGGGTGAGTCGATTGAATCCCTGACCTGGAATACGCTTGCGGGACCGCGCAGCGTCTCCCCAGTGGATTTATCGGTATCGGTGCTGGATACCTTCGTAAATGTCCAGGTTCAAAATGGGTCTGTGACGCTTACGGAGTGCCATGGGCTCGAAGGCCAACTCGCTTCCGGCGGTAGCTATACATTGGGAACGATCACACCAGATCCCGCTTCCGAGGCCGCATCGGTTACGATGCAGCTCGGCGGCGATGGTTATGTAGAAGCCACGATCTATGATATGACCGGCCACTTAGTTGAAAATATACTGCAGGAGACGCTCCAGCAAGGGAGCTATCAGCTACGCATACCAACCACGTCGCTTGCCTCGGGGCGGTATATGCTCCAAATCAATTCGATGGGTTGGCATGCTTCGGCGCCGTTTGTCGTGCAGCGATAACAATCTCCAATTAAATATCGCCTTCCAATGGTCGCAATATAATTTCTTCCATGACTGCCCTGATAGGTTCCAGAATAGCGGCCAAAATCGCCTGGGCTACGTCCTCCGGCTGCATCATTCGGGAGTGATAGCGTGCCCGGTCATCTTCGCTCCAGATTTCCGTTTCTGTCGCTCCGGGAATTATGCCGATCACGCGCACGCCGTATGCACGCGCTTCTTCGCGTAGCGCATTCGTAAGTCCACGCGCGCCATATTTACTGGCTATGTATGCGGCCCCCTTTTTGAATGGCTGTATTGCGGCCACGGATAAGACTTGAACAATCGTTCCAGAACGGCGGGCATACATATCGGGCAGCACGGTGCTTGTGGTAAGAAACATGCCGCGAAGATTGACATTCATCACCGCATCGAATTCCTGGGTGGTAGTCTCCGAAAACGTACTCCAGGGAGAAATACCGGCACTGTTGATAAGTACGTCCGGGGCTTTGCCAAAATGATCCACAATCGCTTTATAGGCCCCAGCAACCTGTTCGATTGAAGCAATATCGCACGGAGCAGCTAAGACTGACGTATTTTTTATCGAATTGGAAGAGACCGTATCGTTTAGCTTCTTCTCCTCGCGGCCTGAGAGCGCGAGCGAGTAACCATGTTCGGCAAGGAGCGTTGCGCAGGCAAAACCGATGGCGCCGGAGCCGCCGATAATCCATACTAATTTTTGTTCAGCCATTTGTCACAAAATTACGGCAAAGAAAAAGCCCTCCCGTAAGGAAGGGCCTCTTACGATTGCATGGCAATCGTTTGGCATTCAGAATACTCTTAGGCCATGTCCAGTCCGCCGTTGTGCCATTCCGGTACGTGGTCTGGAATGAGCAGGATCATCGCGCTTTTAAATTGCGATTCATACCATTCCGTCTTATCCCAATTCTGGCGGCCAGGATACATGCGCTGGTCCTCCGGCGTCATCGAATGCAGCGTTACCGCGATCCGCGGCGATTGCGTTACCGCAGGCATGGCTGAAGTTGAAAGATGTTTAGGCGCTGGGGATGCAGTCAGTAAGGCTGCGGCGAGCGCAAATATATGTAACATAAAGAACGGGTCTCCTTCTATTGAGAACTATTCTGTCCAGTGTCACTAAGCATGGCGCGATGGTGTTATTTCTAAGATAACCATATACCGCTTAACGAACCTATCCATACATGATCCCTCGCTACACCCGCCCCGCAATGGGAGCGATTTGGACCGACGAGAACAAATACAAAATCTGGCTCGAAATAGAACTCCTCGCTATTGAGAAGCAGGAGCAATTGGGCAACGTTCCATTAGGTACCTGTAAAAAAATTAAGCAGAAAGCTACCTTTCAAGTTGCCAAAATTGACGAAATCGAGCGAGAGACAAAGCACGATGTAATTGCTTTTCTCACGAACGTGGCGGAGTCCGTAGGGCCGGATTCAAGATTCATTCATCTCGGTATGACTTCCAGCGATGTCGTTGACACCGCCTTTTCGGTGCAATGCATGCAGGCCGGGAAGTTAATTCTGGAAGGAATTTCCAGGTTAATCGAGGCGCTGGGCGCGAGGGCAAAAGAATTCAAGCACACGCCAATCATTGGCCGGACGCACGGCATTCATGCAGAGCCGACCACTTTTGGGCTGAAGCTGGCCGTTCATTATGCAGAAATGAAGCGGTGCCGAGACCGAATGGAACATGCCGTAAAGACGATCTCTGTTGGCAAGATTTCCGGTGCCGTTGGGACTTTCGAACACCTCGATCCCAGCGTGGAAGAATACGTCTGCGAAAAGCTGGGGCTGGAAGCGGCGCCGATTTCCACGCAAATCGTGCAACGCGACCGCCATGCGGAATTTTTTACTACGATTGCACTCGTCGGTGCGAGCCTGGAAAAGCTGGCCACTGAAATTCGGCATTTGCAGCGGACGGAAGTTCGGGAGGCGGAGGAGTATTTCTCGAAAGGACAGAAAGGATCGAGTGCCATGCCGCACAAACGTAATCCGATCACGATGGAACGTGTTGCTGGCCTTGCGCGGCTCCTGCGCGGTTACGCCGTTACCGCAATGGAAAATGTTGCTCTTTGGCACGAGCGAGATATTTCTCATTCTTCCACCGAGCGAGTGATTGGCCCCGATGCCACGATCGCGCTCGATTATATGCTCGATCTCATGACGCGCACCGTGAGCACAATGTTTGTCTATCCCGAAGCCATGCAACGAAATCTTCAGCTTACACGCGGGCTTGTTTTCAGCCAGCCGATTCTACTTCTGCTGGCTAAGAGCGGACTGACACGGGAAGACTCCTACAAGATTGTCCAGCGCAATGCCATGCGCGTGTGGGAACTTGCAGCCAGCGGAGCGCAGCCGGAGATAACGTTCCGTTCACTTATCGAACAGGATCCCGATATTAAAGGCCGCCTTTCGAAAGCCGATCTGGACCACGCCTTCGATCCCAGCGCCGCTGTGCGTCATGTGGATAGAATTTTCGAGCGAGTAGGACTATAGGATATAATTTCTTCTAAGAATCGCTTCATATTGGTAATGAATAGATACCTCAAAGTTCTGGCCTGCATTGCCATTGTGATTAGCTTCGCTGCCTGCAAACGACTACCCCCCACGACGAGGTCCTCCATTCGAAAAGATTCGACTCAATTTGTCAAGAACCACGATACCCTGGATGTCATCGGTAAGGCAGCAATTATTTTTATGCCTACAGACTCTGAGCTAACGCATTGGTTCTCGACCGACACTTCAACAGATTCGGAGGAAACCTATACATCCTTGGATGATGACTCATGGTATGCAGGCATTTGTTCACAATGGTTGGATAGTATGCATATTCCAAATCAAACGTCCAACCTGCAGTATGTGCGACTAAATTTTCCGGAGCGCTCTGTTTTCCTCGATAGGGACAAGCTACTGGATACTTCGGAAATGACGTCCTCCGGAATCATGCTTCTAAGCGATGGGAAATCTCATTGGATTGCAGATGAAAGTGCGTTTCTCGATCCGACTGGAGATTCGACGCTTCACAACTTCTTCAATATTAAATAAGCAGCTATTTTTTCGATACAGAATGACCCATATTCAAAAAAGTAAGCAATCTTTCCGATTCGAATGACTGCTTCGCCTCTTGGGCTGTATTTGCATCCCTAAATATGCCATAAAGCGCAGAGCCTGATCCACTCATCAGCGCGAAGTCCGCGCCGCGGGCATAGAGTGCGTGTTTAATTTCCGCAAGGTGTGGAAAACGCCGAAAAATTCCCGGCTCGAAATCGTTATTCAAGTCTTCTTTCCAGGTCTTGAGTTGTGGTGGAGTCTGGAAAAACTTCGTGTAGTCCACGCTGGGCGATTTAACCGATGGCGAAAGCGAAGCGTAGGCCTCTTTCGTCGAAACATGGATGGTAGGATCGGCCACGATCAGAATGCTCCCCGGAATGTGAACGTCAATTGGTGTTAACTTTTCTCCAATGCCGGTCGCTGCAGCAGCATGCACCCCAGAATAAAAAAATGGTACATCCGCGCCGATTTTAGCAGCAAGCATAAACTCTCCCTCCTCTGAAAGAGGAGGGGGTTGGGGGGTGGAGTTCTTTCGATGTTCCAGCAATATTGTGAGCATCATAGCGGCATCGCTGGAACCGCCGCCCAATCCCGCGCCCATGGGAATCCTTTTTTCGAGGTGGACGTGGAGCGGTGGTAACGCCTCGCCGGTCATTCGTTCGAATTCGCGCGCAGTACGCATCATGAGGTTCCGATCGTCCGTGGGGAGCGATGGATCGGAACAGGTGAGCTGGAATGCTTCGCCGGCGGAAATCGAAATAATATCGTGCGGCTCGTCGACGCGCAGAAATAGCGTGGAAAGTTCATGGTAACCATCCGGCCGTTCGTAGAGCACCTCGAGGCCAAGATTGATTTTAGCCGAAGCAGAACTTGGAGTACGCGAATTGGATGGATTTTCTGGATTACTATTGCCACTTTCAGAAAATTCACTTTCGGAAAATTCCTCCGATTTCGGTTTCTTAATACTTAAAATATCCATCGCGCTCTATTAAGGAAACTTGGAACAAGTCTGAATCTGGATTCCCGCCTTCGCGGGAATGACAGGAATGTGTCGATTTGTGCGCGTTGCGCCATGATTTCAAATTCTGTCATTCCCGCGAAAACGGGAATCCAGACTTAATCAGAGTTTCCTTAAATATGCTTTTGATAGTGCATTTATTTACTATGATAGTGTCCAGAAAATCCATCCAATTCGCGTAATCCCGGTTCAAAACGATTCGGGGTACAAAGTTTGTTCAATAATCCGAGGTATAATCATGACAAACTCCCGAATAACAGCCGACGAAAAGGCACAAGCTATCCTGCCCACCAATGGTCACAAGACGAATGGGCATGACGCTGTTTCGAAAGCTCCAGCGAAGCCAAAATTCGAGCCTATCCACATAGCTCCTGCCAAAGTGCATGAGAGCCTGGAGCGACATATCCTTGCCGATGGGCTGGACCTGGTTGTCGATCTTCAGAAATCGAAAGGTTCCTGGATCGAGGATGCGCGCAGCAGCAAACGGTATCTCGATTTCTTTACGTTTTTTGGTTCCTCTCCTATCGGACTCAATCATCCGAAAATGTTCGAGCCAGGGTTTATGGGATCGCTCACACGAGCGGCCATAAACAAACCGTCGAGTTCCGATGCCTATACGGTGGAAATGGCGGAGTTTATCGAAACCTTCGCGCGGATTGCGATGCCGGATTATTTGCCGCACCTTTTCCTCATCGAAGGTGGAGCGCTGGCGGTGGAGAATGCGATTAAGACTGCGTTCGATTGGAAAGTCCGCAAGAATTTCACGCGCGGTTACACGGCCGAACGTGGAAAGCTTATCATGCACTTCCGTTACGCCTTTCATGGCCGTTCCGGTTATACGATGTCGCTTACGAACACGGATCCGAACAAAACGCTGTACTACCCAAAATTCAAGGACTGGCCGCGCATCGACTCGCCATATCTCCATTTTCCGCGCACTCCGGAAAACATCGAGCGCTCGAAGAAGGAAGAGGCGGCGGCCGTGCAGCAAATGAAGGAAGCATTTATCAATAATCCGGATGATATTGCAGCGATTATTATCGAGCCCATTCAGGCGGAGGGCGGCGACCATCATTTTAGCCGGGAATTTTTCCTCACGCTCCGCGAGCTGGCCGATGAAAATGAGGCCATGCTCATCCTCGATGAAGTACAGACGGGGGTTGGACTAACAGGAAAGATGTGGGCGCACCAGCATTTCGTTCAGCCGGACGTGATGAGCTTTGGCAAAAAAACGCAGGTCTGCGGTATTCTTGCATCCAAACGGGTGGACGAAGTAAAAGAGAATGTATTCCAGAAGTCCAGCCGCATCAATTCCACCTTCGGCGGGAACCTGGTTGACATGCTCCGCTTCAAACGCTATCTCGAAATTATCGAGGAAGAAGGAATGGTCGAAAATGCGCGCGTGCGGGGCGAATATTTGCTTTCGGAATTGGAGAAACTACAATCCGAGTTCCCAACGCTCGTTTTCGAAGCACGCGGACGCGGGCTTATGTGTGCCTTCGATCTCGCCGAAGCCCAGATGCGCGATCTCCTCAAGCAAAAATGCTACGATGAAGGGCTGATACTCATTGGCGCCGGCGACCGCTCCATCCGGTTCCGGCCGCCGCTCAACATTACGCGCGACGAGCTGACGATTGGTCTCAATATCATTCGCGGCCAGCTAAAGGAACTGAGCGTGAGGGGATACTAAAACGTTATTGTTGCTCCTGGAAAGCGATTTTTTTTTTTTGCTAAAAGAAATTTTAGCAAATTAGAAGCTGTTCACTTGACAACTTCGAATCAATTTGAGTTCTCTTTGGACTTCTCGTGGCTTTCGGAGATAGTTCTCCGACCCATCCTCAAGCCCTCTCTGGCCTCAAAATACTTGAAGCCAATTAATCAACTGAAACGACAGGCGCGTGCTGAGCATGTGCAGTGAGGTGCTCATACTCAGCGCCGCTTGTCAAAACGTGCTCATTTCATTCTAAAAGCCATGGCACATCTTAATACAAAACGGTTCGCAACCTATCGAAGTGCGTTTATACACTCGTTTGGTCTTTTAATGTTCCTTACTTTCGCTACGATTGCCACGCTGCCGGGGGTCAGCAAGGCTCAGTGCCCTGCGAATACGTGGTCGCCACCAACAATTAGCTGTGATCCCTGGACTGGGCCTGGTTCTGCTGGACCGGTAACTTTGCCCGGAGGTTGTCAGGTGACATACACCTATTGTTCACGGACTTGCTATATAGACCTTACGGGTTGGCCCCCCTCATATACTTCCATAGCCATAGCGTCGATTTCACCAGTGCCCGGATGTGTGGCATGTGATGGGCTTACACCCGATCAAATGATTAAGCTTCTCTTGCAAAAGTTAGAGACGATTGGTAGTGGTGGTATAGGCTTAGGTGGGCCACCTCCATGCACCGATGGTTTTACTTATGTTGTCACATACGCCAATGACTGCTGGGAAGAGCAAGTTAACAATGGCGATACTTCCTATGTTGCCTGTGGCGATGCAAACGATTATTGTGAGATGGATTGCAAATATTGCAAAAACCCAGACGGGTCGTGGAGTACGACGTGTACATCCACCAGCCATGATGATGGGACTTGCAATCCGCTGCCGACGCCCGATGTGTGGGTCGTGGGAACGTGCTATGATGTAGTGCCATGCGAAGTAAACAGATGACCGTCATGCGCAACTTATTTATCCCTATTTTCTGCGTCGCGTGGGTGACTTTGGTGTCACCCGCGCAGGCGCAGTGGATATGTAACATTACGGATAGCGCTAACTTTGGTCAGAGTTCTGGCTCTTACTGGTACACAGCGTTATCCTGTAAGGGGAATAATGCCATAGCTGCATCGGACGTCGATACACTCGGTGGCTATTACCTCGCTTTTTTCGTTTCCAGGGATGGTGGGCATTCATGGAGCTCGGGGAATCAAGGGCTGCCTGCCCCGACTTGGGACCATCGGCCGATCATTACCACCATTGACCAAATCGACTCGTTAAATATCATCGCATTTGGCGATTCGGATCTGCTCGTGCGAACCACCGACGCGGGAGCAAGCTGGCAGGTGTTAACTAGCCCGACGAATCATATTATCGAAGGAATCAGCTTTTCCGATCCGATGCATGGCATCCTCGTCGCAGCGGATACCGCTCACGGAACCTACATTACCACCAATGGCGGCGCGGATTGGAGGATGGCCCCTTTCACTCGCGATTATGGCTGGCAATGCCACGATTACGGCAATGGAATGTACCGAATCTTTACCTATGGCTCCGGCATCGTTTACACGACGAAAGATGGTTGGAATACGATCGATTCGACCGGGCCCATTATCAGCGATAGCCCGGCGCCGCAGTATGTATATGCCTCGTGTAGTTTCGGCGGGGGTGATACGATGCTGGCATACGGGAATCGGTATAGTTTGAGGGGTAATCCATACCCTTGCATTGCACGGACAACAGACGGTGGCAAGCGGTGGGTCTCCGTATATGACGATACCAGTTCCTTCTTCCGCTCCGGTTGGGTTTCTGCTCTCTCTGACATAAATCGAGATACGATCATTGCCGGGGTAGGCGGGAGCTTTCCCAACATTGTCCTTTGGAGTTCGGATAACGGCGAAACATGGCGGTATGATACCTTGATCTTTCACGATTCGAACTATCCGGGAGCGGGTGGCAATTGGGGAATCGGGTTAAATTCCGAAGGAGAGTTACTTGGCGCTTATACTCTTTCTAGTTCATTGGCACTGGCACCCGCGTTAATCATCGGCCAGCATGAAGTGGCGGGAGTTTCTTCAAACATTGGACTCTACTTGTATGCGAAGCTATTTCCAAACCCGGCCACAACTTCACTAACCCTAACAAATGCCTTTGGTGGCAACACGATACATTTGTTCGATATTCTCGGACGAGAGGTACTGAATGGTAAAGTTCCATCCTCTGGCGCGCTCACACTCAATGTTTCCAGCCTTCCGCGCGGAGTTTATGTGGCGATAATGGAGCATGGCAATACGATGCTCCCGCTCGGAAAAATTATATTAACATCGGAATAGCTTCAATTCCCCTCTAGCTGAATACCCGCATTTTCGACCATGAGCACCACCGTCTTCTCCGGCGCGCGGGTGCGGTGCAGGACGCCTTTCGGCACCGTTACGCCCTGGTTCGGGCCCAGCTCGAAATTGCCGCGCTCTGTATCGACGAACAGTTTGCCGGATAGTACGAAGAACAGCTCGTCGTCCTCCTCGTGCTTGTGCCAGTGGAATCCGAGTTCCCAACGCTCGTTTTCGAAGCACGCGGACGCGGGCTTATGTGTGCCTTCGATCTCGCCGAAGCCCGGATGCGCGATCTCCTCAAGCAAAAATGCTACGATGAAGGGCTGATACTCATTGGCGCCGGCGACCGCTCCATCCGGTTCCGGCCGCCGCTTAATATCACGCGCGACGAGCTGACAATTGGTCTCAATATTATTCGCGGGCAGCTTAAGGAGTTGAGCGTGAGGGTGTATTAGGAATATTAAGTTTTCTATTGGAAGCCGATTTTTTTTTTTTGCTAATGGAAATTTTAGCGAATGAGAAGCCGTTCACTCCAGTGCTTCGATAAAATCGAGTAGCGCTCTGGACTTCCTGCTGCTTTTGGAGCCAGCTCTATTAATTTAGCATCCAGCCCACCCCGCTTTCGAAGAACGTTGAAGCGGATCTATTAATCAACCGAAACGACAGGCGCGTGCTGAGCATGTGCAGTGAGGTGCTCATACTCAGCGCCGCTTGTCAAAACGTGCTCATTTCATTCTAAAAGCCATGGCACATCTTAATACAAAACGGTTCGCAACCTATCGCAATAGGTTAATACGTATTTTTGGACTCCTAACGTTCCTGACAGTACTTACACTTGGCACATTACCGATGATCTCCCTGGCGCAATGCCCACCGAATGATCCAGCTCCCCCCGGTCAAGATCCATGGGTAGGTAATTGGGTAGGCCCTTATTCGAAAACAATTCAGCTGACTGGAACTAACTGCTATGTCACTTATATCTATTGTTCACGAGAGGGTTCGGATCCAGTTTTTGGCTTTTTTTGGGCGACTTTTCTCGAGTCAGTGACCCCAGTTCCCGGATCCGATTGTTCGAACTTACCACCCGACCAAGTGATTAAGCTCCTTTATCAGCAGCTCGAGACAATAGGAAATGGTACCACCGTTGGTCCTTGCACCAATGGTACAACTTATGTCGTAAACATAGCTCCGGATTGCTGGGAAGATGTTCCCTTCCTATGGACCGATGGGAAATGGTATCCCGCTTACCAATCTTGTGGCACTGCTGGCAATTGCAGAGCTAATTGCCAGGTTTGCCAAAACGCGGACGGCACCTATACCACGACCTGCACTTATTCGGGAAGCGATGACGGCTCATGTACTCCGTTGCCGAACCCCGACCAATGGCAGCCCAATACATGCTATGACGTCGCGCCGTGTGGCACCTTAAAATGATAAAGTTATTATTCAAGTACTTGCTGTTTCATTTTCTCGCGTGGGCAGCCATAGCTCTGCCCGCGCGAGCGCAGTTCGTTTGTCATGTTGCTGAAAATGGGACTCTTGGACAAGGAACGCCGACGTATGGCGACTATTGGTACACTACACTTTCCTGCCGAGGAAATAATGTGATTGTCGCTGCAACTGCCGAGTCTCTTACAGGGCAGCCGGGTTATTACCTTGCGTTTCTTGTTACGCGAGATGGAGGCAGATCTTGGAGTGTTGAAACGCAAGGTCTTCCAGGTCCTACCTGGAGCCACGAACCAATGGTCAATGCGATCGACCAAATTGACTCGTCCGACATCATGGCGGCTGGTGATTCGGGGTTACTTGTCCGCAGCACGGACAACGGTGCGACCTGGTCCGTCCTGCCGGTTCCGACCACACACTCGATTGAAGACATCAGCTTTTCCGATTCGCTGAATGGCATCTTTGTCGCAGCAGATACCACGCACGGCACTTATGTAACCACGGATGGAGGTTCCCAATGGACTCCAGTGCCTTTTACGCGCAGTTATGCGTGGAGATGTCATGCAGATGGAAATGGAATGTACCGAGTTTTCGTAATAGGGACCGGAATCCTTTATGCGACGAAAGATAATTGGAAAACGATCGATTCCGATTGGGTAATTGCGGATCCGAGCAATGCTGCACAATATGGATTTCGCGGATGCAGTTTTGGATTGGGTGAGACCATTTTCGCGTTCGGAGTGCATCATACCGCACATTTGCCGGCGCCTTACATCTCCATGAGCGCTGATGGTGGCAAGGAATGGAGGACGGTATACGATGATTCCGGTTCGATGTGGCACTCGGGTATGATCTATTATCTCTCCAGTATCGAACGTGACACGATTGTTGCGTCCGGGAATCTTCTTAATCAAGTTCTCCTGAGTACGAATGGTGGCGAAACATGGAGTCCCGATTCCCTGATTTGCAATGATTCGGGTTTCTTAGATGCCGGGAATAGCGGTGTGGGCTTTAGCCACTCTGGTAATCTAATCCTCAGCTTTAACGATGGATTTAACTCATCGCTTATCGTCGGACGCAATCTATCGCTATCTGTTGGTTCTGCTTTTCCGAGTTCGAATGCCTTGCAGTTCTACCCAAATCCAGCTTTTTTATTTCTTGAGATAGCTGGCGCAGCCCCAGCAAGTACCGTATATCTTCTTGATATACTGGGCCGTGAGGTACTACGGGCCAAAACATCGGCCGCGGGGATGCTCACGCTCAATGTCTCCCGCCTTCCGCGTGGAGTCTATATAATCATGCTGGAGAAGGATGGAGTGATGATCCCAGCAGGACGAGTGATTCTGGTTGGAGAGTAAGTTAATCCCCCGCCGGCTGAATCCCGGCGTTCTCGACCATCAGCATCACGGTCTTTTCCAGTGCGCGGGTGCGGTGGAGGACGCCCTTGGGAACGGTTACTCCCTGGTTCGGTCCCATCTCGTAATTACCACGCTCGGTATCGACGAAGAGCTTGCCGGAGAGGACGAAGAATAGCTCGTCGTCCTCCTCGTGCTTGTGCCAGTGGAACTCGCCTTCCACAATACCCACGCGCCGCACGCTTCCGTTGATTTTGGACAGTGTCTGATTGAACCATGGCTTATTCGCGGCCACAATCTCGTTCAGGTCAATCGTTTCGAGTGGCGCGAACTTTACATCCAAATGGAGATCGTAGGGCAGTCGTTCGGAACTCATCGCTTACTTTTTCTTTGCGTGTTTCTTTGGAGCCGGTTTCGCTTTGGCTTTGGGTATTGGTTTTGCTACCGCTTTTTTCGTTGGAGCTTTCTTAGCGGTGGCATGCATTTTCGTCGCCGGCTTCGTTTTCGGTGCCGTTTTCTTTTCCGCTTTGGCCGGCTTGTGTTCGACTTGTTTCACCGCGAGTTTAGTAGGTTTCGGTGCATCTTTCGGAGGCTTCGCGGCGTGCTTATCTGAGTGCTTCTCATTCATGGGAACTTCTTCCACCTCCGCAATGGCACGTTTTGCGCTGGAGCGCGACACGGTACCGAATGCCTCGCGTTCTTCGCGGGCTTCGCGTTCTTCCGGCGTTTCCGGCTTGAGTGAGTCCAGTATTGCTTGTTCTTCCGGAGTAATCTCGGTTACCTGCCGTTTTTGGATAGTCCGTGGGACAAGCGGTGCCGGTGGTGCTTTGGAAACCGTGGACGTATGTCGTGCGCCAGGTGCAGCCGCCTTCGTTTCGATAATGAGATCGATAAAGCGTTTGCGCGGTATGGGCTGTAAAATCTGGAACCCGCGCTTGGACACTTCGATCGAAAAAATATTTTCGATGCCATCGCTTTTGATCATTTTAACGGCATAGACCCCTAAGGGGAGCACCGGAATTTTCAAGACGGACCGGGCCGTCCCATAGGCCGGCATCATCGTGCGCGTGGCTGTCATACCGAGCACTTTGAATTCGAGCAGCCCCGGCTGAATCCGGTAGCGGACGGCAATCTCATACCGGAAGCTCGAGAATTCCTTCGCGGTTTCGAAGGCGAACGTCATGTATTCGCTTCCGGAAAGTTCCTCGAAAATCTTGCTGATATAACAGCGGTACTCTACTTCTTTTACGGGTGGTAACGGCTCCATGACAAGGAAGAATTAAGAATGATGAATTAAGAATTCAGGATAGCTTTGTAAAATACGCCTGTATGGTGGTAACGATTCTATCGAACGTAACTTTTTGCTGCTCGCCCGTCGCCATAGTTTTCAAGCTCCCGGCTTGCTCCGCAAGCTCGGACTCCCCGATGATATAGACGAATTTCGCCCCCAGCCGATTGGCTTCGCGCATCTGCGCCTTCATCGAGCGGCCGTGGAGATCGAGCATGCATTCCACACTCGCGGCATGGAGTTGGCTCACCAGTTCGAAGCCTTTTCGCTGTGCGGCCGCCCCCAGGGTTACCACGAAGAGGGCGGTCGAGGGTGCCGATACTCCTTCGCCCTGTAACTTTTCAAGCGCAAGCAAGGCGCGCTCTACGCCGGCACCAAAACCAACCGCGGGGCATGGCGGACCGCCAAGTTGTTCGACCAAATTGTCGTACCGTCCGCCACCGCAAAGCGCGTCTTGAGAGCCAAGGTCGGGTGAGGTAACTTCAAAAACGGTCCGTGTATAGTAGTCCAGGCCGCGAACGAGCAACGGATCGATCACAAATTCGATATTGGCGGCATGAAGCAACGTTTGTAATTCCTCGAAGTGCGATCTATCGTCGGCACTCAAATAATCAAGGATAATGGGCGCGTTGCGAATGATCTCCTGGTCTTCCGGTGCTTTGCTGTCCAGCACGCGCATCGGGTTTACGTCCGTCCGATGCTGGCTTTCTTTCGAGAGTTCCGCAAAATGCGACCGAAGGTAGGGAACGAGTACGTTTTTCCACTCGATTCGTGCGGTGGCCGATGCGAGAGAATTGAGTCGCACCCGGAACGTCCGAAGGCCCAGCCGCCGATAGACCGAAATGGCGAACGTAATGGTTTCTGCATCGGCGATCGGGTGCGGCGAACCCAATAGTTCCGTTCCAAACTGATGGTGCTGGCGCAGCCGGCCCAATTGCGGCTTCTCATACCGGAAATTAGGCGCGGAATTGTAATAGAGTCTCACACAATCCGATTGGCCCGTGAGCATTCCATGTTCGACCGCAGCTCGTATTGCCGGTGCCGTGAGTTCGGGCCGTAGCGCAATCGCTTCACCGCCGTTATCCGTGAACTCGTACATCTCCTTCGATACGATGTCCGTCTCTTCGCCGACGGACCGTTTGAAGAGCCTGGCTTGCTCGATGACCGGCGTGCGAATTTCCCCGTATCCAAACGTTTTCGCAACCCCATCGACGGCGTGTCGCAGCTCGCGCCACTTCGGCGCATCCGCCGGGAGCATGTCCTTCGTGCCACGCAACGCGCGAACGGACTCTATCGGAAGCATTGAGCCGGCTTCAGTAACCGGTTCCCCAATGCCCGATACGCGAAGGCCGATTTCCGGTTCCCTATTCTCCAATGCGCTCTTCTTCCTGATTGAAGATGGTAATAACTTCGTCGGGAGTTTTGGCCGAGAGGAGGGCATTGCGGGCTGCTTCGGAATTCATCACCTTCGAAGCTCGGGAAAGTAGTTTGAGCCGCTGGCTTACTAAGTTTTCTTTGCTTACCAGCAGCAGGACCAGCCGTACCGGCTCGTTATCCATCGAACCGTAATCGACCGGCTCAGCTGTTGTCGCAAAAGCGAGGACAATATCATCTACCGCATCCGTTTTGCCATGAGGAATGGCAAAATTCTTTCCTACTCCGGTGGACATGATTTTCTCTCGTTCGAGGACCGCTGCGCGCATTTTCGCCGCATCGAGAACGTGAGGATTCTTGTCCGCGAGTTTCAGGACGCCGTCGAGCAAATCTTCTTTGGAATCGGCTTTCAAGCCGATCTCGACATAGTTGGATTTAAGGTAATCGGTAAGTTTCACGTTCCCAAAAATGCTCGGTCTTTCTCTCCTGTTTGGCCATAAGCCGGCCGGAGGCAAATGGTACAACAATTTGAAGTTCCCCGGCATTCACGAATGATTTCCGGTCCTCCAACGTTTTGCCTTGCTATCGTAAAAATGCCTATTTTCCGTACCATTTAACCGTTTTACATGACGATTTCCGAATTCCTCGCACCACACCACTATACTTTGCTTATGACTCCGCCAAGCGGCGCTAATGGCCAGCCGGGCAATCCCATCACGGCGTTTTTGCCGCTTGTTCTCATTGCGCTCATCTTCTATTTCCTCATTTATCGCCCGCAAAAAAAGCGGCAGAAGGACCGTGAGGCGCTCGTAAAGCAAGTCGAAAAAGGGGATAAGGTTATCACCTCTTCCGGCATTCACGGTACCATCGCCCAGGTGGAAGATGCCACGATACTGCTCCAGGTTTCGGATAATACCAAAATTCGAGTCGAAAAATCGGCGATTAATACCGTGAATCCGAAAAATACGGAGAAAGCAGCTGAAAAAACAGCGTAACCGGTGCAGATTTTTGTTGGATGGACTGATCGAATACCATAGGACTTGCTTATGTTGAATACTATTGATGAAGCGTTGGAAGATATTCGCCGCGGACGCGGCGTCATTGTAGTTGATGATGAGGAGCGCGAGAACGAAGGCGATTACATTGCCGCTGCCGAAGCGGTGACGCCCGAGATGATCGCCTACATGCTGAAGCATACCAGTGGTATTATCTGTGTGCCTCTGACCGAAGCGCGGGCGGCTGAACTGGACCTCCCGATGATGGTCGAGATGAACACTGCCCGGCATGGTACGCCCTTTACGGTTAGCGTGGATTATCTCCACGGAACTTCCACTGGAGTTTCTGCCGAGGACCGGGCCCGGACGATCCACGCGCTCACCGAACCGAGCGCAATGGCCCGCGATTTCGCCCGGCCGGGCCACATCTTTCCGCTCCGCGCCGCCGAAGAAGGCGTTCTTCGCCGCGCTGGCCACACCGAGGCCGCGGTTGATTTGGCACGCCTTGCAGGCTTCAAGCCCATCGGAGTTCTCTGTGAGATGGTCAACGAAGATGGTTCCATGGCCCGGTTGAAAGAGTTGAAGAAGATTGCCCGGGAATCCGATCTCAAGATCATCACCGTCCAGGACCTTATTGCTTATCGGATGCGGCGCGAACGGCTAATGCAGAAAATTGTCGAGGTGACGCTGCCTACGGAGTTTGGCGAGTTCAAACTCCATCTTTATGAGAACAAAGTCGATAAGAAGGAGCACATTGCGCTCACCAAGGGAGATATTGCCAGCGGCGAACCAGTGCTCGTCCGCGTTCACTCCGAGTGCTTCACCGGCGATACGCTGGGTTCCCAACGATGCGATTGCCAGGACCAACTCCATGCCGCAATGATGATGGTCGAAGCGGCCGGCCGCGGAGTCGTCGTTTATATGCGGCAGGAAGGCCGAGGTATTGGCCTTGCCAATAAGCTGCGCGCCTATAAGCTGCAAGAGGAAGGCAAGGATACCGTGGAAGCCAATGAAGCCCTGGGCTTCAAAGCCGACCTTCGAGATTACGGCCTGGGTGCTCAACTTCTCGCCGATCTGGGGGTCACCAAAATGCGGCTCATGACGAATAATCCGAAGAAGGTCGTTGGGCTTTCGAGCTATGGGCTCGAAATCGTGGAGCGAGTTCCTATCGAAATCCCACCGAACCACCGCAACGCCAACTATCTCGAAACGAAGCGGGTAAAACTGGGACATTTATTGACTGGTGTGCATGGAATATCAGTCCAAAAGGATGATGAGTAATAGGATACTCGCTGGCTGAGTATTTAAATCCAACTACAATTAAGAGGGAGTTGTAATATGATCCCGGATTCAAGACCCATTCCCACTCTTCAAGGGATTTTAACAGAGATGCTTCGACTGGCCCGTGGAAAGCGACATGAAACCTCACAATTGCTTTTGAGGCTTCTTTTAGCTTTAAGCCCAGTGCTTATTCTCTTGATTGCGTTTACTATTTCTCGACTCTCCGGAGATACCGTTCATCTGATTTCAGCAGACCCAAAGCATGTGATGCAAACCGTAACCATTCTACTCTTCGTTATTCCGGTGAGTATTGGCTACATGGTATGGCTGTGCTATTATTTCTCAAAACTTTCCTGCGCGGCGATGCTAATTGCTTTTGCAGCGATTGATAATTGGGAGTTCTGGAAACAGGAGAGGCGACTATTGCCATTTATTCGATTGCAATTATTTACGATGGCTGTGCTCTTAACTGCGGGCCTTTTATTAAAGCCATTCGGACATATTGCGAGTCAGATTATGGAGTCTATTATTTCTTTAACATTATTTCTTGCAGGCCCGGCGGTCATTGAACAGGGATTTACTTTGCAGGGAGTAAGCGAGGGGATAGATCTACTGCTTTCTAACATGCGCTTTGTTTTTAAGTTTGCCTTCCTTGCATGGATACCAGCCTTCATTTGTATACTACAATCAGGTGAAATTGCTTCATGGATTCTCCCTTTTCGAAGCCAGTTGCAATGGCAATAGGATTTTTGGTCCTTGCGTTTGCTTATCTTATCTGGAGCTTGTGTTATGAGCCATTCTATCGAGTATTGGTGTATAGAATCGTCCGTCCCCAAAAAGAAATCCTGTTGGACTCCGGAGATATTTCGCCCATTCCAGTAAATTGATTTGGACTTATTGCCTATTCAATTTTCGTTACCGGATGCACCTCCCGGTAATTCCGGGCATGCCCGGTTTGGCCATGCGCGAAATCTTGGAAAAGGACTCCGGTAATGGTCGCATTCACATTCACGTGCTTGAAATCACTGGTCGGAGTTCCCAAGTGGGCGGTGACCCACTGTGCCGCGCTATTGTAATCCGGAGCATAGGCTGACGCTGCGACTTCCGGGCAGCTCGTGCTCGGGATCTCCGCGATCATCGAATCCTGAAAGGAATCCACCAGGACCAGATGGATGTCCTGGTCATCTTCTCTCTTGAAGGCCACGATTGTAGCAGGTACGGTAACGGCTTGCTCTTCAAACGCCATGCGGCCGGTATCATCACTGACGTTGATCTGCGGGAAGGAATTCTGGTCCGCAATCGTGGTTGCAACGGGTTGCCAATGGATGGCCCCGACCGCCGGGTCTGTCAGTATCTTCACGTGCCATCGCTCCACGCCGCACTCCGCAGTAGCCGGTGCGTTCGGTTGATTGTTATTGCTCGAACAGCTTGCGGCGAAGAGGGCAAGTGCAAGGTAGCTGTATTTTTTCATTCGCATACCTTGCACCCTAACAGTCGCTCCTCGTGCGATTGTTCACTTCCATTTTACCAAAAGGGTTACAGGCCGCAGCTACTTTGTCTTTTCCGAGGCAGACGCGGAGGCTCACAGCGGACGAGACACCTGCTCTATGCCGCTTTTACGTAAAAATACTTGACGTTGCGAGTAAACATCCTGGTTCATGATTGTCCTATTTTGTGGTGCATTGGGCTTGGTTGCGTGCTGTGGTCAAACCTGCTATGTGGTTCGCTTTTTGTCCCGGAACTATGTATGCGCGACCGTCATGATCAAGCTAGAACCCTGAGCGTGCGGACGTAGCACTTCGGTTGTTTTTCTAATAATGGTTCCAACAGCCGATATTACAGAAATGGAGAAGTATAAGTATGAAAACAAAACAGATTGTCACGCTTTTCATGCTCTTGGGCCTCGCGATGTATTCGAATGCGCAAGGGCAAGTCGTACCGGGTGGAGAGAATAGAACGGATCTGAAACTGGGGCCATCGCTTGCGGCCGGCGCCGCGACAAACGCGGGCAATGTGGCAAGCGGTTGGAAGACCGCACCTGCGTTTTCCTGGGCTCCGGGTGGACTCCTGGATTATACCTTCGCGAATAACCTGGGAGTCCAGCTTGGCATTGCCTACGATGCGCGCACTACGAATTTCCATCTGCTGGATAATTCGAACTCCGGGTTCGATTATAATTTCGGATACCTGGCATTGCGGCCGCAGGTACGGTTCGATGGGTTTACGCTGGGGCTGGGGATCGGGTTCCCTGTCAACGTAGGGACGTCGGGCTATGGTGGCTCCACGGTCGCTCCGATCCAGTTAAGCGACCTGAACACGCTCGTCGAGGCACGGCTCGGTGGAACCATCGAACTTATCAAGAGCGAGACCGGAACGCTGAACTTCACGGCGGAAGGCTCCTACGCCTTCTACCGAAACATTCGGGATGCGTGGTTCCAGGGTGCCAATGTGACGATGAATAATGGCCCGATGGCATCGGCGGAATTGGGATTAAACTATCTCTTCGATTTAACCCCGCTCGGTACGCCAGTACCTCCAGTGGCTGCAGAATCCCCTACTCGCTAATGGGTATCCTTGCTTGATGTTTACTCGAATGTCACCTGGTGCTACGCCGGTGGCATTTTTTATGGTTGGTTACTTTTTTGCAGAATTCGTGTTAACGGCCCGCGCACCGGGCGATTCATCGCCGGTGGCGCTTTTACCACATGAAATGGATTCTGATAGGGGTCCTGAATGCTGGCCTCGTTGGCCTCTTCATTTACCTCGCCAAAAAGAAAAACCTGCTGTCCTTCCTGGATGGTGGGAAATGGTGGCTCACCTGGCTCGCGGTAGCCATCATTACGCTGATGGACGAGCTGACGAGTGTCTTCTACGTCGCAGCGGAGTCCTACCTGCTCGTCGGCATTGCGGCGTTCGTATTTATCATTGTTGTCTCGCTGTTTATCCGGTTCCTTTCGAGTCGGATGGTGGAGATTGCGCATATCCTGGAGCACCACGGTATTCGCGGGGGCGGTGTCTATAGCTTTAGCTATTTGGTGCTCGGTCCCACGATGTCATTTGCCGCGGTTGCCTCGATCATGGTGGACTATGTTCTGACTGCGGCAATTTCTACGGTTTCGGCGGTCTATAATGGTAGCTCATTCTTTTCGATTTCCCCAGTAGTAATTTATGGGTTGTTTTTCGCATCGATCTGGTTCGTAGCGTTCCTGAACATCATCGGTATTCGGGAGAATGCACGGTTCACATTCTGGGTCTTCGTGGCGGCTGCGATGATCCTTCTGACGTTGATTCTCTCGGCGGTGCTTAGCCCGAGCGCAGGTCAGTTTGCCCGGGCGACGCAAGGCTTCTCCGATACGTGGTCGGGCCTAACGATGCGTGGATTATTCGGTGGAGCGAATTTCTTTATCTTCGGTTTCGCCGGTGTTATCCTCGCATATTCCGGGATCGAAAGTGTCATCCAAACCGCAGGCTTGGTTAAGACCTGGAAGGATATCCGCAAAGCGTACATCTTCCTCGCGGTGACGGTCGGCATTGTTACGCCGCTTATCACGATGTTGGTTCTTACGCGGACGGACATTAATTTCCCTGCACACGAAAATGATCTTATCACCTATTTTGCGCAGGTCGTTAATGGCAAATGGTTCGCGTATTTAGTAGGCGGGCTCGCAAGCTTTACGCTGCTCATGGCCGTCAATACGGCGTTCGTGGCGTCGAGCGAACTTTTGGAGCGCGTCGCGCACCGATACGGGTTCAACTGGCTCATTAAGACGAACAAGGCGGACTCGCTGTATCGCATTCACATTATGAATGCGACGTTCTTTACCATCATCATTGCGGTCACGGCCGGAAGCCAGGAAATGCTGGCGCACATGTATGCCGTGGGACTCGTAGCGAGCTTCACGATCAACATGGGAGCGCTAGTGTATTACCGTTACTCCCGTGGAAGCGAGGAGATTCCGGATTACCACACCTCGCGGATGGGAACGTTTATCATTTTCCTCATCCTGCTCGCGTGCTTTAGCTTCATAGCATACCATAAGTGGCAGGGATTTTTATTGTGGCTTGTGACGGTAACCGTTTTCCAGATCATAGGCTTCCGCGTTGCAAAGCGGCGCGCACCGGAGATCGAGCAATTTCGCAAGACGGATAACCCAATGGAACTGATGTTCCGCATTGCAGAGTCCGACGATAAGAAACCATTCCATGTTTATTTCCGCCGCCCGAAGGACGAAACGCCGCTAAACCAGGACCCGAATATTTCCTATGTGACGTTTTATTCTCCGCGCTCCGGTTCTCCTCCCAAACTCGGCCAAAATCATTACTTGCTCACGATCTTTCGAGAATCCATGGCGCACCGGATGATGACGCTCATCCGTATGCTGCAGTACGATTTTGCGGAACGAAGTATTGTGTTCCATCTTGGCTGGCCGACCTCGAGTTGGATGGACCGTTTTTCCACTGGTGTGATGGTCTTTTCTCTGATGCGGTTGCCGAAACGATTTCCGGCATATAGTTTCGTGATTGAATACGAAGGCTCGGAAGAAAAAGCCGAAGAGGTAGCGCGTGCAGAACAATAAAGGCTTATCCGTCCGTGATGTCGCCGCCATTCTGGTTGCGGGGGGATCCTCTGTTCGTTTTGGCAGACCAAAGCACCTGGAGATGCTTGGCGATCTTCCGATGTACCAATACGTGGCAAGAACTTTTTCGCTCATCGAATCCATGAATACGGTAGTGGTGGTTGCGCCGGAGCGCGATCTCCCTGCGGTTCAAAAAGGCATGCAAACGCTGAATTTGCCCATCAAATGGAAAGTCGTAGCTGGGGGTGCTACGAGACAAGAATCCGCCGGACATGGGTTGCGGGCGGTGCATGATGATCCGGAAATCAAGATCGTACTGGTCCATGATGTCGCACGGCCGCTGGTGGATGACGTAGTAATCCTCGGCGTAATCGGCGCGGTGCGGGAATTTGGTAGTGCCGTTCCAGCCGTGGAAATTGTCGATACCATAAAACGCGTGGTGGAGGGCGATATCGTAGAAACAGTTCCACGCGAAAACCTATGGCGAGCCCAAACGCCGCAAGGTGCCCGAATTGAGCTGCTACGTGCAGCTTTCGCTGCGGCGCGGGATTCAGAATTCCAGGGAACGGACGAATCTCAGCTCCTGGAACGCATTGGCGAGCAGCCACGGCTGGTCCCGGGCAGTAACCTGAACTTCAAAATCACGTACCCTATCGATCTGGACCGGGCACGGCTGATAGTAGGTGGCTCACAGAGAAGCAAGTAGGGATGAAGTCTTCAGATTGGTTCTGAGTCAAATTCCATCAGCAGCTTATACGCTGGAATTCTCAATGCCGTTGCAATTTTCTCAATATTTCTAATTGAGGTACTTATTTCCGCTCTTTGAATCCTGCCTATATCGGTTCGGTGAATGCCGCTATCGAAGCCTAATTTCTCTTGAGATTTGCTTGCAAGCATGCGGTAATAAATTACGTTTTTAGCGAATAGCTCAGTTAAATTCAAGATAAAACCAAAGCTATTCATTATTTAGCGGAACTCAACAGCAAATTTGCTGTCTGGCGTAATGAACTTCCTATAATTTTAAGAATAAATCGTATGAAGCATTTCTTCTTCCCCATTCTACTTGTGATTTCGGTAGTAATTGCAGGTTCCTCATTGCGAGCTCAACCACCATTGCTTTACACCATGCCAGCGGACACGTCCGTTCCACCGCTCTATCCGGGCCAACCTTCCCAGATAACTACAGCGTATCTTTGGCTCGATGAGGCCATGAGATACTATGACCGTTATCAGATTTTGAATTACCTCCGAGCGTTCACTTCTTGGAACGACACGATGAAGACAATCGCGAGTAATCTCTACCAAATACAGGACGATAACCCGCTTTCCTATTACAATTGGGACGATGCGGGAATTTTTCCGCACCCGTATAAAGCTGACCCTAGTCAAGAGGAATTTGCATTTATAAAGCAAGCATGGAATCTCGGAGGTACGAGGGGGCTCAGGTTCATGCGGTACGAGTGGAGTAAGTAATCGCAATTCAATACAGGACTCGTTTAATCCGAACGTCTTTCCAAATCCATCAAGCGGCGGTATGACACTGACATACAATGTTCACGAATATTGCTTTGTTCAAGTCGTGCTTTATGACATGCTCGGCAATTCCGTTAGAAATGTCTATTCGGGTTACTCGAATCAGGGGCTGAAATCGCTCTCTCTCGGCACAGAAGCACTTTCCAACGGTCATTATGTATGCCGGGTTCGTGTGGGAGAAAATGTTGCTTACATTAATATAGTGGTGTCGAGATAGGGCTGGTTGCTTTCGTTGCAAAAAAGCCGTTTGCTTAGGTGAACGGCTTTTCTTTTGCTTATAGAAAAATTTTTAAGAAAAATACAACGATTCTGTATAAGGGGGTGTTTAACGTCCCTCGCTCATGTTAGGAGCTTGCTATTAGCAAGATATTTGCATATTCTTTCTTACGGAGGGTTTCAGTTTAGAGAATGCTAAGCCTCATTGTTGTAATCCTTGCGAGCTATCTCATTGGCTCGATACCATTCGGTGTAATTATTTCGAAGAAATTCCGCGGGTTCGATATTCGTTCGAAAGGCTCCGGAAATATTGGTTCCACCAATGCCTTCCGTGTGCTGGGCTGGAAATTAGGGTTGGCCGTGCAGCTCCTCGATCTGGCAAAGGGTTTAGGTTCGATCCTCCTGGCGACCTATCTATTTAATGGGCTTCCATTTCATAATGCCACACCATTCCAGGACATCACGGTATTCCGGCTGATTGCCGGCTGTTCGGCAGTGCTGGGCCATGTGTTTACCGTGTTTGCGGGATTTCGCGGTGGCAAGGGAATCAGCACGGCGGCCGGCATGCTCATTGGCGTAGCGCCGGTGGAAGTTGCAGTCGCGTTTGGAATCTTTGTTCTGGTCGTTGTTCTCAGCGGCTATGTATCGCTGGGCTCCATCATCGCCGCGATTATGCTTCCAACGACAATGTTCCTACGTGAGAATGCCTTTGGCGTGCAGATTACCGGGTACAACACGCTGATTTTCTTCGCCATCGGTCTTTCGACCTTCCTTATTTATACCCACCGCGCGAACATCAAGCGATTGCTTGCAAAACGCGAGCACCGGTTCGATAAACTCCGGCTCTTTCATTCTGCCGCCACGCGGTAGCGGTCATTCTCCTGAGTGTTTTGAATGCGGCTGTTATCGGGGCAGGAGGCTGGGGCACCACACTCGCCCGGCTCCTTGATGAACGCGGACATCGCGTAACGCTCTGGGCGCGGCGCGAAGAATTCGCCCAGGAACTTCGACAAACCCGAAAGAACGAGACCTATCTTGCCGGCGTAGAAATTCCCACTTCCATCGAGATCACGCACGAAGCCGAGGCCCTCGAACGAAAACAGTTGTATGTGTTTGCGTTGCCCACACAATCCACTCGAATCGTCTTACGGTCCTTAGCCGGCCATATCACGCATGACGGCGCGATTTATGTGAGCGCCTCCAAAGGGATCGAACAAGGGACGTTTTCCCGGGTGACGGAAATTCTGCAGGTAATGCTTGGGGCCGATGCCTCGCGCACGCTGGCACTTTCCGGGCCGAGCCATGCCGAAGAAGTGGCACAGAAAATTCCCACGGCGATTGTAGTGGGCGGCGAAGATCCTTCCATTGCCCGCGAGGTGCAGAGTGCATTTTTTCTGCCCTACTTTCGTGTTTATTCCAGTTCCGATCTGGTCGGAATTGAATTAGCGGCCGCGCTCAAGAATGTCATCGCCATTTGTGCCGGCATCACCGATAGCGCCGGCTTCGGCGATAATACGAAAGCCGCGCTGATGACGCGTGGCCTGGCGGAAATGCGGCGACTGGGCATTGCATTAGGAGCGGAGGAACATACCTTCAGCGGTCTGGCTGGATTAGGGGATCTCGTTGTCACCTGTGGCAGCCAGCACTCTCGAAACCGATATGTGGGCGATCAGATAGGCCGTGGGAGAAAACTTCCGGAAATCCTGGGGGAAATGAAATCGGTGGCCGAAGGAGTTGCCACCACCGAATCGGCTCGGAGCCTGGCGCGCCTGCATAAAATCGAAATGCCCATTGTGGAAGAAACGTACAAAATCCTGTTCGAACACAAGGACCCGCGCGAGGCGACCAACGACCTTATGACGCGGGACCCCAAAGCAGAACGCTGGTAATTATGATTCGTATTGGTATCGCCGGAATCGGCCATTTAGGAAAAATTCACGCCAAGCTGTGGAAGGAGGTCGATGGCGTTAGCGTCACAGGGATCTACGATGTCAATGGTGCGGAGTCAAGCGCGGTTTCCAATGAAACGGGGATCGAAAATGTGGACGATCTCGTCTCGCTCTTAGAGCGCGTAGATGCGCTTTCCATTGTAACCCCAACCCAAACGCACTTCGAGGTCGCTCGTGCTGCTATCCTTGCCGGAAAACATGTGCTGATCGAGAAGCCGATCACGACAACGACGGAACAAGCCGATAAGCTTATTGAACTTGCGCGCGAGCAAGATGTGAAGATCCAGGTTGGGCATATCGAGCGGTTCAACCCGGCGCTGCTTGCGGCAGAGTCGTATCTGGACGATCCGCGCTTTTTCGAATCGCATCGGATGGCGCAGTTCAAGCCGCGCGGAACGGACGTGGCCGTCGTGCTGGACCTTATGATCCACGATATTGATGTCATACTCTCGCTGGTAAAATCTCCCGTGAAATCCATCGATGCTTCCGGTGTCGCGGTCGTTTCCGAAGAACTGGATATTGCAAACGCTCGAATTAAATTCGAAAACGGCGCGGTAGCGAACGTTACAGCCAGCCGCATCTCCCAAACACCGCTACGAAAGCTCCGAATCTTCGCGAAGGACGCCTACCTTTCGCTCGATTTTGGAACGAAATCGGCGGAAATCTTTCGCCTGGCCGATGAGGGCGCCAACGGTGGTACGCTCCACACCGGGCTTACGATGAAGCTCGGCGAAATCGATAAAGGAGATGTCCCGCGGACAATCATCTATGAGCGACCCGATGTGCCCGAGCTTAATCCCCTGAAATATGAGCTGGAATTATTCCGCGATGCAATCGTAAATGATACGGTCCCGGTCGTTAGCGGCGAGGATGGACTGAAGGCGTTGCAGGTAGCAGAGCAGATCCTGCGCTCGATCGAA
The DNA here is from genome assembly GCA_021825235.1 of Bacteroidota bacterium. Taxonomy (GTDB): domain Bacteria; phylum Bacteroidota; class Ignavibacteria; order Palsa-1295; family Palsa-1295; genus PALSA-1295. The sequence goes on along the minus strand of JAKAIL010000004.1, from coordinate 3,236 downwards.
GCCGAAATAGGTAACTTATAGAATCAGCATGGCATCGCCATAGCTGAAGAAGCGATACTGGGCTTCTACGGCATGCCGGTAACATTCGAGCACGAATTCTCGCCCGGCGAACGCGGAAATCATCATGAGCAGTGTCGAGCGCGGGAGATGGAAATTTGTAACGATCGCATCCGGGACTTTGAAGCGATATGGCGGGTAAATAAAAATCCCACTCATGCCCGAGCCAGCGCGAACACAGCCATCTTCGAGGCCCAGTGTTTCTAATGCTCGAACACTCGTGGTTCCCACAGCGATGCAACTCCCACCGCGTGCCTTGGCACTATTGATGATCGTGGCATTCGCTTCGTCCAGTTCAAAATACTCCTCGTGCATTTTGTGCTGGGTTATATCTTCGGAATCTACGGGACGAAATGTTCCCAATCCCGTATGCAACGTAAGGTAGGCAATGTGCACGCCTTTGGCTTTGAGTTGCTCGAGTAATTCGGCGGTAAAATGGAGACCGGCTGTAGGTGCCGCAACAGCTCCGGCCTCCGAAGCGTATATCGTTTGATAGCGCACTTTGTCGGATTCCTCGGCGGGACGGTGCAGATACGGCGGCAATGGTACTGCCCCGATTCGTTCGATCGCCTGCATAAATGCCGTACCGCTTTTATCGAACTGAACTATTTTTTCGCCTTCGCCCACATCGCGAAGTACTTTGCACTGTAACCCATCGAACAACAGCTTCTCTCCTTCCCGCGCTTTTCGTGCCGGTGCGACGAGCACCTTCCACTGTTCTTCGGGGCCGTCCAGCCGCTGGTGCAGAAGCACTTCCACTTTGCCTCCGGTAACTCTTTTTCCAACCAATCGGGCCGGAATAACTTTCGTTCGATTCAGGACAAGGACATCGCCAGCGTTCACATATTCTATAATATCCTTGAAGATGCGATCTTCCCAGGAACGCGTATCGCGGTGGACAACGAGCAGGCGAGAATCCCCTCGCCGCGCAGGCGGATATTTCGCAATGAGATTCTCCGGAAGCTCATAATCGTAATCGGAGAGGCGCGTGCTCATTGCCGTCGGAATTTATTGGCAACTTCGGCGAGGCGCTCCTGGAAGAGATGCGGTTGAATGGCGAGTTCCGGGAGTACGCAAAGGATTGCGATGAGAAATGCGAACACGATCAGCCGAATAATGGGAACCGTAATTCCTACAGCCGGTGGCAGTGCATGCACCGAGGCGGGTTCCATGATAAAGCCGACAAGCAGCGAAACGCAGATTCCGATCGCAACAGGCCACAAATAGTTCTCGCGCCAGCGAGGATGAAGAATGCGCTTCAAATAAATCATAAGTCCGATATAGCCTGCAACGTTTACGAAGGAGACGGCGAGCGCAATGTATAAAATTCCGCCCCATCGAAACCCTGCGATGAGCACGACCAGCGTTAGTAATTGCAGCCCGCGTACGACCGATATTTCCGTGAGGCGAAGCGTCGCGCCCAGAATCATTTTCGCATTTTCGAATAACGGAACGGTAAGTACCAGTCCGGTCAGGGCAGCAAGAGGCTCCGCAACGCCACCCCAATTGGAAGATAGAAACACGCGAACAATATCCTTACTTTCGAAGGCAACGAATATTGCGGCGGGAATGAGCATTCGCACGAGGAAGAAGTTTGTGACCGCAAAGGCCCGTTCGAGCATTGCCCGGTCGTGTTGGATTTCCGCATAGGTCGCGATGGAAACCCGTGCGACAATGGGTGCAACAGCCGTGGCCGGAAGCAGCGCGATGGAAAACGCCTGCGCGTAATATCCCAGGTAGAATGAGCCAAAAAGATAGGCTACAAGAATATTATCGATCTTGAACAGCCAGCTTTCGAACACGCGGTTGAAGAGAACTTTTGTACCGAACTTCCAGAGCCATCGCGTAGTATCCCGGTCGTAATATTTCCACGGATGTTTGCGAAGCGTTTCAAGCCCCGACGTGCGCACATAGTGCCGATCGAGCGCGTACCCTACAACGGTCGAGAGAATGGTAGCAATCGGTATTGCCCATGCTCCACCACCGAGCACGGCAAAGCCCACGGAGGATAGGTGCAAAAGAATATTGACCAGCAATGTAACGCGGGAGACTTTGGAATAGGAGAGTTCCCGCTCCAGAATCTGGGTATAAAACGTGTCCAGGGACGCTGTAAACCGTTGGACCGCGTACATTCCAACGATCCCCGCGAAAATAGTACCGTGGACTTTGGGCAACACAATCAGTCCTAATGCCATCGCAAGCAATGCAAAGAAACCATGGACCACGACCGTGAGAATAAAAATATTCTCTTTGAGATTGTGCAGGGGCTCGGTAACTAAATTATCGCGGACATTGATGATCGCGCTCGTAAAAGAGAAGGCGGCAAAGCTGATAACAAGATCGACAAAACTCATCGCCGCCTGATACAGTCCGACCTGTTCCGGGGTAAGCAAAAGTGCCAGCGCTTTCCGTGCCACAATGCCGAGCAGCATCGAAACGTAGGTTGCGCCCGTAAGCAGTGCCGCACCGCGCACCGCGCGAGACGCGATGCCGGGTCCCGTTGCGGGAACCGGTTCCGGAGTGACTGGCGCAAGCACGCCTTTATCTTCCATGGGGACGTTACGGATGCGTTTCTATGCCGTGCCCAGATAGGCGTGCTTTACGTCTTCGTTTTGGGCTAATTCTGCCGCCGGACCGGAAAGAACTATTTTGCCCGTCTCCAGCACATAGGCCGAGTTCGCGATGGCAAGGGCGAGGTTGGCATTCTGTTCCACCAGAAGGACTGTGACACCCAGCGAGCGATTGATTTCCACGATATTATCGAATATCGTTCGCACCAATTTGGGCGCGATTCCGAGCGAGGGCTCATCGAGCAAGAGCATCGTCGGCTTGGACATCAGCGCCCGGGCGATGGCCAGCATTTGCTGCTCGCCGCCGGAAAGTGTGCCGCCCGGCTGCGCGATTCGCTCTTTAAGGCGCGGAAAGATCGTGAAGCATTGCTCCATATCGTTTCGGATGCCATCGGCGTCTTTTCTCAAATACGCTCCCATGCGAAGATTCTCCTGCACGGTGAGATTTGCGAAGATCATCCGTCCTTCCGGCGCCTGCGCGATACCAAGCTTTACAACGTCGTGCGGGGGGCAATGTGTAAGTTCCCTCTCGCCCCACAGGATAGACCCGGAACGCTCCTTTAGCAGCCGGTAAAAATTTCTCAAGAGCGTTGTTTTACCCTTACCATT
>JAKAIL010000176.1 GCA_021825235.1 Bacteroidota bacterium | reverse complement strand
TCTGGGGTTGGTACCGTTGTGACAGCCCTAGCCCAATCAGTGCTCTACCTCCGCAAGACTCTTATCCGACGCTAGCCCTAAAGCTATTTCGGGGAGTACGAGCTATCTCCAAGTTTGATTAGTCTTTCGCCCCTATGGACAGTTCATCCGAGTAGTTTTCAACCCACACCGGTTCGGTCCTCCAGTTGGTTTTACCCAACCTTCAACCTGACCATCCATAGATCACAAGGTTTCGCGTCTGCGACCCCATACTAAACGCCCTATTCAGACTCGCTTTCGCTACGGATTCGGTTCTGAGAACCTTATCCTTGCATGAGATCAGCAACTCGTAGGCTCATTAAGCAAAAGGCACGCCGTCACTCCTCCTGTCCGAAGACAGGACTCGCTCCGACCGTTTGTAAGCGCGCGGTTTCAGGATCTATTTCACTCCCTTCTTAAGGGTTCTTTTCGCCTTTCCTTCACAGTACTTGTTCGCTATCGGTCACTAGAGAGTATTTAGCCTTACGAGATGGTTCTCGCAGTTTCCGACAGACTTCCACTTATTCCGTCGTACTCAGGGTACCTTCAGAAGTCATTTTGATTTCGCGTACGGGACGATCGCCCTCTGTGGTGTCTCGTTCCAGAGACTTCCGCTATCAAAACGATTGGTAACTTCTATACGAAGGCCCTACAACCCCACAAAGCTAAGCTTTATGGTTTGGGCTGTTCCCGTTTCGCTCGCCACTACTCGGGGAATCACGATTGTTTTCTCTTCCTCCGCCTACTTAGATGTTTCAGTTCAGCGGGTTAGCTCGATATGGCTATGTATTCACCATAACGTATGCCGACATTACTCGGCATGGGTTGTCCCATTCGGAGATCCGGGGATCACGGGTAGCTTCCACCTACCCCCGGCTTATCGCAGGTAACCACGTCCTTCATCGCCTTCTAGTGCCAAGGCATCCACCATGCGCCCTTGGTAACTTCATCATAAACCTATGATACAGTGCCGAATACAATTCGTTAATCGCATTCGATTCGGAACGATTCACATCGCTCCGCGTAAGCATGCAGCCCGGATTCGCATCCCGACTGCTACTTCGGTGCATCACTACAGTGTTTGATGATTCGCACGACAATTTGCATCGTCATACGAACGCGAACGGATGGCTCCGTCCGCTCTGACACGCTTCACAGCGCATCAGCCAACTGCATGTTTCACACGTTTCACAACGTGTAAAACCTTAGCTCGATACTTGTGTGTAAAGCTCTCATCCAGTTCCCTCTCCCGTGGGGAGAGGGCCAGGGTGAGGGCCCTACCCAAATTTCGCATTTGATCTTTCTTTGTGCACTCTTGGAGCGTTCTTTGGGGTTGCCCTTACAGGAACTTTCCTCGAATGTCACCGCTCAGTTGTCATTGAACTTTTAGGCTGTTTTAACAGCCTTGCGAAGTAGTCCGGACTCGAACCGGAATCCTTCACTTTCGGTGAAGGCCACCATGCTATTCTTAGATTTTGTGCAGGAATCCCCGTCTAAGCCGAGTTTGCGGATGGGAGGCCTATAACCAAATTATTAACCCCCGAAGTTCCGCCTGCTTTGCTAAAAATCGTGAAAAATTACGAATTCTTTCGCTCTGACAGGGAGGTCCGGACGATTGCTCATCCGATGCCATTTTTCAATAGCGGGCCGTATAACCGGACTTCCCCTGCCCACGTTCCACATTTTTTGAAAAAATCATTTTTTTGCCCAATCTTTCTTTTGGCAAGATACGTTCGCAGGAGAATGGTAGCGTATTTAGTTCCAAGCGTTCGCGGATCGGGAACGAAACCACACGAAAGCGATCCGGACACCATTATATAATGCAAGGGGCGACCATGCATAGCTCGCGATTTATGAACAAAATATCCACAGGCCTATTTCTTTGATTTCCAGCGCAATTTCAGCGAAACTTGCTAAAATTGCACTTTTTAATGATTTCAATGTTGATAACTCAAAAATTAGCGTTTTACGCCCTATTTTCGCCAATATTTTAGTTACCAATGAAATGCTTTGCGTAAAGCAGGTTTACCTGTCATTCTGAGCACAACTATTTATGTGCAAAGCGAGGGTGGAGCGAAGAATCCCCGACTACATAGTCACCGATCCTTCGGGTCCGTTTTCCTTCCTTCGGTCGAACAATTCCGCACGGGACGACATTCGTGCTGGAGCAATCATTCTTCAGCCCAGATGTTCAACTGATCGAAAGGAGGTTACCAATGAACGCACTTATTCTATCTCCGGTGGAACACGTAGAATCGTTCCCTTTGAGCGATAACGCTTCGGAACTTTGGGACCGCATCGTGGAACGGTTCCTCGCGATTTCGGAAACCGCTATCGAGGGAACCGCCTGGCCGATTGTTCTCGCGCTCGCCGCATTTCTGCTGCTCTTCTTGGGAATCTATCGGCTGGGAACATGTTGCGGTCGGGCCGAACTGTCCGTTAGGGTCATGGTTGTTTTGTGTATCTCGAAGGTTGCGGCATAGTTCGATGATGCCCAGCCTTCGCTAAGGAATGGTACCTTCCCCTTGTTAGGAGCAACGCTATTCGTAGTTTGGGTGCAGCCTGCTGCGCCCGCTAAGATCGTTACTGAGAGTATGATTCCTGATTCCATTTAGATCTCCCTTCAATTCAAAAAGATTAGAAGCATGACAGATAAATATCGACTGTCTGGGTTTTGTTACACGGAACTGTGACCGACCGTCGGCTGTTGGAGCAGTCCAGTGTTCGCCGTTATCGGAAGAGATGCTCAAACCATATCCACCGATGGCGAACCAATGCCCCTTCCGATCAACTTGCAGAACGCGCACTGCCTGCAATGGGTTAATCCTACTGTCCTTCCGAACACGAAACGACCGCACAAACCGTAGTTCCCCACCTTGGAAGGTGGAAAGTGAACCCTTTCAAAAAATGTAAAAGCTAAGGCACGATGCTGTGATAATCGATTTCCCTCGAGTAAGTCGCAATCGCATACTTTCTGCCGTCTGCAGCAACCGCATCCTGATAGCTTATGCGAGTCAGGATGATCCTAATATTACTGCCCGGAATGAAGCCCGCAAGATCGGAAGAAGGCACGGTATAAGAACCATTATCCGAGGATAAAACATCCTCAATGTAACCTGAACTATCACTCGAAAGTTGAAGAACGACCGTATTCGAGCTACCAGAAGCATACGTCCAATTCACGGTTAACGCACTCGATTTTGAAACACTTGTTCCGATCGCAGGTGAGGTTATCTGAACGTCCTTGTTAACGAGGGGGATAGTATCAGATAGAGCTGCGAATTGCGAGCTGCCACTTGCGGAAAAAATAAAATTTCCACTTCCCACTGCGAAAGGGACAGTGCCCCCCCCTCAGCGAGTAGTACTTACCACCCCCGAATGCACTTTCATCGTTTATGGGAATGGTCGTAGAGTTCATTGTTACGGTTCCACCCGAGACCGGCACATTGTCCGTAGTGTCCCAAAGATAAACCAAAGCTTCAGAGTCGACACCGGAAACGGTATCGGGAAACCAAGTCGTAGTTTTGTAAAGTTGAATCGTAGCCGCGTAATTTGTGCTTACCCAGGATTCGGAGGTAAACGGGATCTGTTTCGACGAAGGAGCAACTAAGGAGGGGCTCTGAGAACACCCCGCAACGGTTGCGGCCGTCATTAACATTGTCAAAGTCAAGCCTCGAGTTTTCATGGTTTGGTTCCTTAGGATTGGTTAAAAAATACTTACGCCGCACATTGGAAATTAATCACTGTTACCGTTTTTCCATTGCATGGCGCCGAAAGCGTTACCGTAACCGGAAGTAATGGGTGATTGTGCTGTATCTGCCCACATCCCGCGTATGGGCACCAGCCGCAAAATGTGGCGTCGAGGGTGAATGTAAACGTGGTTGGCGTGTTACCGGGCATGTTTGAATAAAAGAAGGTGCCGTCACCCGCACCCCCTTCGTCATAATAGGAGTATAAAGCCCAGCCCGTTCCTCCACCCTCGCTCACATGTATGTAGCCGCATGGGTGACACGCGGAACAAAAGAAGCAACTGCTGCCATCAAATGTGAATCTAAAACAAAATGTCGCTGTCGGGTCGTGACAGGGACCGGGCGGGCAGGTGCTCCCCACAAACAATGGCAACGCGCTAATCGCCAGAATCGCCGCGAACCTTAGCACCCTCGAATTTCGTAAAACTTTTTTACTCATTCGCGCGAACTCCTCTTTTTGTTGCTGAATATTGATTTAGAATGATTTTCCAGCGGTTGGGAACAGAGAGAGAGAGGTGTTCCCGAAAATGAAGAATTTTTAGGTAATTTTTTGTGACCTTATGCTTGGCGAGCATTTTTGGCTATTCGGGCTCACATTCGACACTTTTAGCTTCTTTATTTATCTCGCTTTTCTCTCTGCGGGCGCATTTTTTTACTGGTACTCAGAAAAAATTGGTGTCGGTTTCTGGCAATTTGTCCTCATTTTTCTGATCGTTGCGATTTTCGCTCCCCTCGGCGGGTCAGCGCTTTCGGCACTCGAATTTCATCAGCCATTCGTGTCGATCGTCAATCGGGATAGCGGTTCGACTCATCTCGGCGGTTACATCCTTGCATTACCTCTTGTTATTGTAGCGGCTCGACTCATGAAGCTGAGGGTATTAAAAGTTCTCGATGCTGTAACGATAAGCTGGATAATTGGTTATGCCGTTGGGAGGTTTGCTTGCTTTTTCTCTGGCGATGGAGATTATGGGACGCCAACCTCATCTTTTCTCGGAATGGTATTCCCACACGGTATCGTTCCAACAACCGTTCCCGTTTGGCCTACGCCGCTGTTCGAGTCGGGTTACAGCCTTGTGATTCTGATAACATTTTATTATATCTACGCTCGCAGGAAAGCCAAGCCTTCTCTGGCTGGCCGAATATTTTTCGGAGCTTCCTCCTGGATGTTCCTCTGCCGCTTTGTCGTAGAGTATATTCGGCTCAATCCGAGATACGCGGGGTTTTCGCTTTCGCAATGGATTTGTATGCCACTCATCGTTAGCTACTCCGTGGGGAATACCTGGCTCGATAAATCGCCTTCCATCTTTCATGCGATTATCCCGAGAAGGTTAGGCATCGACAATTCCGCACCGCTCCCGGAGCCGCCCGTTCAAGCGACGAGTTAGTGGGAGGATGTTTACGCGGCTTTTTCTTTTCTCGCTCCTTGTGAGTTCCGCCTTCGCGCAAACCCGAAACCAGCCGGTCGAACGAACCGAATCGTTCCAGTGGAACGAAAAAGCTTCGGCACTTTGGAATCGCCTCACCGAATGGTTCCTCGCACTCTCCGAACGCCCTATGGGAACCGGATGGGCGCTCGCCATCGCCATTGGGCTATCCCTGCTTATCATCCTCGTCATCTATCTCGGCGGCTGGGAACATGTTGCGGTGGGACCGTAACGAACTGATAAAAACTCTTTCTCTTGGCTGCAAAATGTTGTAATTTTGCAGCATGGCTCTGTTCGATGATGCATATAATAAAGTTGCGGAGTTAGTCCGCACGTTCGATACGCACAAGAATGACTACCTGGCTCCCAAATTTCAGGAAGCCGACGTGCGGCAATTGTTCCTGGATGATTTCTGGGCCGCGTTCGGATGGATCAAGACCAGCAATCCGCGCGAGCAGGAAATCCGCATCGAAAAACCGGAGGTTGCCGAGAGCGGCCGTCGCGCGGACTACGCCTTTTTCCTCAAGCCGAATTTTCGCGATCCCGTCTTTTTTGCGAGGCGAAGAAACCTTCCCGCGATCTTTCCAACGCCGCCGATTATTTCCAACTCGTTCGCTATGGCTCTGGCGCGCGGACGCCGGTTGGCGTGCTCACGAATTTCTACGAGTTCCACGTCATCGACTGCCGCTATCAACCGTCCATTGATAAAAGTTACCCTTCTGCGCAAATCGAGAAATATGCCTTCGCCGATTTTCTCGATAAAGAACAATTCGGGAAGTTTTATTGGCTCTTCTCGTATGAAGCGGTCCGGGATGGAAAGCTAAGAGACTTTGCAAAAACGCTTCCCAAGCAGCGCGGCACCGGAAAAGCAAAATTAACCGCCGAAGAGGCAAAGCCCGTTGACGAAGCATTCCTGACGAAGCTCGAAGAATACCGGCTCACGCTTGCAAAAGCATTCAAGAAAGCCGATGACACGCTGACTGCCGAACTCCTCACCGAGGCCACGCAAAAGGTGATCGACCGGCTCGTCTTTATGCGCTTGCTCGAAGATAAATCTTCGAAGCGGATTGTGTCGTCTTCAAGCCGCACGAGATCGATAAACCCTCCTTCCAACCGCCGAAGGATTCGGTCTTCGCCGATCGCTGCGCGGACATTTCCCACGAGCACAGCAAGTATTCGTTTGAGTAAATACCGGTTGAAATCCTGGGATCGATCTACGAGCGATTCTTAGGCAAAGTGATCCGCACCACGGCCAAGCGTGCGGAACTCGAAGAGAAGCCGGAAGTCCGCAAGGCGGGCGGAGTGTATTACACGCCGAAGTATATTGTCGATTATATTGTCCAAAATACCATCGGAAAAATCCTGGATAACGAACGCGTGGTGTCCGCCGACCCCGGCGGACAGTCGGGCAGGGTCGCCCGACACCACGCGAATGAGGATCACCACGCGGATACAGCGCTTACTCCAAAGGAAATCTCCAAACTCCGTTTTGCAGACATTGCCTGAGGCTCCGGATCGTTCCTTATCACCATCTACGATGCTGTGCTGCACCATGTGGAGCATTGGTATAACGACCATCCCGACGAAGCGCGCAAAGCAAAGTGCGCCGAACTCGAAAAGGGTGTCTTTGCGCTCACGCTCCGGCAGAAGCAGCAAATTCTGCTGGACAATATTTATGGCGTCGATATCGACCCGCAGGCGGTGGAAGTGGCGCAGCTTTCGCTCTTCCTGAAACTCCTCGGAACCGAATCCGGCGCAACGGCCGCGCAGCTTTCCTTCGAACGCACCAAAATCCTTCCCGATCTCTCCAAAAACATCCAGTGCGGCAACTCGCTCGTCGAGCATGATATACTTTCCGAGCTTCCGCCCCGGACAACTTTGCTAATGCCTTTAACACCATTTAGAATCACATGCTCGCCACGAAGCAGCGCCTCGCCCAGGCCACGCGCGACTCCGAACGCGAGCAACTGGAACGAAAATGCCAGTGGCTGGATTCGGAGATCGATACGCTGGTCTATCGGCTTTACGGGTTGAACGAAGAAGAAATCAAAATTGTAGAGGGAACATAATGCCACGAACCATTGAAGGAATAACGTATGATGCCATCGCGTGGGATGTTCGCGAATTTCGGGATGAGACGAGTTCGCAGCCGCCAGGCGTCCCCGTTCAGGTCCAGCAATCGGTAAAGATGGACTGGGAAACCAGCGCAGCACGGCGCCAGATTTTCGCTCGGCTTACGATGGAATTTGTTAATCGAAATTCGAGCACGTCGTTATTACGTGTGGTGCTCGTTGGCCAGTTTTCGGTGAATGCTGCTGGCCGCGACGCGTTGCATGGCGATATGGCAGGGCTTCCACCGTCTGTTTGGATCGCGATGGCGCGCGAGGTATACGATACGGCTCGCGGGCTGGTGCTCGCGCAATGCAAAAACTTGAAGCAGGTAGGTATTCCAACTGTTCCTGACGAAGCGTTCTCGGTCGGCCTCGGACCCGATGTGTATGGACTGTCACCAAACTAAATGATATTATTTGCCACGAAGCAGCGCCTCGCCCAAGCCACGCGCGAGGGTCGCCCCGGCTACGAACGCGAGCAACTCCAGCGCAAATGCGATTGGCTGGATTCGGAGATCGACAAGCTGGTCTATCAGCTTTACGGGCTAACGGCGGAAGAAATTAAAATTGTAGAGGGGGAAGGATGATCCTGTTCACGGAGAAGAATATTGCAAAAATGCCGGAAGGAACGAATTTGCAGATAATGGCCACACGACCACATAATGCGCATTACCGCGAATGCCTCGAAGGGCAGCTTAGTGCAATAGATCAGACTTCAACTCGGAACTTGTCAAAGAAATTGCTCTCGGACTACGATGGAACTTGGCATTATTTGCACGAACTTTCTGTCGGCTATTCGCTTGCCATAAAAGGATTTGAGCCACGACATGAGCAAAGTATATGTGGTAGAACCCCCGACTGGGTGCTCTCAGGTAGCACGCCGAATACCATCGTCGAAGTGGTGAGTCTCAACCCGCCCAAGCAGGTCTTGATGTGGTTAGACGGAGAAGATCCAGATGGGGAAATGATTATCCATGGAGAAGACGAGGTGCCTAACGAGTCCCGGCGACCCGCCGACACAGTTTGTAAAAAGGCGGCCGAATCCAAACCCTTCGTTGATGCGGGATACCCCTATGTCCTTGCGGTCTTTTGTGACAACCTGGCTTCGATCAATGGGCACGATGCGTACCATCTTCTTGTGACCGGCGAGGACGCTGATGGAAAATTTGTGCGGTGCAACGACGGCGGCCTATTTAGGCACGATGCTCGCCGGTTAAGTGCCGTGCTCTGGTTTACCGGCGGTATTTTCCCGAGCTTTGAGACACTAATCGTAAACCCGTGGGGGCAAGTCACGCTCCCGGACAACTTTGCTAATGCCTTTAACACCATTTAGAATCACATGCTCGCCACGAAGCAGCGCCTCGCCCAGGCCACGCGCGACTCCGAACGCGAGCAACTGGAACGAAAATGCCAGTGGCTG
>JAKAIL010000175.1 GCA_021825235.1 Bacteroidota bacterium | reverse complement strand
GTCAGTAGTTCCGTCATCGACCGCTCCTGCTGAAAGTTCGTCCAAACAGCAGTAGCGGTCTTCCCGAAACCCTGACATTTCTATTGTGCTAAGAACCTGACATTTCTAAGGTGCTACTACAATTGCCGATTGCTTTTCAAGCGGCGGCGATTATTTTGTTGTATATTTGTGATGTCTCGAACGAAGGGAATATCGTCCGAATTGAAGTTTAAATTTATCATCGATCGCCATGAAGATTATCGTTCCATCTTTGCTCCTGCTACTTTTGATGTTCGGTTGCGCGGAGAAGAAGCCCGTGCCTGCCCTACTAGGCGCCTTTGGCGCGCCGGGGACAACGACGATCATGCCAGCAGCGGCCAATAACTCTCAGGACATGACCGTTACCTTAGGCCAGCCACCACCACCGGCCGGTCAGAATGCGAAAAATGTAAACATTTGGGCATACGTGGAGTCGGCCAGTCCAGGGGTAACGCAAACGATTACGGTAAACGGGCAGCCGTTCTCGTCAGGAATCACAGGTGACAAGCATGAGTGGCCGATTGCCGGTACAACCGGTATACAAAACGTCATCGTTCACGTATCGAATAATGGCGCGGCTCCAGCAAACCAGTATGCTGTGCTGTCAGTGCCGCCTCCTCCACCGAATCCTCCTCAATATGGAGTGGCCCTTGCGAGGTACGTCAGCACTGGTGGGATAGTGGCGATTTTTGTAGAAGAACAATAATTAAGGAATCTCTGAGTAAGTCTGAATCTGGATTCCCGCATTTGCGGGAATGACAGGAATGGTTCGCTTTTTGCGCTTTGCGCCATGATTTCAAAATTCTGTCATTCCCATCCTCACGAAAGTGGGGAAGGCGGGAACCCAACCTTAATCAGAATTTCCTTGAATTTTTTTCAGATCGAAGATTTGAGAAAGAGGGAAACGGAAATCTCGTATGACCGGGCCTTATCCGGGCAAATGTTCCGTTTTAATGAGGTTTTCCAAATCGCGTAGCAATGTTTCGATCTCATTCCGGACCTCCGACTCCAGGCTGAGTTCGAGGCTAAGATTTTGAACCTCTACGGTGTTTCGATAGCCACCGTCTATAGCTCTTCGGAGGATGGAAACTATTGTCGTTTGCGCCCCCAAATTACTGTATAAACACGCAAGCTCGTAGAGCACCTGCGGGTCTAAATTATCTCGCTCCCGTAATCGGTCCGCAACACGAAACGCTTCTTCTCTGTTACCGGCCCAGCGTAAAACAAACGCACGCTCGATCACCGCCCTCACATCGGTTGGTTCCATTGCAATATGCCGGTCAAAGATAGGAATCGCTTGGAGAGCATATTGTGAAAGGTATTCCCTACTGTTGGTTTGTGCGATGGCGTTCAAAAGATTGAAATACGACTGAGTATTTTCAACCAGAGCCACCACGCGCTCAAAGGCACGAACCGCACCTTCGTAATTATGCATTTCCATATTTACGGCTCCCAAAAGATTAAGTGCATTGTAGTTTTTGGGGTCCATTTGGCAGCTTTGTTCGAACAGTTCAATTGCGTTTTGTCGATCTCCTTTCAACCATGCGATCATGCCTTCGATCATGACGGTTCGGGAAGTATTTCCTGTAACCTCCTTCGCCCGGACGCGGCTTTGCTCCGCTCGAACAAGCCATTTAGGATTCCTGGAATATTCGCGATAATACGCGCAACTCAGTGTCGCAATACTAATTTGTGCGCGCGCAAATTTCGGGTCCAGCTTCACCGCCTGTTCATAATATTCCAGGGCCCGCACATAACTTTCTTTCGTCATGTAATATTGTTCGTGCTTCCCTCGTAAGTAAAGCTCGTATGCTTCTGCGTTCTCCGTCTCATGGTCTTCTACTTTTTGCGTTTCTTCGGAGGTCAGCGTTAGCTTCAGGGCATTGGTAATTTGCCGCGAGACCGATTCCTGGAATTCAAAAATATCGTCGAAGGTCCCGTCGTATTTATCGGCCCAGATCTGCTCGCCGAGCAGGGTATCGGTGAGCGAGGCATTGATCCGAATTTTATGTTTCGCCTTCCGCACGCCGCCTTCGATCAGGTAGCGGACTCCGGTTTCGCTGGCAATCTCGCGCGCCTTTTTCCGGTGGTCGCGGTAGTGCAGCACGTCGGACCTCGGCGGAACTTTCACGCCTTCCAGGCTGCCCAGCGTCGAGATCAGTTCGTCCATCATGCCATCGGCGAACCATTGGTTATCGTGCTCGGGGGAGAGATCATCGAAGGGCAGCACGGCAATGCGAATCGCATCATCCTTCGGCAGGGCCGGCAAAGCCGCTGCTGTAACAGCCACCGCGTGCAGCGCTACCAGTGCATCCAGGATCGCGGCCCGGTCGTTGTAATAGACCCGCTGAAGGCCTGCGAGCGGATATTCAAAATTGGCCGGCAACTTTACTTTTTCGATCACCACCGGCAAAATATGCTTTCCCTTTTCGGAAGCAAGGTGGAGTTCCTTCGCCACGTTGTGGGAGGTGATGGAATGCTTCGAAATCAAGCAGACCATGGTCGAGCAGGCATCGATCGCCTCGACGATTTCGGAAGTCCAGTTTTTGGCGCCGCCGATACCCGTTTGGTCAATCCAAATGGAAAACCCTTGTGCGCGCAACGCTTCCGCTAAATCGAGTGCGTAGGTTCGGTCCGAATTTGAATACGAGATGAAGACGTCGGCCAAAATGAATTACCCAAGAGGAAACAGCATGAGATTCGGGGAAGTGTCCGGTTATTGGCGAAGCGCCTGTTCCAGAAAGGCATCGTAAATCGCGCGCAGCTTCGGATCGAGGGCTTTCAGCGCCTTCTGGTGCTTTTCGATGGTAGCGGTATCGTTTCGTTGTATCGGTCCCGTTAATACCTCACGCGCTTGATTCGTGAGCGCAATGCGGAGCGCATGTTCCGCAAGGGGGCGCACCGCGGCTTTGGTCCGCTTGATCGGAAGGCCGAGTTCCTCGCTCATTTCTTCGATGGCAGCGAAGAGGAGCGTGATAAAGTTCGAGCCAAAGACCATCATCGCATGATACAAGGGAAGCGCTTCGGGAGGCAGCGTAAGAGTTCCCTTGCCTCCCAGATCGGCCACGAACTGCCGCGCCCAGTGCAGGGCGGACGGGCTATCGGAAGAAGCCATCCAAAAGATTTCGCGGAGCAGATCGCCATTGGGTTCCGAAAATGTCTGGATCGGGTGGAGCGTGAGCCGTGCCACGCCTTTCCGTTTTGGAAGCACCGTGTACGGAACCGATCCCGCCAAATGGGCCATAATACGAGGCGGCTTGAGCGCGGATTCGAGCGCCTTGTTCGCGACTGCCGGAATCGCTTCGTCCTTTACGGCAATAATAATCACGTCCGATTGAATTACCGGATATTTCCTGGTAAGCCGCGCGGAAATGAGGCTTGCAAGCTTCCGATTGTCGCTTCGGCGAATCGCTTCGGCGATCGAGGAACCGGCCTTGCCCTTGCCTATAATCGTAATATCGTCCATGGAAGTATTAATTTAACGCCGGGGAGTGATTTTCCGCTCCATATTGGTGTTCCTTTGGGTATGAAGAACTTCTGCTTTGCGTTCGCTCTCCTTGTGGCGAGCGCGTTGACCCTCCAGGCCCAAACACTCGGTTCCTGCCAAATCTTTCCCTCGAATAATCCGTGGAACGAACGGGTGGATTCGCTGCCCGTCTCCTGGAACTCCGCCGCCTATCTTTCCCATCTTGCCGGGAAACATTTGCAGCCCGATTTCAGCATTCCATTCAACGTCGTGGGTTCCAGCCAGCCACTGGTCGCGATTCACCTGCCGCCGGATTCCTCGTATTGGGACGAAAGCGATCCCGGCCCGATGCCGATTCCATCGAACGCACTCGTCGAACAGCCCGCGTTCCCAAATGGCGACGGGCACGTTCTCGTCGTCGATACTGGAAATCATAAGCTTTACGAGCTGTACCAGGGCCGGCAGGACCAACCGAATGGCGGATGGACCGCGACCTCCAGCGCCAGCTTCGCGCTGGACTCCAACAACTTCCGTCCTGACGGCTGGACTTCCTGCGATGCCGCTGGTCTACCGATTTTTCCCGGCCTCATTCGCTACGATGAATGCGCGGCGGGCGCGATCCATCATGCATTGCGTTTTACGATTCCAACCACACAAAAGGCGTGGATCTTTCCGGCACGGCACGAAGCTGGCTCGACGACGGACACGACCGTTATGCCGATGGGAACCCGCCTGCGACTCAAGGCCAGCTTCGATCTTTCCGGTTTCACTGGCTATGCAAAGGTTATCGCGACGGCGCTCAAGCAATACGGCTTGATTCTCGCCGATAATGGCTCGGCGATTTTTATCTCCGGAGAACCGAACCCCAATTGGCCTTCCGACGTCTGGTCGCAACTCGAAACGATCCGTGCCTCGGATTTGGAAGTGGTTAATTCCGGACCGGTGCGGACGAAGCCGAATCAGTATGCCGACCCAGTCTTTCCGGTTCCCGGGAGTTCCTCCGGCCTCTCCGGACCCGCCACGGTCTATGATACGGCGCGCGTGGGAGATGCGAATGCGACCCTGTTTCACATCGTAAATAATGGGACAAGCGCGGACACGATTGCTCGCTACGCGCTTACATCGGGCACGGTATTCCAGATTTCGGACAGCATGTTCCACATAGTCGCAGCGGGCGATAGCGCGCTCGTTGTAATAAACTTCGCTCCCATTGCTCCCGGCGCTTCGCTCGATACGCTGTTTCTCGTTTTGAAAGGTTCCAAGACACCCTCGCTCACGATTCCGCTCGAAGGATTTGGAACGGAAGGCATTTTTCATCTCTCCGAAAATCCGCTGCGGTTCGATTCGACTCCCGTTGGCATGACCTCGACTACGTGGATTACGCTTTCGAATCCCGGCAATGGCGAATTAGATGTATATCCCAATACTACAGCCGGAACGAATCCAGATTTTTCTGTAATTGCTTTGTCTCCCCAGACTCAACCGCCTTTTTTTCTTCAACCCCGCGATTCCGAAGTGGCCGAGTTCCAATTTACACCTTCCATTGCGGGACCGGACAGTTCCTTTTTTAGCCTGACGTTCGCCGACACCACCAATGAAAGCTACGATACCAACCTGGTGCTGGTAGGGGTTGGCGTAGAGCAGTCTTCCGTTGGGCAAACCGATACCCACCCGTTCTCCATTGCAATCGCTCCGAATCCATGTTTCGGAACCGGACACATTTCTATGAGTGGTCGCACGGGACGAACCCTGCTTCGCATCTTCAACTCGCTTGGAGAACTGGTTTGGACAAATTCCGTGAATGATACTTCTATTCCGCTGCCTACATTGCGCAATGGAGCGTATTTCGTCCGTGCCACCAGCGGGGACAAAACCGTGACGGAGCAATTTATTGTGGAACGATAACGCGCTCAATGCCGCGCGTTCATGCGCGAGAAAATCGCATCGAACGCAGGCTGGCGGGCAGCATTTACGAGGTTCGCCGCCATGCCGGCGGTAATCTCCGGCGTATCGAAGACCATGCCTTCCATCGCCGCCTTTGCGACATCCGTGGCAGGAATGCCGCGGTCCTTTTGTCCGCGCCGGGCGCGGGCGCCGCGGTCGAGTTCCGTATCCACCGTCGGCGGAATCAGCTCGAAGACTTTCACGCCCGTGGGTTCCAATTGATGTCGTAGCGAGAGCGTGTAAGAATGAATACCGGCCTTCGTGGCGGAATAGATGGGCGTAATGGTCATTGGAACGAATCCAAGACCGGAGGAGACGTTCATAATCGCCGCATTCTTTTGCTTCATGAGGTGCGGAATGAGTTCGGCTGTGAAATAAATCGTCCCTTCGAAATTGATGCGGCATTCGTTATCGCCAGCTTCAAGAGCTTCTATGCCTTTGGTTAGATCGATCTCGCGCTGCATACCGGCGTTATTCACAAGAATGTTCACGCCTTCTGCAACCGCCCACTCTGCGAGCTTCTTCCGGCTTTCGGCCTCCGAAATATCGGCCACCCGATAGAGCAATTCGGGATTCCTCCGCTTCGCTTCCCGAAGCTTCTCTTCGCGCCGACCGCAGACGAGGACTTTATTTTCGCGCGCCAGAAATTCCCGCGCAAGTTCAAGCCCAATGCCCGTCGCGCCGCCGGTGATGAGGATGGTGTTGTGGGAGAGGTCCATGGCGGGTAAACGATAGCGGAGCGGGGGCCGTTCTTTGTCCAAAATTTTGAAGCATGCCTAAACGCCGGCTCGATTTCGAAGTCGATAAACTCACGAACTCCATCGAAGATGTTCTCACTGGGGAAGTGTTCGAGACGGAGGTAGTGCGTTTGAATTTCAGTGACACTGCGCGGCTTCGGAAACTTAAATGGGCATTCGATTGGACCATTGAGTTGCAGAATGGCGGACGCGAAGTCCATGCGTTGACAAAGAAGGTGGTTCCAATCGAATGGCACGGCCTTATGAGTTCCGAGGATCTGGGCGATCATATTTATCTTCATCTGCTTGAGAACGCACCATTCAATCGTGGCCGCAAGAAGCGGTACGATGGCGTAGCCGGGAATTTGGTTGCATTTCTTTGCAAGACATCGTTCGAACGTGGCTACGAGGGCATAGTAGTCTTCGAGCCTAAAACCCGGCTCATCGCGCACTATGAGAAAACGCTTCGAGCACAACTTTTCGCACCCAACAGAATGTTTATTCCATCGCACGCAGCATATAATTTGGTTAAAAGATATTTTACGGATTTTCAACGATGATTGACTTTGAATTGCTCAAAAAAGCGGACATCGAGGTAGTAAATACTCAACTCACGCCTAAGGATAAACGTGAGATCAGTAAGTTCCTGAAGGCCTATAAAGCTAAGCAAGCGCGCGCCAAAGGCAACGTGCCTATTCGTTCCCGCCCGGCTACGCGGACGCGGAAGAAGGTATGACGGGTGAGGCATCTTCAGGATACGAGTTCGAGCCCAATGCCCGTCGCGCCGCCGGTGATGAGGATGGTGTTGTGGGAGAGGTGCATGGGGGGTAAACGTAAGCTACCCAATTGTTAGCTCCGCCCACGCTTCCCATTAATAGCCCATATCGTTCCGAACTTCCACGCCCCATCTTCTTTATAGAGCTGTGCATCAACCTGAGTTTTGGGCATCGCTATTTTTCCCACACTGCTTATCCAGAAGCTGACATTCGCGACGGTTCCATCCGTATCGGCTTTTATCATGGCATAGGAGAAAGTGGTCCCTCGGGTGGTATCGAGCGCCCAGCGAAACCGATTGCGCTTCTCGAAATCCGCGAGGACGGTCTTATCGAGATTGGCACGAAGCAGGTCAGAATCCTGCGTATTCAGTGCCTGAACTAAATTCCCAATGGTTTCCTGCGGGGTGGTGCCGGTTTTTGGCCGGGAACAACCGGCAACAGCGATTAAGACGAAAATTGCGAAGGCACTTTTTCGCATATGAATTTCTCAACCTTACCTCTTACTGAATGATTGCATTAGACTGAAATACCAACCTCCAGGCGGGCACTTTGCCGTTCCCTTTTATCGTTGACGGAGTTATGCAGACCTATAGCACCCAGGCAACCGTAAACAACGAAGGCAAAATTGTCCTTTCGCTTCCCTTTCAGAAAGGGGAAAAGGTCGCCGTACTCGTTACTCCGTTCAAGGATGTTCAGGAAACGATGGACGATGAAGCTTGGATGCGCCTGGGTCTTGAACATTTCTTCCAGGACGACGCCGAAAGCGATTCGGCATACGATTCTTTATAGATAGATGCCCTCGTTCAAGTTCGGAGAGGTCATTCTCGTAGATTTTCCATATTCGGACCAGAACCGTGAGAAACGGCGTCCCGGCCTTGTCCTTTCTCAAGATAAATATGGCGATTTGCTCGTCGCCCGAATCAGCAGCAGGATACCCGAGTTCGTGACCGACGTTCGTTTAGAAGATTGGAAGTTGGCTGGTCTTAATATTCCTTCAACCGTTCGACTTCTAAAAATGACAACATTTCACGAAGCGCTGGTATTGCGATCGCTTGGCAAAGTCTCTGAAAGAGACTGGCAATCGGTCATTCGAACGATGCGAAAGTTTCTCGATACTATCGAAGTTTTGACATAGCGAAAGTACTCTCGATTTCCGCTCAATAATTTTCGTAATTTTGTACGCACCAGTACGTTCTCCTAACTGTTTCAGGGCGCGACAAACTCATGACGACACACCAATTCGACGTAATTATTGTAGGCGCGGGCGGTGCAGGCCTCCGCGCAGCAGTAGAAATTCCCGCAGGCTATTCCTGCGCCGTTCTCACCAAGGTCCATCCGCTCCGTTCTCATACGGGCGCCGCGCAAGGCGGCGTGTGCGCGGCACTCGGCAATCTGGAAGAAGATAATCCCGAGTGGCACGCGTATGACACGGTCAAAGGCTCCGATTATTTAGGCGATCAGGACGCCATCGAGACGATGTGCCAGGACGCTCCGCGCGCGGTCATCGAGCTGGAGCACATGGGCATGCCGTTCTCCCGCACGCCCGAAGGCAAGATCGCACAGCGCAAGTTCGGCGGACATACGCGCCCGGAAAATCCGAGCGACCCGGATTCCAAACGCGTCGCCGTGATGCGCGCTTGTTACTCGGCGGACCGCACGGGCCACGTAATGCTCCACACGCTCTACGAGAACTGCCTCAAGAACAACGTCCGCTTCTTCAGCGAGTTTTTCGTGACCGAGCTGCTCCATGAGAATGGAGAAGTGAGCGGCGTGGTCGCCATTG
>JAKAIL010000174.1 GCA_021825235.1 Bacteroidota bacterium | reverse complement strand
TGCGCCGTCGCTCGAAATGGCAATGGCATCGAGCACGAAATTCTTGCCCCAATCGCTCGTGGGCGGCATGGATTCGAGCAGCATATCGCGGCTCGTGTTCCCATCGTCCGGCCGAATCCATCCATGGGGCATTTCCGTGCGCCAATGGCTCCCGTAAACGACCACCGGGTTATCGGAGGTAACCACCGAGCCGGTCAGGTCCAAGCCGGGCACGCTGGGATCGGTTTGGACCTGCACGCACTGCCCGGCCTGAAGCGTGACGGTAAATGGCACGTTGGCGGGATTGCCGCTGGCCGTCGGTGCCGCGGGCGTAATGGTTACCGTGGTGTTGTCGGTGAAGGCCGCCACGGCAAATTGCGATTGCTCATCCGGGTTCCCAAACACGTTGGTGGAATTCTCGTAACTAATCACCCGGTAGTCCGTCCCGGCGTTATTCTTCGGCAGAGCGCAAATGGCGTCTGCCGATTGGTACTTGAAATCGAGCCCATAGCATACGATGGGAGATGTGGCTTTCACATCGACGACGCGATTATCGGGAACTCCATCGCTGGTAATCCACAGGTCCCGCATGGTATCGAGCACGCCTAAGCCGGCCTGGATAATGGAATCCGAAATTCGGTAAATTTTGTATCCGCCAACCGGCAACGCGAAGCTCGCGTGAAGCGTGGGATAGCGATTGGAGGTGATTGTAACGGTGTCCGGGACATCGCTCACCGAGGCGATATAAATTTCGAGATAGCCCCCACCTCCCGGGTAATCGTAGGTCGTAAAGGTATCGATATTCTGCTCGAAACAGAGCAGAAATTCCGTACCGGCGTTGGTCGGCGCGTTGGAACTGGAGTTCCCGCCGCAATCGGAACGGGCTGGGCCAACCGAAAGGATCATGGTGGCAACCAGCAGCGCCGCTCCAGCCAGTAAATGCAAGGCGAGCCTGGAAAGCTGGCGCACGGCGGGAGAGGATAACGAGAATCGAGGGATTGAAGTCATGGGATTGTTCCTATGGATTAATGATTGACAAAATGACCTGCCTCTAAATATACAACTTTTTTGCATTAAACAAAGCATTTTTGCAAAATTGCGCTGCTATCGTTCGAGGAGCATCGTCACGGGTCCTTCGTTCGAAAGCTCGACGCTCATCGTAGCGCGGAAACGCCCGGCCCGAACGCGCCTCTCCCCCAGCCGAGTGCGTAAATAATGGAGAAGCAATTCATACATCCGTTCCGCCTTCACTGGCTCGGCTGCGGCCATAAAATTGGGCCGGTTACCTTTTTTGAGTTCGCCGTAGAGCGTGAACTGGCTCACGACAAGCACGCTGCCGCCGGTGTCTTCGAGGCTCCGGTTCATTTTGCCTTCCGAGTCCTCGAAAATGCGGATTTGCGCCAATTTTTCGGCCATCCAGCGTACTTCATCCTCGGTATCGCCTTCGGCCACCCCGGCCAGCGCCAAGAGTCCCTGCCCGATTTCAGCGATTACCTCGCCCGCCACCCGGACGCTTGCCCGGCTAACTCGTTGTATAAGAATTCGCATCGCGGAGTTTTGTTACACCCTTCGCGGTAAAAAAATCCCCTTCCGGCTCGAATTATTTTGCCGGCCCCGGATTCCTGCAAAAGAGGTCCTCTCGGCTTCGGCTACGGAGCGCGAGAGGAAATTCCACTCCTGCTTAGTTACCGCAGGTCATGGAACCGCATTGGATGCCGGTCCCTGTTCGCAACCGATAAAAATAGGTCCCGTTCGGAAGTCCCTGCCGATGGAATACGGCATAATGGGTTCCGGCGCGTTCCTCCCCACTCGCGAGCGTTACCATGCGCTGTCCTATGGCATTGTACACTTCGAGAGTCACCGGTCCCGCGCCGGGAACAGAATACTGTAGGGTCGTAACCGTTGTAAAAGGGTTCGGATAATTCTCGATCGCGAATGTGGATGGTCCCCGCGAACGCAGGACACCGTTTGCAGGGACCGGATTGAAATAGGCCGAAACAGCTATGGGAGTTACCGAAGCGGATGCAAGATCGGCAGAGTCGATACTCACCGTCACGTTAATTCCCTCTTTCGTGATATACTGATGATAGGCGTTAAACGTGCGATAGGTGGTTTTGGAAGCGGTATCGTAGGTCATGAATGCTTCCGTTTGCGTAATGCGCAGGCAATTATACGTGACCGGCCCGTTACCCGTATTCAGGACCAGCGTGCCAAAGGCATCGCATACCACCGTAGTGGTGTCCCACGAAATCATTCCCAAGGAGGAGGTGTCCGGTACCGAGACGTAGAGCCAGTGCGATCCCACGGTAAATGGAAAGGTATAAATTGGTTCCGGTGGAATACTGGGAAGCGTATCGACAAATCCCAGCACACCGGGTGCCGTATAGTCCGTAGAAACAAATCCCGTTTCGAACAGGCCCGTGTCCTTTAAATCGAAATAGATATATCCGAATCCCGTTGGCGTGATAAAATATTCTGCATAGGGCGCATTGCCAAAGCCTGCATCGAATGCGCGGGCATGCGGCCAGGTGGTATCGCCCGGCGAATTGGCGAGCGTAAAATAGGAGTCGTAATCGTAAAAGCGATGCTGGAACTGAAGGGCAGAAAAATCGAACGTCTGGGCGCTACTGCTTGCGGTGCCAACAGTCACCGGTTGGACTGCCGTTTCTTCCCATCGGAGCGTGGTTCCCTGGGTAAACCAGGCAAGTACGTCCTGCTGCGTTAGGGTTATCTGGGCGAAGGTGCTCCCTGGCAGAAGGAGCATTCCAAGAAACAGTAAGATCGTTCTCATAACTTAGTGCTCGATGGTTAAAATGCTCGACTGCGAACTTCCGCCGGCCGCGAGACGTACAAAATAAACGCCGTTCGGCAGCCCGGCTCCCGAAAAGGTTATCGCATGATCGCCGGCAGCTTCTTCGCCCTGCGCCAGCGTGGCAACGCGCGCCCCAAGCGCGGTATAGATTTCGAGCCTCGCCCATTCGGCCCGAGGGAGCGAAAAATGGAAGGACGTTGATGTCGCCGCCGGATTCGGGTACGGCGCCTCGAGTTCGACAGTTTGATGCACCGCTTGGTCCTCGACGCCGGCAATCCCGAAATCCGAAAGCGGGCGTTCCCATACGCCGTGCCACGCCGTGCCGATGACGAGATCCGACTTGGTAACCATAACAGAAACAAGGAGGCCCGGAGTGGAATCCGGTAACTCGGTGGAAGCCCAGGTTGCTCCGGCGTCCGTCGAATAGAACAACCCACTATTGGTAAGCGCGAAGATACCGTTGCTATATGCTCCAACAAATGTTACGGCGGAGTCCTGCATTCCGGCTGTGGGTTCCCAGGTGGTCCCATTATCTGTCGAGCGAAATACTCCGCTCACCAGGGTGGGGGCGCCATTCTCATAGCCGCCTCTTCCGCAGGCATAGAGTACCCCATCCGCTTCGGCAAAGGAGAGAAAACCCGCGTGCAGCGTGTCCTGTCGCCAATCGGCGCCATCATCTGTGGTCACGAAGTAGCCATCGTCGGTTGCAGCCAGCAGCGTATCGCCGGAGGTCCAGATTGCAGAAACGGTAATGGGCCATTGGGAACCACCGAGCGTATCGTCCGGACCGATATTGTTCCAGGTCGCGCCCTGGTCCAGCGATTCATAGACTGCGCCAATGGTCTCCTTGGGATAGATACCGACGCGGTCCGTCGCATAGTACCACTTTTGCCCACTGAAGGCGAAGGCGGTGGGTGAAGGTACGGTATCCAATTGGTGCCAATGAGCGCCCTGGTCCGAAGAGATATATTCCCCGCTACTTAAATATCCCGCAAAGAGGAGGCCATTATGTGCCACAAGACATTGCATATTGTCGTTCTTCGGCTCACCCTGTTCGGTTCCAGCCGACCACGAGGCGCCGTTATCGGAGGACCGGAACAGGTCGTAGGTCGCCGCGTACAGATTGGAACTATCGCCTGCCAACGCGTTCACATAGGAATCGATGAATCCCTGGTTGCTAAGATTCCAGTTCGCGCCATTATCCGTCGAGCGATAGATTCCGGTATTGGACCCCAATGCCAGAAGGGTCCCGTTCGCGGATGCCACCATCGTTATGTCAGAATTTTCGACGCCTTGGGCCGCAGTCCACGTCGTTCCGAGATCCGTCGAGGAATAGAGGCTGACACCGCTATCGGAATATTCCGCCGCATCGAATGCGTACAGCGTACCGTTTAGGATCTCCATTCCGTTGGCGAGATTGTTGGATTCCGGGGAACTAACCGGCGACCAGGTTACGCCCCCGTCCGTCGAGCGGAAGTCATCATAGGCGTAGGATGGTGGCCCAACGTTGGCGGTGATGTAAACGTCAGGTCCTTTCGCAGACTCCACGGTGGCATTCAGCGTGTCGCCCAGGCCTTGAGCGGAGACACTCCAGGTCGCACCCAAATCCGTCGATCGTTCCACCCCCGAGTTTATGCCGGCGTAAATCGTGCCATTGGCAGTCGCAAGTCCTCGGATTGCCCCTTGGATCCCAGGTATCCAGTTGCTCAGTGTGGACCAGGATTGTCCTCGATCCACCGAACGTACGACGCCAAAGTTGTCGATCGCCAGAAAGAGACTTCCTTCCGCAACACACATTCCTTCAATCGAAATTAGGGCTGGCACCCCTTGATTCGCAGCGATCCAGCTCGCACCGCCATCCGTCGATCGAAATGCACCGGCGTCGGTCCCGGCAACGAGCACACCTCCGATCGTATCGAGATAGGCTACATTCCGATCCGTCAGCCCGGAAGCGCTCCAGGTTTCGCCGCCATCGGTGGAACGAAAAACACCCACGCTGCCGATGAAGAGCGTATTGCCGAGTGTGGCAAAAGTCTCTGCACTTCCGCCGAAGGGGCCGTTCGTGTGCCGCCACTGGGCCATAACTTGCGGTACCGCAAACAGGAGACAACTAAAGCTTAGAAGCGCGAGGTATCGCAACGATGCAACACGGTTCATGATGGTATGTAACGAAAACGTTGAAAAGGAACGAACTCCTGGCGTCCAGCACAAGGCTGTGCGACCGGGAAAAGCAGCGACTGAAAACATGAGCGGAAAGTAACAAAATTCCCCTTTGGCCGTTTGAACTCTTCTTCGGCGTTTCGCGCTACTATACAGCCTTCCCCTGTTTCGGACGGTTTCATTCATTTATCGATCATGCCGCTTTCGCATACGTTTCTCCGCAAGCAATTCTGGTTCTGGATTATGCTCCTGGTCGTGCCCGCCACGCTCCAGGCACAGGAGACGGGTCCGGCGGAGACCGCTTCCAACGATCCTGTCCTGCAAACCATGAAAGCGGAGCTTGCCCGGGAGGACGCCGTGCTCTCCAAGCAGCCGATGCCACCCTATTATATGAGCTATAATGTGGGCGACGAACAGGACGTGAGCATGGTCGCCAGCTACGGAGCGATCACGAAATCCGACTCCTCGCGCCGCCGCATGCTCCTTGTCGATATTCATGTTGGGAGCTACAAGCTGGACAATACGCACCAAATCCGCGGCTCGAATGACATGTTCGCGCGCGGCGGCGCAAAGGAAATTCCGTATCAGAACGACCCGGAAGCGCTCCGCCTGGCACTCTGGCGCGAAACCAATGCCAGCTACAATGCCGCCACCGAGCGGTATCAGCAAGTGCTGACGAATCAGGCAATTAAGGTCGCCATGGACGACACCTCCGGGGACTTTAGCAAAGCCGACGCCTCGAACCATTATTATGAGCCGGCGATCGAAATGTCCAATTATTTCCCCGATCGCAAAGCCTGGGAAGCACGCCTCGCCCGCTACTCCGCGCTCTTCGTTGGACAGCCGGACCTATTCGAAGCCAAAGCCACACTCGATGCCAGTGTGGTCCGCAAATATTTCGTTTCCACCGAGGGCGGAGAAATTGCCTCCAACCAGGTCTATACCCGCGTCATGATTATGGCAACGGCCAAAGCGGACGATGGAATGGAACTGCCGCTCTATAAAAGTTACTTCGCTTTCCGGCCCCAGGACCTTCCCCCCGATGATTCCATTATTCGGGATATAAAGCAGATGATCGTCCAACTTCAGGCGCTGCGGGAAGCCCCAGTCGTTAGCCCGTATGCGGGTCCGGCGATCCTTTCCGGTGGTCCGGCCGGAGTCTTCTTCCACGAAATATTCGGGCACCGCGTGGAAGCGTCCCGCGAAAAAGATGTCAACGAAGGCCAGACCTTCAAGAAAAAGGTGGGGACCCAGGTGCTGCCAACCTGGATGGACGTTTATGACGATCCCACGCTCACCCGCTATAACCATACGGATTTACTCGGCCATTATAAATATGACGACGAAGGGGTACTCGGCGAGCGGGTGACGGTCGTCAAGCATGGTATTCTCGAAAACTTCCTGATGGGCCGCGAGCCGGTGGAAGGATTCCCGCACTCGAACGGGCATGGCCGCGCGCAACCTGGTAAGGTGCCGGAAGGACGCCAGTCCAATCTCGTCGTCGTCGCCGATAAGACGGTTCCGGTCGATTCGCTGCGAATGCTGCTCATCGCCGAATGCAAAAAGGAGCACAAGCCCTACGGACTTTGGTTCAAGGAAGTGGAAGGCGGTTTTACGCTCACGGGCCGGACGATTCCGAACTCCTTCGATGTGCTGCCCATCCTCGTCTATCGCGTGTATGCCGATGGAAGGCCGGACGAACTCGTGCGCGGCGTGGACTTGATCGGTACGCCGCTTGCGACCTTCGAGCGCATCGTGGCCGCCGGCAACGACGGGCAGACCTTCAACGGCATGTGCGGCGCGGAGTCCGGATGGGTTCCTGTTTCGGCCTCCAGCCCCAGCCTGCTCATCAGCGAAATTGAAGTGCAGAAGAAAGAGAAATCTCAGGACCGGCTGCCCATCCTTCCCGCGCCGGACGCCATTAGCATTACCCAACAAAAGAAAGCCACCGTTTCGCCAGATTAAGCATGATAAACACTCGTAGAATTCCCTTGCGGACCATAATGGCCGGTTGGATGGCATCCGTGCTGCTGGCCATCGCAATACACAGCGTGGCCCTTGCGCAGGTGTCCGCCAAAACCATCGCGGTCGTCGATAGCGCCATGGCAGACGAACTGGCACGCGACAAGGCAGAACTACACTCGCCCGGTCTGGTCGATCCATTCTTCATCGCCTATACCGTGGCCGACCAGCACAAACTCGCGATTGAAGCCTCCAATGGTTCCCTTATCACATCCGATGCGACGCATACCCGGCAGGAATCGGTGCGACTGCTGCTGAACAGTTACCAGTTCGACGACGAAAACTTCACCGATAATACCGGCTTCTTCAATTTTAATGCGTCACCCGATAACACCCTGCCCCTCGACGACGATTACATGAGTATTCGCCGCGCCCTCTGGCTTTCGACGGACGATCTCTTCAAAGACGCCAACGATAACTTCTCGAAGAAGAAAGCCGCGCTCGAACACAAGGAACTTTCGCCCGAACTGCGCGATCTCCCGGATTTTGCGCACGCCCCGGTCATCCATATTGCCGAAGCGCCCATTACGCTGGAATACAACCGCACGGCGCTCGAAAATATGGTAAAGCGCCTAAGCGCGCTCTTTGTGGATTATCGGGACATCCAGACCTCGAATGTTTCCCTTACGCTCTACGATTCCTACGAGTGGATCCAAAACACCGAGGGAACTCGCGTGCGCAAACCGGCCGTGCTCTGCGAGATTCAGGTGCAGGCCACCGCGCAAGCCGCTTCCGATGGCGAGCCGCTCGTCCTCACCCGTACGTTCGTAGCGAAACTGCCGGGGGAACTTCCTTCCGAAGCTGAACTCACGACCAAAATTAAAGACCTGGCGGCGGATCTCGAAGCAGAGCGGAACGCACCGATGTTCGACAAGGAATATACCGGGCCTGTACTCTTCGAGGGCGATGCAGCTACCGATTATCTTTCGGAGAATCTTATTTCACGGTTGTTCGGTGTGCGCGAGGACGTACTGGGGAACGATGTTTCCGCGATCTTCGCCTCCGGCAAGCGTTCTTCGCTCAAGGACCGGCTCGATACCCGCATTTTGCCCATCACCGCGTCCGTCCGCGATATCTCCCAGATGAAGACGATGAACGGAGTCGATTTGCTGGGATACTATCCCTTCGACGATGAGGCGGTCGCGCCAACGCCGGACTTGCTCCTCGTGGACAAAGGTATCCTCAAGACCGTCTATATGTCGCGGACGCCGACCAAAGAAGTGCGCGAAACGAATGGGCATGCCCGCACGCTTACCGGTTCCCTGCCCGGCATTGGGGAAAGCGATCCCGCGCCAGGCGTCGCCGAGTATTACGATTCCAAAGCAGTTCCATTCACCGCAATGGAAAAGGACTTGATTAAACGCGCCAAAGAAGATGGCTACGACTACGGCTTTGTCGTGAAAGCGATTCAGATTGGCGCGCCGCCGCAGGACGCCGGTTTCAGTATTCAGGACATGCTCGCCAACGGCAAGAGAATCATTCCCTTGCTGATTTATAAGGTTTATGCCGATGGGCACGAAGAACTGGTGCGCGGCGCGGAAATAAGCCTACCCACCATTCGCGATCTCCGCGAGATGATTTCCTCGAAGGAATCGGTGACGCGCAACATGCTCATCTCCGCGGGTTCCGGAGGGCTTTTCAGCTTTAGCCCCAGCGTGCCGGGAACGATCATCGGGCCACGGGACATCCTCTGCCCCGAACTCGATGTGCAAATGAAGCAAGCCGAGGCGTATCCCACGCCGCCGGTCGTGGCGCGGCCGGAATAAGCACCAATATTAACAAGATTTAATATTGGTGTTGAAAATTATTTCATAGATCGGGCAGTTTGAAAATGTGCCTTAACTTTAATTTAGTCGTTTTTCACACATTTTCTTTTGTCATCTATGAATAATTCATTCCCTTCCAACCCCCCCCCCCCCCCCACACACCCCATCAATCTACAGTGACTCG
>JAKAIL010000173.1:2412-8937 GCA_021825235.1 Bacteroidota bacterium | reverse complement strand
TCTAGCAGCCTTTGAAAGGAGTATGGTAAGCCCTGTTAATAGTAAGAAGAAAAGGAAGGAAAAGAGTGCGACGCGGTGCCGCACAAAAAAATCGGAATATTGCATTACCGTGTAAAAAATTTGATGAAAATGACGCACATCCCAAACCATCAATGGCTGATGCGCTCGTAGTATTCAGCACCGTTTAGCTCCCCCTCAGAAGAGTACCAAACGGTTATCGTAGAGATGTCAGAGAAGAATGCTATGCGATGGGCGGGGCACGGCCTTGCGCTCGCAGTAGGACTGGGGCGAACGGATGAGCCTCGGGTGGAACGATGAGGTGAGTAATTACAACGGGGAGGGCTGGCAATGCTGGCGGCGCCGGTGCGCCGATCACTGCAGTTGCCTCGATTTCGCAAGCATTACACGGTGCTGAGATCGCCGCACCACGTGTGAGCGGGCCATCGGTGTGGAAGAAATCGCTTGCGACGCGGCCGGATAGTGCCACCAGCAAACACGCTGTCAGCACACGTGTAAAAAATCCAAGCCGAAGGATTGCCAACCGATGAAGTTTCCGCACGTTCGGAATTAATTAAACGACATATATGAACCCATCGTAACGTGTACTGGCAAAAAATGTTTCCTTATTGCAATTCTTTGTCTTCATTCTTAAAACTTCATTGATATGGAGGCTGCGCTGGTCTTTGCTTTGTGCTTATCTATAATCGGGTGCGTGCAAAAAAATGCTTTCTTTTACTTTTCGTTATGGATCGCTGTGGCGGCGTGCGGCGGCACTGCTAATCGATCTGCTTTTGCTCTCTGTAATGGGCTTCGTTTTATTGGATCCGTTCCTGGTGCATCTTGGGCATCAAACGGTGTATGCCGCAACCTTGCGTATTCCAATCTCCGTGGACATCATGCGAGGATATAGTGAGTGGCTCATCGTTATGCTTATCATTTCCTGGCTTTACTTTGCAATGATGGAGTCCTCCCGAAAGCAAGGAACCATCGGCAAGCGATTGCTCGGTCTTATGGTCTTCACTTCCGGAGAAGAACGGGTAGACTTTTGGCATGCCACGACCCGCTTCTGGATAAAATTGCTGACGATCGGTACCGGTTTGTTCGGGTTCATTCTCGCGTTTTGGGATTCCAGATCTCGCACGCTCCATGACCGTGTAGCCATGACAATCGTTCTGCAGGCACAGCCCGAAATTTCTTCCCGATATCCCGATGCTTGAATTTATACTCACGGGCTGAACTATCAGGGAGAAAAATCAGTATAGTAACTGAACCATTGGGGCACTCGTTGCTGCCTCGATGCCTGTGTCATGGCTATTCGATTTCGCTCCATCATTCTTCCGGCTACCCTGTTTTTAGCGGTAGCATTCAATTTTGTTTCGCAAGCGATAGCGCAATGGAGCCTTATCAAGAGTTTCGGCGCGCAAGTTCGCAGCGTGTACTTTTTGGACGAGCAGGGTGCACCCTCCACAGGCCTGGTCGGGCTTTCGAATTCGAGGATATGGGTTACGAACGATAACGGAACGAGTTGGAGGGCCGCTACAACGCCGTATTCGCCAACCCCTCTGGCGGTCACCGATTTCACTTTTCTAAATACTCAAGTTGGCTTCTGCTCCGTTATTGATTTTTTTAAGGATACCGGAGAAATCTGGATAACAAATGATGGTGGGCTATATTGGCAATCGGTGTACAGCGGAGGAGGGTTCGTTTCCATTGCAT
Organism: Bacteroidota bacterium; assembly: GCA_021825235.1. Lineage (GTDB taxonomy): Bacteria > Bacteroidota > Ignavibacteria > Palsa-1295 > Palsa-1295 > PALSA-1295. The sequence continues at coordinate 7,221 of JAKAIL010000173.1, read as the reverse complement.
TCTGCTCCGGAACTCATACGATCATAGTTCCGGCCTGGAGTTACACTGGCGATAGCTCCGTGGAATCAACCGATTCCGGCAAGACGTGGAAGCCATTTGCTGCCGCAAATCTTACCGGTGTGACGGTCAGCGGTTCGCAGGCGTTCATCGGCAATCGTGCTGCTCCGTTTCCACTATACAGTTCTAATGGGGGAGCCACTTGGAACGATGTTTATACCGACACGACGGAAACCTGGGCACCCCACGCTATTGCAGGTACTTCGACCTTCTTCGCAGTCGCAGAAAAAACGCGGCTGCTTCTCAAATCCACGGACGGCGGGGCGACATGGTCGAATCCCTATACCTTTGCTCCGACCGCGATGCCAACGGGAAGCATCATGGGTACACTTAGCGACCTTTTTGTCCAGACGAACACCGATGGCTTCTATTATTCCAACGATGGTGGAAATACGTGGTCGCGCGTATGCGGCCCCACCAATGCTGACGATACCCGCTTCTATGTGAAGGGCAAAGAAGTATTTGCCGGAGATATGAATTCGAACCTGTGGCATACTCCGAACGGAAGTGTGGCAGGAGTTCCCGCGCTTAGCTTGGATGAAGGAGCGATACATTTTTCCGGTGTGCGGTGCGCTACGTACGATTCGATCCTTTATTTTAGTTTTGGCGGTGGATGCAATACGGTGACTCTGAACCAAGCCACAATCCGGACTGGTGGAGCAGCGTTTTCATTGGTGAACGATACGCTTCCGATGACATTCAATGGTGCGGATAGTTTAGCTATTCTTTATTCGCCAACCACCGCACCCATGGATTCCGGGACGCTCTTCCTGCAATTTACTTCCGGTGCCAGCACAAGCGATACGGTGATAAAACTGTATGGGACAAGTACGGACAAAGCCAATTATGTACTGCCCGGGCCCACCATTATAACTGTTCCTTATGCATGTACACCGGTTGATACTACCGTTATGATTCGGAATTTATCGTGTGATACCCTGATGCTTGCAGGTACATCGCTAACGAATTACGCGATCTTCAAACTTCTTCCGTTCAAAATCCCGTACAAAATCCCACCACGGGATTCTATTGCAATAACGGTATCGGCATCTTCGCAAAATGACGGCGTATTTCATACGGCCCTTAAACTTACGATGCTTAGCGGTGCCAGCATCCTGATCAATGATTCGATCCCAATTACTTACAATGTTCAGCATGGCGGAGAGGGTGTATTGAGTTCTTTGAATATTACGCTGCCCGATGCATGTGACGAGATCGATACCTCCATTACGATACAGGATACCAGATGTGATTCGATCGCTCTGCTCTCGGCCACGGTAAACGATAGTTCCATTTTTAGGCTTGACTCTATGGGATTTCCAGCGGTAATTCAGCCCGGAAATGAATTGGCGCTTCCGATTCGCATTGTCCCGGATTCGCAGGGAACATTTTCGACCACCTTCGATCTTCGCTATGCCAGCGGCCATTCGATAGTTGATACACAAATTCGCTTAAGCCTGTTTGTTCAATATGACCTGCCTCTGCGTATAACAGTGCCCGGTAGCACAATCAACCTTGGGGATGCAGGAACACCATGTGTTACCGCATCCAAATGGATCACGTTCCAAAACTCTCTATGCCATAGCCTCCAAATCCGGCGTATGTCCTGGATTCGAAAGGACAGCCAATTTTGGTTCGATCCATTGCCATTGCCGGTCACACTTGCCAGTGATACCGGTATGGACTCACTGCTCGTTCACTTTAAACCGGATGTCCCTGCGACGTCATCCGATGAGCTTCGCGTAACGCTCGATCTGAATGGGAGAGAAGTTGATACCACATTGACGTTCGTGGGCACCGGAGTTTCCTCCTATGCCGATACATTGCTGACTCCTTCGCTTGAGTTCGATTCCATTCTCCTATGCAAAACGTTGGTGCGGAAGTGTGAGTTAGTCAATCTCTCTTGCGATTCCGTGGTTGCAGTTTCTGCCAACGTGAAGGGAACGGTTGGCTATGATCTTCTTGGCGGAAGTTTTCCGCAAACGATCGGCAGCGGTGATACTTTGCGGCTTCAATATCAACTTCAGCCAACAGGGAGCGGTATAGCAGATGACTCTGCCATCATTACACTCCTCGATCCAACAACGGGAACAAAATACACTCGTGCAGTTGCGCTCGATGGTTTCGTGCTTCCGAATTCGAATGTCTTATCAATCAATAGCACTTCGTTCTCGTTGCTCCAAATTCCGCCATGTGCTACGATCGATTCGTTTATTATGCTTACCAATCGCGGCTGTGATAACATTGTGATTCAAGATACTTCGTTCGCAGGCGATGGTGCTGTTCAGCTTCTACCAACTACTTCTTTCCCGATCTCATTGCCGCCAGATAGTTCGATCCGAATTCCATTCGAGATTTCGCCAAATAACGATTCGGTCAAACAGACGAGCCTTAAACTCCAGGGGCAAAATATTGATACCACTGTAGTTTTTACTTATTCCAGTATCGCTGGGGGTCGCCTGCTTTCACTTTCGGCACAGGATTCCCTCTTTGCAACAAGACCCTGCCAGCCGGTTGCGAAGACTTTCGTGCTGGCCAATACGGGTTGCCAGGCTGTGCTCATCGATAGTATTACTCTCGCAGCCGCGCTCGTGAATTCTACACAGTTTACATTGCAGGGTGCGCCGTCCCTTCCATTGCTTCTGCAACCGCATGAGACGATTCAGTGGAAGGTGCAATATGACCCGAATGGGAATGGAGATAATCAGGTAACGCTCGGTGTATATTCGAACGCTGGTAATCTTGCACGAACATTGGAATTAATCGGTACCGTGGTTGGAACAGTTCCAACAGCCCGAATTGCACTTCGAGCAAGCAATGGCTCCGCACAATGTTCCGGCTACGGGGCGGATACTACCTCCATCGATGCCATTGTGCTCGATGGCATTGGTGACTCTACCGCTCTCTCGACGGTCGCTATAACCATTTCAGCAAATTGGAATCTGCTGACACCGCTCCAGTTTATTCCAGCACCAGGTTGGAGCCTGATAGATACGAGTTCCGCCAATGGATTATTTACCATTCGTCTTCGGCATGATGCCGGTGGGCCTGTCGCCGCCGGTACAAAGTTGATTCAATGCGTATTTTATATTACCGTAAGTGACAGTACGAATTGCAATATTCGTTTGCTTAATACCCTGTTTAATAACACGACCTCTAATTATGAGCAATGTGTCCTGGCTTCCATACCAGTCGCCGATCCCGTGACCTTCACCGAATCAGATACGTGCGGTACACCACAACTTCGAGAAATGCTCGAAGGTCGCATTGCACTCCGAATACTTTCCATTCATCCTAATCCAGTTCCAGTACAAGGAGGATCAGCACGAATGAATGTAACCTTTGAACTTGCCCGACCCGGAGAGGTGCATTTCATTGTTCGCGATGTAATTGGCCGGCAAGATGCGGATATTTTTCAACCATTTAGTGCCGGGATCCATACGTATAATTTGAAATTACCCGATGCCACAGAAGGAACGTATTTCCTCGAAATAGAGAGTGGTGGATATACTGCAGAAGGGAAAGCCATGATAGCGAACGGGAGTTTTCCCGCATATTAAGCATCCTTGCATGTAAGAAGTATGCACACCGTACAACCGTAACGAATTTTACCTCCGGCAATTGAAACTATTTGAAGGGGAATCGGGTATTACGTAAGACATGCAGAAGCTCCTTGCACTGATATTGGCGGTTATGCTGCTCGTTTCCTCGACCGGGGTAACGGTTGCGAGTATGACATGCACGCGAGCGCAAAGCAAGGCTACGCACTGTGCCTCCTGCGAACATCATCGCGTAGCAAGTGCCCGAAAAGCCAATTCCTGTTGCGTCCGAACATTGAAGCATTTGGCACTCAAGGATAGCTTCGTACAGCCGCCGCAGCCCAATGTGTTAATTCCCTTCGTATGGATACGTCCTCAATCTTTTGAGCTTGTTACGCTCGCACAGTCGAGAGCAAGTTCTCTTCTCAATTCAACTGCCTCCCAGTCTTCTGCACGGGACTACTGCGCCCTTACCTCGACCTTCCGTATTTAAGTGACTCCGTGCGGAGCATGTTACGGCATGTTCCGAAGCTCTTCTCGCAAGTGCGCCCATCGTGCGCACCTATAATTCTTTGCTGGATCGCACGGATCACAACATGATAAAGCACTGCATCAGTATTCTCACAATTAGCTTTGTTTGTGGCATAGCTACACATGGTTATGCCCAGTCAAACTCGTCGCTATCCTCTGCCGAGAGCGACACGGAGATTACGAGTCTCTACACGTTGCTCGCACGTGTTGGAGTACACCCGGCGATAGAAGCCGAACGAGCAAATCTCGATGAGGCGCATCATCAAATCTCTATCCAATCCTCATTGCCCAATCCGATGTTGATGCTCGGAATCGAGAGCCTGCCAACCAATAGTTTCAGCTTCTTGAATGACCCCATGACCTCTAAATTGATTGGCGTTACTCAGTCTGTTCTATTTCCTGGTAAACTTGCAGCGCAAGCAGCCATCGCCGCGCAAGACACGGTAACGATAGGGAGCGAGATGAGCGAAAAGGAGAATGAACTTGCTCGCGATATTAAGCAAGCCTATTTCGAGATGTATCATCTCGAGAGAGCAATTGCAGTCAACGAGTATCATGTTCAAACCATGAATGAACTGCTGGGAAAACGAAATCTCCCGCTTTTGTCGGTTGACGGGTACAAGGAGGTTTTTTCGTTTCCGGTGCGGGATTATTACGCTAAAATCGGATTTGATTTCGAGCG
>JAKAIL010000173.1:0-2402 GCA_021825235.1 Bacteroidota bacterium | reverse complement strand
AACCATGAATGAACTGCTGAAAACAGAAGAGCATAACCTCACGACTGCTTCCGCAACGCAAGCGAGTATTCTCGATATGCAACTCGAACGCTCGGACATTGCAACCGAAGTCCTCGAAGAAAAAACCGAACTGGCGATGGAGCGTTCGGAACTCGAGCGCGCAACCGGCTCATCGATTACGGAGCTTTCGATGCCGAGTACTTTGGCATTACCAGCTTTTTCCTACAATCTTGCGGAACTCGACTCCATAGCGAAATGCCATCGGCCTATGCTGGCTGGATTCCGTTCCCAGGCTGAACGGGAATCCCTTAAAATTCAGCGGGAAGAACTCAATAGATACCCTGATTTTCAGGTCTCACTCGATTATATGCAGCGCGATCCACTGTCGGCAAGCTCGCCGATGAATCCGGCGAATAGTGCAGCAGCTCAGGCGCTCGGAATTCCAGCAATGCCAATGGCTCAGAGTGATATGGTCTCCGCTGGGATCTCGATCGAGTTGCCGTTCTTCTACGGAAATCAGCGCAAGGAGTCGATTGCCTCCGACCTGGCAACGCGGACAATGCGGCTGGAGCAGGAGCGTTCTGCGGAACTCGATATTCATACAGCGCTGGAAGCCGCGCTCGCAAAACTGGTCGGGATTCGGAAAGAATATGATCTTTTGCGGAACGAAATATATCCAGTGGTCCGCATGAGCCTTCAAACGAGCACAGCGAATTACTCCTATGGAAAAGCTACCATCGGCGACGTATTCCGCGACGAGCTGGACTTAATGCACCGCGAGCATGACCGCTACCGCCTGGAAGCCCAGTACAACGAAACCCTGGCAACAATTGAATATCTGACGGGTGAAAACCTGGTGCAGTATTCTTCCAGTAACGATTGGAAATAATATGAAATACGAAACGGAAACGGTAACCGGAACTTCGAACAAAACATACTGGCTTGTCGGTGCAGGAATAGTGCTGGCAGCGACAGTCGTTACGCTATTTTTCGCGCAAAAGCAATCTCAGGCGTCATTGGTGTCCTTGCAGCCCCCGCACCAGAGCGAAAACGTGGATACCCTCGAGCAAGTGATGCTCTCGAACACTTCCATCGTGCGAGATGGCGTAAAGCTGGCCACGGTAGAACAACGGAATTTTAGCACGCAGATTAGTGCGGTGGGCATTCTCGAAGTTCCCGAACCCGGTGAGCGGACGATAGCAGCCTGGGCGCCGGGCCGCATTCAGCGTCTGTATATTGCTTCCACCGGAGAATACGTTCGGGCAGGGGAGCCACTCTATGATTTTTATAGCCCCGATATTCTGAATGCTGAGCGCGAATATCTCATAGCAAAAAATGCCAGCCAAATGACCGGTGCCGATGGAACTGGAATGCCTGGCATGAGCAATCATTCCAATAGTACACTCATTCAGGCCGCGAAAGAACGATTACTTCTGTATGGATTATCCTCGGAGCAAATCGAGCATCTTTCGAATGCCAGTCTGAGCGCGAAAACCGTAACGATTGCGGCCTCTGCCAGCGGTATTGTCCTGCAGAAGGCTACGCAGGAGGGCGCGTACGTGCAGGAAGGCACCAGTATTTTTCAATTGGCCGATCTTTCCACGGTTTGGGCTGAGGTACAAGTTCCGGAATCCGAAATTCGTTTTATTCGGCTGGGCGAAATAATTTCAATACAAACCGATGCCTATCCAAATCAACCATTCCATGGCCGCGTCATTCTTATTTCGCCGATAGTGGATCAGGCCTCCCGCACCGTTCGTGTACGGCTGGAGCTTTCCAATGCACAAGGTAACCTGCGGCCCGGCATGACCTTCGTTTCGCAGATTCCGATTCCACTGGGCACTTCGCTTGCTGTTCCAGAAGACGCGGTTATCCGCACGGGTAAGGGCGATTTCGTTTGGGTGAACAATGGTGGCAATATGTTTACCGCACACCCGGTAACGCTTGGCGCGCTTTCCCCGGACGATTATTATCAGGTGGTGGGTGGCCTGACTGCTGGAGATGAAGTGGCCGCGCAAGGTGCGTTCCTGGTCGATGCAGAATATCAATTTACGAAGAACAATCCCATGGCCGGCATGAACATGGGCGAAACCGGTACGAAAAACTCCGGCGAAGGCACGGCGACGGTGCGCGCTATCGATCCTGCAACGCAAAAAATCACGCTGGACCACGGCAAAATCCCCGGCGTCATGCCGGCCATGACGATGGCCTACAAAGTTTTCAATCCAAAGTTCCTCACGTCCGTTCAGGTCGGCGAATCGGTTCGGTTCACGCTCACGCGCCAATCGGATGGAACCTTTGAAATTACGGCAATCGAACATGAGTAGCAGACCAATAGATAATCACAACCTACTAAACAACACGAAACAAACATAGCATGAAAAAACTAAATCACATTAGAT
>JAKAIL010000172.1 GCA_021825235.1 Bacteroidota bacterium | reverse complement strand
ACGTAAAAATCCAACTTTACGATGTGCTGGGCAAGCAGTTGGGCGCTTCGGCGTTCGAGGGCTTGTTCCAGCCGGGGAATAAATCGGTTCCGATTTCGCTGGCCGGGCTGCCGGCGGGAACGTATTACGCTCGTCTGCAAACCGCCTTTGGGGAAGTGCAAACGGTGAAATTGGTGAAACAATGAGCAAGCCTGACCATTCGGCTTAAAGATTAGCAGCGTAAGGCCCCTCCACCCTGAGGGGCTTTCCGCTCTTCAGAATTCACACGCATTCTTGGGTTTTGGGGAACTTGCGCAGGCACGCTCACAATCTTAACGGTTTATGAATACACAACGCAACAGGGACGGAAATCTTGACAGTTTATGAAAACATAACGCAAACGCGTGGGCCGAGCGACCTCGCTCGGCATCCCGCTTGAAGGCAATTTCGGCTGAACCTTTGTCGCTCGGAGCAACTTTCTCAGGAAGTGAATCCAATCATCAAACAGAAGCTCCAGCACGTTCCGGCGGGTACCATTTTCGTATTTTTCGTAACGGTGCTCATCGTTGGGTATCTTCACCGGGGCTATGTGCTGGCGCTTTGGATCGTGGGCTGGATGGGATTTTTGCTCTTCAAGCTTGCCTTTGCCGTGAAACATCGGGTCGAAGAGCGCAAGCAAGCCACCCAGCGCCTCCCGAACCGGAATTGAACTTTCCCACGGCATCTGCGATTTAGAAGCCCTCACAATCACAGCCATTATGGTCAAAATACTACGAACCACTGCATTTGCCGTTTTTCTTCTCCTTCCAGCCACCCTGCTTGCACACCCGGTTGCCGATAGCGTTCATATTTTGGATAATATGAAATTCAACGTTCGCACCACGAAGGGCAACGAAGTGAATTTCGCAAGCTTCCTGGGCAAAGGTCCGCTGCTCGTTAATTTCTGGGCACTGTGGTGCGAGCCGTGCAAGCAGGAAATGAAGGCCTTCAAAGTCCTCTCGGATAAATTTAAGGAAGAAGGCGTGACCATGGTCGCCGTCAATACCGACCAGGTCCGATCCGTTGCGAAGGTGAAAGCGTATTGCAATACCCAGCGGCTCGATTTCCCGGTGCTGCTCGATCCGGATGGCGATATTGCCCGCAATATTTTTTCGATGGAATCGCTACCCTATAGCCTCATCCTTATGCCGGACGGGACCGTCTATCGAAAGCACATCGGCTATACCGCTGGCGATGAACATGAGACCGAAAAGGAATTATTAGATCTCATCGCTAAGCTGAAAAAGCAAGGTTAGGGCTGCTTCTCGACATTTTGCGTTCGGCTTTGATGGTCGCGCTCGACGGCGAGTTCCGTCTCGACCTTTTGTAGCTGCTCACGCAGTTCTTTCGTCTGCTGCTCCACTCGTGAAGCCTCCTGAGTACGGACGTCCTTTAATTCCTTCTCGATTCGCCGCCGCTCCGTAATATCCGTGGCAACACAATCGAAGCCCTGGATTTCCTCGCCATGGAATTGCAGGGTGGATTTGATCGCCAGCCAGATTTCCTCTCCCGAGCGGGAACGAAACGGCGCTTCGATTTGGGAATACGCCCTCCGCGATAGAAATTGCCGGTAGAAATGGCGTTTCACCCGATTCCGGTCGGTTTCCGGGACCAGGTCCGTAAAATGGTAGTGGGTCACATCCTCCGTGCCATACCCGCCAAGGGTTCGGATATAAGGATTCGCATAGGTAAACCGGCCATCGCGGTCGGTGCTGAAAATAGCTTCGGACGCGTGCTCGACTAAGTTCCGATACCGTTCCTCCGAATGTTCGAGCGCAAGGACGGTCTGCATCCGAGAGGTGACGTCGGCGGTGGTAACGGCCAGCATGTCCCCGAGCGGAATATATTGCGAATGGAGCCACCGGGCCTGTTTCACATAAGGCGTCTGGACTTCATAATCTTCATGCGCCGCAACGCCGGATTCGAGAATATGGGCATACTTCTCGATGAATTCTTTGGGTCGGTCGCCCGGCATCACTTCAGAGAGTTTCCTGCCCATAATGTCATCGAGCGGTTGCGTAAGAAGATCGCCAGCGCGCTGGTTGACGTACTCCACCATAAAGTCCACAATGGCGAGCGTGCCCTGCGAAGATGGTTCCCGCACCGCCCGCAGCAGGAAGAAGGCATCCGGGCTGTTCTCCACGATTCCCCGGAACCGGCGTTCGCTCTCGCGAAGGCGTTGCTCGACCTGTTTTAAGTCCGTTACGTCGCGCGCGATAGAAATGACGGAGTGAAGGAGGGGCTCTTTCCCTTCGCGGGGCATATCGAGTTCCGGAACGAGGCGAACGTGATAGCTGCGAATGCCACGGACCGTGCGGTATTCCATTTCCGTCGTGGTTGCGCGCCCGGTTTCGAATACGTCACGGACCGCGCGTTCCCACGGCGTGTAAACCTCTGCCGGAAGCCCAATGTCTTTGAAATGACGCCCGATGAGCGCCTGCCGGTTTACCCCAAGCACCTGCTGGACCGCCGGGTTCGCATAGAGAATCGTAAGGTCGCGCAAATATCGAATAATAATATCGGGCGTATTTTCGATGAGCGCGCGAAATTCCTGTTCACGCAGTTCCGCCAGCCGCTGGTTTTCCCGAAGTTCCGAAATATCCCGAAAGACGATGACGACCGCAACGATTTCGTTGTGAGCACCATGCACGGCGGCGGCCATTAATTCGATGGGATAATCGACTCCGAGGCGCGAGAACAGCTTCAGTCCTTGCGGATGGAACGAATCCCGTTCGCGAAGGACGACCCGGACCGGGTTTTCGATCCGCGCGCCGTTCGACTCCTGGACCGCGCGAAAGACTTCTTCCACCGAGCGCCCGGTGGCTTGGTTTCGCTGCCAGCCCGTCAGATTTTCCGCGCGCGAGTTCATCAGCGTAATGCGGTCGTCCACTCCGGTTACGATAATCGCATCTTCAATGGAAAGCAGCGCCGTTTCCAGCAGATCGCGGCTTTCCGTCGTTTCATCGATGGCTTCCGTAAAGCGGTTAATAAAGCGCCGCGTCTGGCGCCGCGCATAGAAGCCGACCATCATTCCAATAATAATGCTGGCCGCGGCGATAATCCCGATGAGCAGGGCAGTTCCGCGTTGGAAGCGATGGATCCGCACGGCATAGAGCGACAATTCGTGCTGTTTGAAACTGTGGAACACGGCCCGAAGCGCGCTCGACGTGCCCGTCCGAGCTAACAAGGTCGAATCGTTCCAGGACGATTCGGATGCGGAAACTCCATTGTAACCGACCGCTGCTTCGAGGGAATGCTGTGCCGAAGACTGCCACCCCCAATAGAGCTGCATCGCCGAATCGAGCAGGCGCACCTGGCTGCGATTATCCAACACCAAAATGTGCAGCACCTGGAACAGGCTATCGGTGTACAGTGACTCGTCATGGAACTGCACGAGAAAAATGGGATTCGGATCGATCAGGTATCCCCGAAGCGCGCTCTCCTGAAATTGAATGTGGCGCTCGAGCTCACTCGAATGCGTTAGAATCGTCGAGGAGTGGTGGACCCATTCATCGGAATCCAGCATCCGGTTTAGTTGCCACAGCAGCACCGCTGCATAGAGCACACTCAGGACGATCGGCATCAAAATGATCCGGTTCAGTCCCCGCCTGACAAGATATCGCTCCACTGTTGAAAGGTACTCGTTAGAATTTGCAGAATTAAGTCTGTCCGGAAATCGTTGCCGCGTGCGACTCTATAAAATGCAAAACGCCTGAACCTTAATTCCGCAGTTATTTGTGAGCCATTTTCCCATTTCCGACCCGGTCCTGTTTGCCATCGGTTCCATTGCCGATGAAGCGAAGATGGAGGCCTATGTTGTAGGTGGCTATGTGCGGGATGCCTTACTCGAGCGCGGCCCGCATAAGGATATTGACATCACGGTCCTGGGCGATGGAGTAGGCTTTGCTTCTCTCGTCGCCAGCCAGTTCGATGGCGCTCGGCTCGCCGTGTACGAACAATTCCGGACGGCCGCGCTCCAGGTTGCCGATCATACCATCGAAATTGTTGGGGCTCGCAAAGAGTCCTATCGAAAAACGAGCCGCAATCCCATTACCGAATCCGGGACGCTGGAAGACGATCTTTCCCGCCGCGATTTTAGCATTAATGCGCTGGCGGTTTCACTCAATGAAACCAGCTTCGGCGAGATGGTGGATTTATTCGGAGGCCTGGAGGACCTGGAGCATCATATTCTTCGAACTCCGTTGGAACCCGAGCAAACGTTTTCCGACGACCCGCTTCGCATGATGCGCGCAGCCCGCTTCGCCTCGCAACTCGAGTTCCATGTCGATGGCTACGCGCGGGACGCCATGCTCCACATGGCCGAACGAATCAAGATTATCACGCAGGAACGGATCACGGATGAGTTCCTGAAGATTATGGCATCGCCAAAACCTTCTATTGGTATAAAGATCTTGTTCGAGACGGGGCTGCTCCAGTACATCTTCCCCGAAGTGGATGAGCTTTCCGGGGCCGAACTCCGAACGGTCGGCGAACAGGAATATGCCCACAAAGATGTGTTTAAGCACACCATGCAGGTCGTGGACAACATGGCCGCCATGACGGACGATGTCTGGCTCCGGTTTGCCGCGCTGCTCCACGATATTGCCAAGCCGCGGACCAAGCAGTTCCGCAAAGGCGTTGGCTGGACCTTTTACGGCCACGATATTGTGGGCGCCCGCTGGATCGAAAAAATGTTCCGGCGGCTGAAACTTCCGAACGAAGCCGCCGAGCGCGTTGCGAAGCTCGTCCGGCTCCACATGCGCCCTATGGCGTTGGTGGATGAAGGCGTTACCGATTCTGCCGTCCGCCGCCTGCTCTTCGAAGCCGGCGAAGATACGGACGATCTCCTCATGCTCTGCCGCGCCGATATTACCTCGAAGAATCCGAGGCTTGTAAGCCGCTACCAGCGCAATTACGACATCGTCTCCGAAAAAATGGTGGAGGTCGAAGCGAAGGACCAGATGCGGGCCTTCCAGTCCCCCGTCCGTGGCGAGGAGATTATGGCCCTCTGCAATATTCCGCCATCGAAGACGGTCGGAATCTTAAAACATGCGCTCGAAGAAGCGATTCTGGACGGAATCATTCCCAATGACCACGCGGCGGCCCATCGCTATCTCCTTGAAATCAAGGATGCAATCCTCGCGGAATATCCGGTGAAGGAGTTCGAGAGAGCGCGAGTGAAATAAACTTGCATCTGAATAATCGAATGGTCGAGCTTACTTCACTCGCACTTCCCGTTCGCGTTTCACGTTAAGGCTTTCGTATGTTTTCCCGGTTTGCACTTGGTATTGGTTATCTGATATTTCTCCTGGCGGTGGGGCTTATCGTGCTGGGCGTTCACTTTATGGGCGCGACCGTCCCGGCATACACGGGCACTGCTACGGTTTCCGGCATTAGCGGCACGGTGGATATCGAGCGCGATCAATATGCGGTCCCGCACATTCACGCGGCCACGGAACACGATGCCTACTTCGGCCTGGGCTATGCCGAAGCGCAGGACCGGTTGTTCCAGATGGAACTCGAACGGCGGCTGGGAGCCGGGCGCATGTCGGAACTCTTCGGCGTACAATCCCTGCCGCTCGACCGGTGGGCGCGTACCGTGGGGTTCGCGCGGATTGCGGCGCAAATGTGGCGCATGTGCGGGCCGCACACGCGCGATGTCCTTACCGCCTTTTGCGATGGCATTAACGCCTATCTCCGCGATCACCGCAAGCATTTGGGATTCGAATTCGATGCGCTCACGCTCGTGCCCCAAAACTGGAAGCCGACCGATTGCCTTATGATCGGGCGGCTGATGGCCTGGGAGATGAATTTCTCCGCGCTCACCGACGCCGCCTTCGGCGATTTTTCCCTTGCACTCGATAGCGCGCACCTTCACGCGCTCTTCCCGGTCTATCCGGCGAATGGCGCAACAGTCCTGGGCGGAGCCGATCCGCGCATGTTTGTTTCGAATTACCTTGCAGTTTCAACCGGCTTTCCGGTTCCAGCCCCAAAGCGGGAGGGACCCTCAGGGAACAGTGCCGCGCCCAGCGCAGCCCAAACAGTTCCCAGGACTGCGCCGGCGGCAATGCCGCATAAGAACGCTCCGAACCCACCCGCCGCAAAGCCTGGAAATACCAGAACGACAAAACCGCCTATAAAACCACCGCAACCACGAGTTCCCAAACCGCCTGCCCGGATCGGCGCGATTCCGATTCAGCATGCGGCGTTTGCTCAGCTTCTGCGGGCTGCAAGCGCCTTCGACAGCGCCATCGGGGCCTATATCGGCGGCGGATCGAATTCGTTCGTGGTCGCTCCGTCACGCACGGCGAGCGGCTCGGCACTGCTCGAAAACGATACGCACCTGCAGTTGGGAACTCCGTCGCGATGGTACATGGCGCACCTTACGAGCGACGACGGAATGAACGTGGCCGGCTTTCTCATTCCCGGCCTGCCCGCTATTTTTTCGGGACGGACACCGGACCTTGCCTGGGGCATTACAAGCGGGATGGCCGACGAGTGCGATTACTTCGTCGAGAAACTCGACTCCACTCGCACAAAATATATCCTTCCGAACGGAACCGCAAAAGCGTTCCAGTTTATTCAGGATACGATTTTCGTGCGCGATACCGTTCGCGCGAGCGACAACTCGACATACGATCCACTACGACCGGTTCCCATCGCGATTGCGCTTACGGTGAACGGCCCGGTCATGACCGGGATGCATCCCGATAGCCTGGTGCGCGCCTTCAAGGCCGATCCCCGTGCCGGTGGAATTCCCGTGAACTCGATCTTTAGCCGCAGCCAGCAGCCAGTTGCCATGATGTGGAACGGTTCCTACGTCCTGACGGACGAACTGGCCGGATGGCTGGAACTTCCCCATGCGAAATCCGTGACGCAGGCACGCAATGCCATGAGTGGCTTTGCTACCCCGTGCCTGAACCTGTGCCTTGCGGATAAAGCCGGAAATATTGCCTATCAATATATCGGAAGGTTACCTCGCCGGGCTGGGAGCGATGAGCGCCTGCTCCTTCCGCGCGACGGTAGCAATCCTGCCGATGCCTGGCAGGGATTTATTTATATGCACGAGTTGCCGGGAATGCTAAATCCAGCGCGCGGATATATTGCCAGCGCAAATAACCCACCGGGAGGGCCACCCATTGCGTATGGACTGGATTGGGAACCCGATTCCCGCGCCGACCGATTGAACGAATTGCTTTCGGCCAGCCCAACTAAAATCGACATTACGGAAGCGCAGGGGTTTCAAACGGATATTATCAGCCCGTACGATGTGCACCGTGTGCTCCCCTATTTGCTGGAACTCTATCCGAATCCGCACCCGCCCAGCATTGCACCGGATAGCACCGCCGCCTTCCAGTTGGATTCCATGCACCTCTTTTGGAAAGAAGATTCCCTTCGCCGATACACCACGATTACCGATAGCGCCTTCGCCGTCGTGAAGCTGCAAGATGCCCAGTGGCTCGCGGCGCACCGACCGCAGGAGGAACTCGGACTACCGATTCCGCCGGGAGACAGCGGAGTGATGGTCCCGGTTCCCGATCCCTTCACGAAGCTTGTCCTTACCTATTTACAGAACTGGGATGGCGGCATGCGCGCGGACGAGATTGCGCCGACGATCTACTCCGTCTTCCTTAATCGGCTTATCTTCAACACCTTTTTCGAGGCACTGGGGCCGGAACGCTATGCCGAGTTTATTTATCTGAATAATATCCCGCTCGAAACGCTGGCTAATATTTTGCCGGACACTGCGAGCATTTGGTGGCAGCAAATCCCGCGGGACTCGATTATTCAGCTTTCGTTCCGGCAATCGCTCCGCATTTTGGGAAGTTCGCTGGGGCCGGATATTCGCCGCTGGCAATGGGGACGGCTGCACACGCTAACGTTCCAGCACCCGTTCGATAAAGCCGGAAAGATGATCGCACGACTGGTGGATATTCCCGCCGGACCCATGTCCGGCGGACCCACGACTGTCCTCCAGGGAACGTATTACCTTTGGAACCCATACGCCATGCAAATCGGACCCTCCATGCGAATGGTTACCGATATGAAGGACCCCGTGCTCTACGGCGTGCTCCCCACCGGGAACTCCGAAGCCATCTTTGGCGACCATTACAAGGACATGCTGCCCCTCTACCAATCCGGCGCGCTCATCCGCATTCCGCTCGATGAAACCAGCAACCCCGCGTGGCAGCGATTCGTCCTAAAACCCAGCGCAGAGTTCTGACCGGCGGGGCTGGAGCTGATGCGGTTGGCAGTTCCGAAGGGACGTAGTATTCGCAGTCCAGGTGCCTGCCCGAGGCCTGTCGAAGGGTGAAGCGCTGCGGAACCGTGGCTGGCAGCGCATTGTAATTCCCGGAGTCCCGGAGAGACGGAGTACACCGCCCTTGCAGGGCTTGGGAACGATAACCGATTCGCGACCCAACATTCCACTTCGTTCCATGGTGGGCTGCGGGTACATTGCCCCTTCGGGGCATCTATGATCGAACTCCCGAAACGAGGTGTGGGAACCGCCGCCAATTACGAAAACCGGATTACAATTTCTTCATAATCCCTCGACAATAGTTCCATTGTGCATAAGTAAGGATTTGAGAGTCAAAAAACGCTGTAACTCTTTTGAATTGAAGGACTTGGGACTATCCACATTCCATTGTGGATAAACTGGCAATCGAGACGGGTTTTGTTCCCAGTGCTTTACCCGAGGAAATGTACTTTTACGATGTTGGTGTGGCTCACCTGGAAAATTGGGTGTCCTGCAGTGATCACAATCCAACCGCTATTTCCGACCAAGCCTTTCTTTTGGACATCGCGTACCATGTACTCCAGTGTCTCATCGAAACTCATCACCGACTCTAATTTCATGGGGACAACACCATGATAAAATGCCATCCGCCTCAAGGCGTTATCTTCCGTTGACATTCCGAC
>JAKAIL010000171.1 GCA_021825235.1 Bacteroidota bacterium | reverse complement strand
TCGGTACTCCAGGATTTCCTGACAGCACCTGCGATGGACGCTAATTTCCATTGGCTTATCAAGCCAAGCATGACCTCATTTCCAACCACATCCCTCACTGATGCCGACCCGCATGGTGCGGAACTCCTTTACACGGAGTACGACCGCTTTTGCTATTGCTCCGGGATTGGCGGAACAAACGAGTACTATCCCGACTATCTTCTCCACGAACGCCTCTTCGACTGGGGCTACCATGGCACATGGGCTACTCCTAACGCTACGTGGACCACGACGGAAAAGTCACCGTTCCCAATTCCCGGGGTAAGTTCACAGCGCTCCTTCGGGTTATACACTACAGGGCCGCAGTATGTTACTGACATCCATGGAAATCATGTGCTTGTTGAAGAAGACCTGACGACGCCTTATACCCATGGACTATCATACGCGCTCGGCAACTCGATAAGTTATCCGGTCGGCGCCCCGCCAACAATCACTGACAAATTTACAACGCCAGTCATCGGCGCGTTCAAGGGAACGTTCCCACAACCGCTGGGCGAAGATCTATATCGCGTCGAGGACCGTTTCATAGATTCATCGAGCGTGGAATTTCAGTGGGGCGGAGTTTATGTGGATGATACTGCGCTCGGAATGCCAGCGCGCGAGGTCATTCTGCACGATCCCCCATCCGATTCCGGATTCGATTCGCACGATGCAATTCGCGATTCGATCTTCCAAACCGAATGGTTCGATTGGCCCGTAAGCGGGGAAGTTGTCTATAATCGATGGCTTGCAACCCCGGTCGGGCGTTTCAAGGATAGCACTGTAGATTCGACGACGGTCGATACCCTTGGCGGAGCCGGGAGCATCGAATCATCATCCTGTACCGGTTCAACTTCCAACTCGGGCACCATAAAGGTCTGGACCCCCGATTCGACCGTTCGCGGTGATTCGAACTTTATGCAACCATGCCTCTTTATGAACTATACGGTGCAGCTAGTTCACCAAAGCGGACGTATCGATACGGTCGATCAGATGAATTACGTTCCCTACGCTGGAATCAGGATCACACCCAAGACCGTTCATCTTGTGAACGCGAGTGATTTTGCCGATACAGTAATGTTGCGAGTAGTGGGCAATCTATCGCCCTGCATTCCAGACGCGGATTCGAATGTCGTCTTTGGGAGAGAACAGATGGTGGACTCTATTGGGGACCTTGGTGATACAACGCTTGCAATTGGTTCTGGCAGTATTATTCCGCCTCCGGATACCTGTTTTGCAGCGGATGGGCCCTACTCGAATCCATCTGACCCATACGCCAACGATGTATCCATTATTGTACATTACTGCGGTATTGGTCAAATGATCGCTGCCCAGGTATATGACCAGTTAGGACACCCGGTTGGCGCAGCCTCAACCTTCACATCGGACGGGCAGGTGTGGGATCGCATTCCCATTAATGCTCCTGGAGCATCAGGGACTTATTACATTCAGGTGACAGTTGGAAATTATTCAACGTCGTTAGGATATTCTGTTAATTAGGCCCATTAAAGAGGGATGGCCTCGCGCCATCCCTCCGCTTTTATGAGCACATGAGAACCGTTACATTAACAGCCTTGCTTCTATTGGTAGGCAGTATAGGGAAAGCGCAATGGCATAAGATTGCGGATTTTGGCGGTCAGCAGGAATATATTACTTGCGTCTATTTCCTCGATTTGCCTGGCCCGCCAAGGATCGGATTCGTAGGAACAGGAACGAACTTATACAAGACCACCAATGGCGGTAATTCTTGGACGAGGGTTTGGGGCAAGGGTTATTATAGCCTCTATTATGTTACTGATATATGCTTCAAGGATAGTCTTACGGGGTGGTTTGCGGTTTTTGGCGATACGGATGCCTGCTACAGAACAACCGATGGTGGTGAAACATGGAAAGAAATTTACAGTTCTCCGAATGGCGGGGGGGTATATTATTCTCAAGACAATGGAAGCTTATTCCTTGCTTTGGAAACAGGGGGACTCCAATTGTCTAAGGACTTTGGCGATACCTGGAAACCGCTAATGACTGATTCAAGCATTGGTGACCCAATATTTTTGTCAAGCTCAATTGCGGTTGCACCGGGTTCTGAGCATTCTCCGTGCGATACATGTAATAGTCCGGATACGAACCACGGTATTTTTCGGAGCTCAGATAGCGGTCTGAATTGGCAATATATTCATATTCTTGCCCCCGAAGGCTTGGGACCTGGCCTGCCTCTCAAAGCTGGCAATAGCGGAACCTGCTTTGCCGCTTCTGATGTCGAAGGTATAGTGTGGCGCAGCGATGATTTTGGTGTAACTTGGCAACAGATTGCTGAATTAAACGGTCCATACTGTACTGGCTTCATTAAGGGCACCCTAAGCCATCTTTCAATCCAAACCGATTCCGGAATGTACGTTTCTACCGATTCCGGCGTGACGTGGCGCAACGATGGAGGGCCGACATACATCACGAACTTCTCCAACGATAATTTCTATAGTGCGAAAGGAGTTACGATTGCGGGTATGACATACAACGGAGGCGGTGTCGATGACGGCGGCGGCCTTTGGGAAGAAATTTGGCCGCAATCGGGGGTAACGCAAGCCGCGGCACCGGCTGGGGCGGAGATTAGTGTTTATCCCAATCCCACCACGGGCGTGGTAACGATAAGCGGGGCAAGCGGGGCGGTGGTGGTGGAGAATGTGTTGGGAGAGGCCGTGCTTGGTGGGAACTCGACTGGCACCACCCCCCAGCCCCCTCCTCTTCCGATTCGCTCCAGAGGAGGGGGAGTAACGCTCGATCTCTCCGGTCTGCCAGCGGGAACATATTTTGTGCGAGTGGAGACGGCGGGAGGGCTTCAGGTTCGGAAAGTAATAAAAGAGTAAGACTCGACCGCGGCTTACCACGCGTAGCCCAAATCGAAGCGGAGCGCGGGATAGACGCCGCTGTTGCCATACATTCCGCCAAACCATCCGACGTCGTTAAAGCTATCGCCCGTGTGGGAATTGATCGGGATGTAGTCGCTCATGCCAAAGGCCAGCCCCATGGAGAAATTATCGGCCGGGAACCATTGCCAACCGATCAACAGCCCAACGGTCAGCATCTGGGCGGTGTAATATCCGGAATTGCCCATTCCACTTGATGGGTCATAGCTATAATAATAGGCATTACTGGCCTGGGCATACGAAAAATTGGGAGCGAGGTAAAACCCGTGCATGGACTTATGGCTGGGATAAAACCGAAACTCGCCGAGGACACCCCACGCCGTAATTTCATGAGGGACGGCATATTCGGCTCCGACCGAGACAGCAGTGCTCGCACTAAGTTTATGCACCCACGTCAGGTTATAGGCCAGGATAAACGCCAGCGGATTGATGTTCACCATTTCCGTGTAGGGCGTGATGTCCTCTTCCTTTTTGATAATAGTGTCGGTAGTCACGGTCCGTTTGCCGGTCGCGCTATCGACGGTGACGGTATGCTGCTCCACCTTAGTCTGCGCGCGGAGGTGTGTGGACGATGCGCCCGCGATCATGAGCGAGATTATCGCAATCAGAAGTGCTTTCGAGGTGTAATTCATGGTAGCGTTTTATCCAATAACACGCAAGAAACGCAAAGGTTACAGAACAAGTAGGTGACTATTAGTCCCCTGTTTCTGTTCGCCACTGGATGAAATCGCTCCTCCTTCTCGCGGCAATCGTTTTGGGCGTATCGGGACACGGACACCGGGTACACCGTCATCCAGCGGTTCGGGCTCAGACCATGCACTTGCCTTTCTACCGCATCACGCACCGCGGTTCCCGCGACACGTCCTATATTTTCGGCACGCTGCACCTGCTCGAAGGAAGCTATGTGGACACTCTGCCTAATGTCATGGCGGCGCTCTCCCGCTCGGACCTGATGATCGGGGAACTCGCGCTCGATAGCGGCTTCACCATGGATGCACTCTCCGGCCTGTTCGATGCCCCGCCGCTCGATAGCCTTCTGAAGCCGACGGATTACGATTTAGTCTCGGCGGCGGTAAAGAAATACTCACCTGTTCCGCTCCTCGTATTGAACCGCGCGGAACCCGTCGTCATTTATACGATGCTGCTCGAAGGCATGTACGCGAAGGAACATCCGGAAAACCAAAAGACCGGCGTTCCCATGGACCTGTATTTTCAGCAGCAGGCGAAAGCGCACGGCATTCGGGTCATGGGCTTCGAAGAAGCGAGCGACCAGGAGCAGGCGCTGGATTCGATCCCGCTCAAGGAGCAGACCGAGGATTTAGTCGATCTCGTGCGGCATCCGGAAGAGACGATTTCCGAAATGAACACCATGCTCGCCGATTACCGCGCGGGCCGCATCACGGAGATTTTGCGGAATCCCAGTTTCGGTTCCTTCTCGCCGGGGGAAATGTCCACGCTCTTATACGATCGTAACCGGAAATGGCTGAACCAGCTTCAAACGGTCCTTAAAAAACAGAATGCCTTTATTGCTGTGGGCGCCGGGCATTTAGCCGGACTACACGGGCTCGTCCGCGGCCTGCAATGGCTCGGCTACACCGTTACCTGGGTTCCCGCGAGTTAGCACAAAAAAAGACCGCCGCAAAACGCGGCGGTCCAACCAAAGATAACACTCAGCTCAGATCAAAAACCTATTGCGGCTTCGATCCATCGAGGCCACCAAAACAATTGGCCGATTAAAAGCCTACGCAGGCCTGAACGACGATCCCCTTGAACCAGGCACCGTTGAGTACATTACCTGTGGTGAAGCCATCAAATTTCTGATCGACATATTCGGCTTTCATCATTACAGTGTTCGTGAGGAACCAGCCTATCGAGCCGGCAATGCGCGTAATCTTCACATCCGGGAGATTCGCACTCTTCGGAGCTTGTTGCGCATCGAGCGAGTTGTAGCGAACTCCAACCCACAGGTTCTGTTCGGGACCGAAGTAGTACAGCAGGTCGCCAGCAAGTTGTGTTGCATTGCGCGTATCTGTTTCGTTGCTGGCACGACCGTTCGCACTTTCATAGGTTCCGAAGAACTCGAGTCCATCATACTTGATAAATGGGTTGATCATAAAAGTGCTCACGTTTGCGCGGAATCCCGGATTGTACCGGCCATCGGTGAAGACTTCGTTCGCATCACCACTGGAGGCTGCTGCGGCGGTGGATTGATTCACCAGGTAGAGCATATAGTGGGAGCCAGCGCGGTCACCACCGAAAAGCGTATTGCTATTCGTATTGCTGACGCCATAATACGAACCGGTGAGTCGGATGCGAAGATCCTCATTGATCTGATGATCATAACCGACCTTCGCCAAGAATGCGGGATCGTAGCTTGTCACTTCTTTTGTCGACGAGTCAACAACATTGGATTGGAAGACGGTCGGGTTCAATTGCGCATCGGTGATACCGACCATCGCGAGAACGCCGCTTGGATCATGAAAGTACGCTTCACCGCCAATTTCGGTAGCAAATTCGTCCATGATATAATTTTCCACGAACGGATCGTGCATTTCGTTACCCGCATCGGCACGGCGGTAGTGTGCATCGCCGTAATCGACTTCAAGGTCTCCAATGTCGAGTGTAAGGTACTTGAAGAGATCGTTGATGAGATCGCTGTGAAGAAAGTCTGCTTTGTCCATCTGGAGGTAACCATTCTTCACCCAGCAATCCTCGTGGTGCCGCGTGGAAAGATAAGTCGTCACATTGATTCGAATACCGTCCGCCACTTGCGCATCCAGAGTCATATTCGCCATAGCGAGATTGAATCCGGCCCCGAGGGGTTTGAGAAAGTTATTGGAGTCGGCCTTGGTGAGCGTTGTGGAACTACGGTCAATGTAGTTACCATCCGTAAGCGTTTGCCAAGTCTGTGCAAAGGCACCGCCGACCCGAACGTGAACGCCTGTGAAGGGGGTCGTATCGGCCTTCGTGGTCTCGAATGTATTCAAACCGGCCAAGCCCGGATCGCGGAAGTACTGCATCGGCGGTTCCTGCGCAAAGGTAACGCCCGGTACAATGAAGCATGCGAGAAGGAGAACCTTCAGGCTCATCTTGAGTAGGTTGGTTTTCATGGTCGTTAAGATTTTATGGTGAGGGGGTAAATTACTTTACAAAAACTAAGGAGTAGTTGAGCGTCAGCTTATCACCTGCGCTCATTGCGCCGAACATGAAGCTCGGAGGCTTCACACCGAAGTCTGTCATCTTGAGCGCAACCGAACCGCTGACGGAGAGCGAGCCATCGGCATTGAGCACGCCATTGGCATCGAGCGTGACGGGCTTCGTGCTGCCGGCGATGGTCAGGTTCCCATGGGCCGCGATCTTGTACTTGCTTCCTCCCTCGGGAGTAATATCCGCCGAGGAGAGTTTATAGGTAATGTCTTTGAACTTATCGGCCTTGAGCGCATCGTAGGCGTTGTCGTTCAAGCCACCGCTCTCGCCCTTGAGGTTATGGACCGGCAGGTCCACCGTGAGCGAATTGATGGCGGTGAGCTGGTTGTTGTCCGCGGTGAACACGCCATTGGCCGTGAAGGAATGGGCGGTCATCGTCCAGTTGTGGAGCGTGGAAGTTCCATAGAGCGTCATGGTCGGAGTTCCACCGATGCGATATGGAGCTTGCGCATTACTGGCAGCACCAAGGGAAAGGAAGAATAGAAGGGCGAGGGGCACCGAGGCGAGCCTCGCAAAGCGGGGGGTGGTATGTTTCGTATTCATGATGGTTGTTTGGTAAAAATCAACGTGAAAGTAAGCGTCATATCGTCCGAGGCGCGGATCGCGCCAAACAGCAGCGACGGACGCTCCACGTTGTAATCTGACATTCGTAAATTCTGGGAACCGGTGAAGGTAATGGACCCATCCGGATTGATTTGGGAGTGCATGAGGAGCGTCACCTGCCGCGAAACGCCGGCAACCGTGAGCATACCGGTCCCGTTGACAAGATAGCCCTGGCTGTTGGCTGCTATCGTGGCCGATGCGAGCCGGAACACAATGTCCTTATAGTGGTCGGCCTTGAGCGCGGTGTAGGCGTGATCGTCCATGGCCTCATGGTCGCCCTTTAGGTTATGGACCGGCAGGTCGAAGGATAGATTATTGATCGCGAGCAATTGCTCGAACGGGGAAATCGTCATTTCGGCGGTTCCTGTGATACCGTGGGCGCACATGCTCCACCGGCTGATCGGCGTGGTCCCGGAAAGGTTCATCACCACGGCGTTGGAGGAGCTCATTCGGTATCCGGCTTCGGTAACTTTCGCGCAGGTGGCGGGATGGCTCGGGTTCGCCTGGGCTGCTGCTCCGGCGAGCGTTCCGCCCGCTGCCAGGGCAGCCGTGGTAACAATAGCGAGTGTTAAAGAGCGGAGTAACATAGTCGTTACAGTTTGTCTATAATTCCTTGCCGTTATTGTGCCGGAGTTAAAAATCCTTCCAATTGCAGCAGTTTTGAAGGTAGAGTAATCTGGTTTATGAATTTCGTTAATATTTTTACCGCAAATAGCGTAAAGATTTTTAACTCCCTTGGACTTTGCTCTTCTAATTCGATGCTCCTCAGCCCCGGAAAGAAACTTTCCCGGTATATTTCACCGTCAAGTTTGATCGTCCGTGCGAGGTTTGATCGTAACATGGTCGTTATTTTGGATTTCCATTGCGAGCATTTCAACCGGCATACCGCCGTTCGAGACCATGGAAATCGGGCTGTTTTTGAAGACTTTCGATTTGTCCGCGTTAACAAATCATAAAGGTTCTTTACTGAGCCGAATCATTTTTTTATACCGATTTGGACCGGCGGCAATCTTCTTCTTGGTTCCCCGGAACGATTTTGACTATCATACGAGGCGGCTTTCTCAATCCGAAGAAAGACTTTTCTTCCAAAGGTAACTAATTATTTGACTTTTTCCCGGAAAGTATCTTACAACGATAAATTCTTAACCGTAAATACTTTCCGAGCGTAAGCAAATTGGTAGCTTCAGACTGCCACCTGTTCTTGAAATTTGGCGGTAACCGGTTCCTTCGTGTATAGGATTGGCTCGAAGTGGGCGGTAAAATGCCGGAGTACGGGCGCCTCATACGTTATGCGAAGTCCGGGAATGGCTTCGCGGTGTTCGAATACTTCACTCACCGCTTCGGCCACATAATCAATATGGCTCTGGGTATAAACTCTTCGTGGAATGGCGAGGCGCACAAGCTGCATGCGCGGATGGACCTGCGTGCCATCCGGCGCGTATTTACCAAACATAACGCTACCCACTTCGACGGACCGGATGCCCGCATGGCGATACAACTCGCAAACAATCGCTTGCGCCGGATAGTAGTCCAGCGGAATATGAGGAGCGAACCGCACGGCATCGAGATAAACCGCATGGCCACCCGTCGGCCGCATAATGGGAACCCCGTTCTTCATCAGCGCGTCGCCCAGATATTCGATGGAACGGAGCCGGTACGCGAGGTACGATTCGTCGAGCACTTCGACGAGTCCCCGGGCAATCGCCACCAGATCGCGGCGGGCAAGCCCACCGTAGGTCGTAAATCCCTCGGTAACGATGAGCACGTTACGCGCCCGCATGGCAAGGTCGGCATCGTTCATGGCGATAAACCCGCCGGTGTTGACGAGGCCGTCCTTCTTGGCGCTCATGGTGCAGCCATCGGCATAGGAAAACATTTCCTGCGCGATCTCTTTGACCGGCAAGTGAGCAAAGCCCGGTTCGCGCAGTTTGATAAACATAGCATTCTCCGCAAAGCGGCAGGCATCGAGGAAGAATGGAATGCCATACTTGTGCGCAAGTTCGCTCGTCTTCCGAATATTTTCCATCGAAGCCGGCTGTCCGCCGCCGGAATTATTGGTGAGCGTTAGCATGACGATCGGAATGTTCTCCGGACCCACCTGCTGGATGGTCTCTTCGAGGGCTTCTAAATCCATATTCCCCTTAAAAGGAGCTTCGAGCTGCGTAAGCAGTCCCTTGGGATCGGGCAGATCGATGGCTTCGGCACCGGACACTTCGATGTTCGCGCGCGTGGTCTCG